>JBGTLM010000106.1:0-8161 GCA_041744135.1 Pyrinomonadaceae bacterium
TGCTTTCGCCTGCTCCGAGACTGCCATCTTTGCCCGCAGCTTCTCAATGGCCTCTTTGTTCTGACGGTGAAAGTACTCCTCTTCCAAACCCTTCCTACGATCATCAAAAGCGTCTGCCATCTTGTTTCTCCTTCAGGTTAAAGAACAAAAGATATCACAACAAGAGAATGTCCTAGTTGCGCTTCATAAGCTGAGCAGTTGACCTCGTGTAATACCACACGACTACAGAACAGGAAGCGGTAGCGACCTGGCCGCTGCCCAACGGTCAATCAACGGGTATAGGCGTAACATGTTAACAAGACTTAAGGCCCAATGAACCAGTTTGAGTCTGGCGCAGCGGCCAGGTCGCTACCGCTTCCTGTTCTACAGTTGAGCGTCAAGGCACGCCAAATGGGCCGACTGAACAATTGCATTCTACAAGAGAGAATCAAACTCGCCGTTGCCAAGAGCACGCTGCATTTTCTGAATATCGTTAGACATCGAGCGATCGTCAACCAGACGGGCGACCTGAGTGCGCACTATTTCCTGCGCTCGTTTGACCCCTCGGCCGGGAACCAGAGGAGCGCGGTATTCAAGCGCCTCGGCCGCGGTAATCAACTCAATTGCCGTGATCAACTCCGCATTGTCTACGAGAGAGCGCAGCTTCGTGGCGGCAGTCATGCCCATTGAAACGTGATCTTCTTTGCCACCATCAGTGGGGACATTGTCCACACTTGCTGGATGCGCGAGCACTTTCGCCTCGCACAGGAGTGCGACCGCGGTCACCTGAAGCATCATGAAGCCGGAAGCGATGCCGGGCTTTGTCGTTAAGAACGGCGGCAAGTCTTCGTTTGTATCCGGGTTTACCAGTCGATCTATCCGGCGCTCGCTAATGCTCATCAAATCAGTAAGCGCAATTGCGGCGTAATCGAAAGCCAGGGCCAGTGGCGAGCCATGGAAGTTGCCCCCGGATAAGACTTCTCCCGTCTCTGCGAACACAAGTGGATTGTCTGTGGCACTCCCGGTTTCAATTTCAACGATCTCACGGGCATGGCCGAGGGCTCCCCGCACCGCACCATGCACCTGTGGCATGCAACGCAAACTGTAAGCATCCTGGACTCGTGGGTCATTTTCAATATGCGACTTGCGAATTTCACTGTCGCGCAATAAGTCCCGCAAATGAGAAGCAACTTCGCTCTGGCCCGCGTGCGGTCGTGCTTGATGAATCCGCTCATCAAAGGCCACGGGAGTCCCCCGCAGAGCTTCGACTGTCATTGCGCCGGCCACATCAGCAACCCGCGCGAGTCTTTCAGCACGATGCAAGGCGAGCCCTCCGACTGCCCCCATGGCCTGCGTACCGTTCAATAGCGCCAGACCTTCCTTTACCTGCAACTCCAAGGGTTGGAGACCGGCGCGTCGCAGAGCTTCCGCTCCCGGTAAGCGCTCGCCCTCGAAGAAAGCTTCGCCCTCTCCAATCACTGTCAATGCGAGATGAGAAAGCGGCGCCAGATCGCCGCTTGCCCCTACCGAGCCCTTTTCGGGAATAACAGGCGTAACGCCCCTCTCGAGCATGGCTATCAACGCCTCGATCAGAAGCGGTCGAGCGCCGCTATAACCACAGGCAAGCACATTCGCGCGCAGCAGCAACATGGCTCGCGACTCAGTCTCAGACAACGGGGAACCAAGGCCACAGGAATGGCTACGTACAAGGTTGAGTTGCAGTTCGCGCAACGCAGACGGTTCTATGCGGATGTCGGAGAGTTTGCCAAATCCAGTATTCACCCCGTAGACCGTGCGCCCCTCAGCTACGATCTTCTCCACGACGCGACGCGATTCCTCCGCCCGCGCCCGCGCGTTCGCCGAAAGCGAAACGTGTTCTCGGCCTTTGGCAACTTCTGCGACTTGCTGGAGGGAAAGTCTTTGGCCGTTCAGTTCAATCATAAGGATAGGGAAAGGGGCTGGGATGAGGATGGGAGTTGAATATCAGCGAAACTGAGGCTGAGATCGCTCTTACTGCTTCTTTTGATGATTATCACTTTTTCAGCTTCGTGCCAGGGCAAGAAGTGGTGGGTTAGCCTAGAGGAAACACAACTCTGTTTGCTAACCCCTTCCCTCAGCCTCTCGTCAGTGTCTCTTCGGGAATTTTTGTGTCGGAATTCTCGCTTATGTCGAGCTTTCTTGAATCCTTATCAGGGGTTTCCGAGATATCGATCTTTCTAAACTCGCCGGTCATGGTCCCGCTCCTCACCCGCTGGCGTGCTCGCTTTGCCCGTTGGGTCGTGCGTCCGGTGCCGGTTGCGGCCCGGGTCCATCTCTTCATTGTGATAAGCGGACGCAGCGTGAACTGATGCTGGGGCAGCACCTCGCCGGTGGCTTCGCGCAGACGTACCGTGCCAATCGCAAATATTGCAATCGCGGCATTGAAGATCACACCAATCACAAACACGAACCAACCAGGCACGACGCCGACGGTGGCGCGATCGAGAAAGGCATTGAAGTCACGTGCTGGAAGCGGATGCAGGTAGACTTTGAGATTCCAGCTCAGTGCCAGAAGGGCAAAGATCCATAGGTAGTTGCGGCGCAGTCTTCGACCCACCGCCTCCCACTCACTGATTGTAAAGTGGGGCGTGATCAAATCTGACGCCAGGTGCTGCGCCCACGATTCATCAAGCGGAACGCTGTCGGGCGCCAGTAGTTGGGCAAAGTATCCGGTTTCCAACACTCGTACACGACTCGACCAGATTTCGTAATATCGATAGCGACGAGCTTCCATCAGCAGGAAGATGGCTACCAGAATCGAGTTGATCGGGATCACGAAATGCGGATTACTGGGTGAACTAAAAACAAATGAGAGGGTCGCGCCGGCCGTCAGCACCGCCCAATTTGTTGTCGTATCAAGCCGGTTTCGCCAGGTGTTGGAACGCTGCACCTCACCGCGATAAAAATGAATCATGGCGGTGTTGAATTCACCCGCCGCCATCTTGCGCATCCAGCTTGCAGGCGTTTGAAGAGTGCGGTCCGATGTGGGAGGTTCGGCGGAAGCTGCCGGCCGCAAGCGACCCGGCACCCGTTCTGCTGATAACGGGCCGCTGCCGCTTTGATGTGTTTCCATGGTCATAGAATGGACTCGAAAGGAGCGCGGCAGGAAGAGCGGCGTCCGGACTCCGGGTAGTCATCATAGCACGCGCTCGTGAGTCGCTTGTAGTCAAGTTCAGACAAAAGCAACGGGTTTCACGGGTGAAATTAGTAAAATATGCCCTGCTTGACAGCCTTTGAGTGTGACACCTATAGTTCAAACTCCCCTGTTTGATTGAAAGACTTCTATCATGACTGCCGCCGTGGACACAGATCTGGATGCGCATTGGATGCGCCAGGCGATCGCGGCAGCCCGAGATGCTGAGGCGCGTGGTGAGATACCTGTCGGCGCTTGTATTGTTAACGGTGACACATTGCTTGCGGTTTCCGGGAATAGAACGCGCACCGACATTGATCCGACTGCCCACGCGGAAATGATGGCCCTGCGCAAGGCGGCGCGTAAGATCGGGAACTACCGGCTACCAGATGTGGTTGTGTATTCCACGATTGAACCCTGTGCAATGTGCGCCGGGGGTCTCGTCCAGGCAAGAGTCCGTCGACTGGTTTATGGCGCGCCCGATGAGCGAGCCGGAGCGGTGGAGTCCCGATTCCGCATTTGCGACACGGATTTCTTAAATCATCGGATTACCGTGACTGCCAGAGTGCTGGAAGAAGACTGCCGCAAACTGATGCATCAGTTTTTTCGCGCGCGGCGCGAAGCCGATGAAGGATGAAGCATCAATGACACGGGTTGAAGAGCTGAATGAGACAAAGTATCGTTCGCGGTCTTGCCGCCTTCATCCTTCTATTACGGAGAGGTCGCATAGTGGCTTAGTGCACCGGTCTCGAAAACCGGAGTGGGGGAAACTCCACCGTGGGTTCAAATCCCACCCTCTCCGCCAGTTGAATTTTGGATTGCGGATTTCGAATTGGAAAGACAACCACCAAACTCCGTGGCTAAATTCGAAATCCGCAATCTTAAATTCCGGGGAGAGGTGCAAGAGTGGTTGAATTGGCAGCACTGGAAATGCTGTGAGCGGGAAACCGTTCCGTGGGTTCGAATCCCACCCTCTCCGCCAGACATTTGCAATTGCCAATTGCCAATTGCCAAATGTAGATTGCTTGATGGAGCGTTGAATCGGTTCATTAAATTGGCAATTGGCAGTTGGAAATTGGGAATGAGGAAGGTATGGACGATAACAAACTAGCGGATGACGAGGCGCGACGCTCCGTACAGCATGAATCAGTAAAAGCACAGGTTGAAGGTGACGTTAACGCTGAGATTGCGCAGCAAGCGAGCCAGGCTCCACCACCGGGAGAGGCACGTAAAATTGAGAACGTCGCTGGCCAGTTTCGCGCCAAAGCAGTAGATGAAGTAGTTGATACCGAGCGGGAAGTAGAACGAGGGCGAGGCGCGGCGCGCATTTCGCAGGTAATCGACTATATTTTCTTTGTTATCTACGGGCTGTTGGCAATGAGGTTTCTGCTGGCGCTCTTGGCAGCCCGCAGTACTGCTGGGTTTGTCCAGTTCATCGTGGCTGTTACGAATCCATTCTACGCTCCGTTCAAAGGCATCGTGGACGCTCCGCGCACTGAGGACGGACATACGCTGATGCTACCCATCGTCGTGGCGATAGTCGCCTATGTCATGCTGCATCTCATTATCAATGGGTTGCTGAGAATGGTGGCTCATCGCAAGACCGAGATTTGACATTTCCGATTTCCGATTGCCAATTGCCAATTGGGGTTTGAGACTCATAGAGAGATCACAGACTGGGAACATTTTCCAATTTGCAGTCGGCAATTGGCAATCGGAAATTGACAATGACTTATCAGATCCCGGGCTCCGCACAACGCTTGCTTTGTGAACCCCGCCAGGCCGGGAACGGAGCAACGGTAGCAATCGCGGCGTGTGTTGCGGGTAAGTCCGGGGTCTGGCCAAATCGCAGTGATGCGTACTGAGTGATGAGTACTGAGTAAGAAACTCTTCATCGAACCTCAGTCACTCATCACTTAGTCAGTACTCATCACTTTCAAATGTCGTATCAAGTAATCGCACGCAAATGGCGCCCGCAGAGCTTTGACGATGTGACGGGCCAGGAACCCATCACTCGCACGCTGCGTAATGCCATCGAGCACGAGAGGCTGCACCACGCGTATCTGTTTTCCGGTGCCCGCGGTGTCGGGAAAACCACGACCGCGCGTCTTCTGGCCAAGGCGCTCAACTGCCACAAGTCTCCTCGACCTACGCATAGCCCCTGCCGCGCAGATGATTTGCATGCCTGTGCTTCTTGCAGGGAGATTACCGAGAGCCGCTCGATTGACGTGCAGGAGATCGATGCCGCCTCTCACACAGGCGTCGACAATGTACGCGAATCAATTATCGGCAGCGTCGGAATTGCCCCGGCCAGGGATCGGTACAAGGTCTTCATCATCGACGAAGTCCATATGCTCTCAACGGCGGCATTTAATGCGCTGCTGAAGACGATTGAGGAGCCGCCGCCGCGCGTCGTATTTATTATGGCGACTACCGAGCGACACAAGGTGCCGGAAACGATCCTCTCTCGCAGCCAGCAATTTGAGTTTCGCACCATAGCTGCAGCAAAGATTCTCGAAAGGCTTAGACTCATCGCCGAGGCCGAAAAGATCACAGTTCCTGATGATGCTCTGCGCGAGATAGCCCGGGCCGGTGAAGGGTCGATGCGCGATGCGCAGTCGGCGTTTGATCAGGTGATCAGTTTTGCCGGCGCGGAGATAAAAAAAGAAGATGTGGAAATGGCGCTCGGCGTAGCCGGCGCAGACAGTCTAATTCGCGTGATCAACGGCATTGCGGATCATAAGCCCGCGCAGGCTCTCGCCGTCGTTGATGATGTGGTAATGCGCGGTCACGATTTACGAAACTTCTGCCGGGACTTGCTGGCCCACCTGCGCGATCTTCTAGTGACCAAGGTTTCGGGTAGTGAGGAACTTTTGGAGTCGGCAGTATGTGATGCCAGCGAGCTGAAACGGGAGGCCGCCCTCTTCTCCGAGTCGGATCTCGTCCGTTTCTTCCACTCACTGGCCGAGACGGAAACCAAACTCCGAACTGCAGCCCATCCCCGTTACCAGTTGGAAATCGGCTTGGTGAAGTTGATGGAGATGCGCCGGCTGGAACCGCTTGGGCATCTGCTAGACCGACTTGTTGCCCTTGAAGAGGCTCTTTGCACTGGCAATTTGCCAGTCCAAACAAAAAGTACTGCGTCAACTGCGAGTGGCTCCGAAGACGCGGGGAAAAGACGGTCAACTGCTGCCACAAGCTCGGCTCCGAATGCGATAGGCGAATCTTTTGCCGGAACCGCGGCAAAGCTGGTGCTCGAACCCGCACCCCAGCCAGGCTGCCCGGCCGGGGACTCCGCAACTGAACCGGCTTCAGCGCTCACGTCCGCTCCTTTTTCCAGAGCGAATGCGCCTGTGGAACCTCGCTCCGTGGCTGAAAGCAGTCAAAATGCAGGCGTTGTTGATTCGGATATTGAGCGAATCAAGTCAGCCCTGGAAGCCAGGCGCAAAATGTTTCTAGTAACTGCGCTGGAAGGCGCGCGCAGCGCCTCGCTGGATGACGGCGAGCTGTATGTCGAGTTTGCTCCTGAAGCTAGGCACCTCCGCGATACACTCGCGAAAAGCGACAACATAAAGATTCTACGTGAGGTCTGTTACGAGGTTGCTAAACGCGATTGTGGGGTGCGCATCGGCATCAAGGACGTGACGGCGGCGGCGGCTGACGCCGAGACCTCGAAAGAAGACGAGGAACTTCGCGATAAACAACGGTTGCGCAAATCTGCCGAGGAAAATCCGGTCGTTCAGCAAATGCTGCGCACCTTCCGCGGCGAGATTGTTGATGTGCGGCGCGTCGATGATCAGTAGGCAGAGAGCACGAGCAGGAGCATTCTCCATTTCTCATTTCTCATTTCCCATCAGTTCTGTCCCAACGTTGATTCGCGGTATCGGGTGGGCTAGCTACTCATCCTCAAGCCGCGGTCTCATGAGGTCAGTAACATCCTCAGACTTTGATGATTAAGCATAGCTAACGAGGACCCACCCGGCTACCGCAAATGGTTCTGTGGGATGAGTGGATCTGCTCGTGCGGAGTGTTCGAATCCATCCATTCGAAACTGCTAAAGGGTTGCGTTGATTCATAACCAACTTAACGTATGTCGATATGATTGCGTCTCAAGAGGGTCTGGGTGTAATCTGCGCGGGTAATTCTAACAACTCAAGTGAATTCGGCAGATGACCTGTCTGTCCCACTTAACACCTCGGAGGGCCTATGCTAATCGAGTCAACTGTTCATCTCCCCATCAGTCTGGCTATGTTTCAGGAAATCTTTCACGCTCCCAACGGCGAGGCGTTCCTGAGGATTTTCCTTCGCTGGGCACATTTCGTCGCAGGTATCGCCTGGATCGGGTTGCTCTATTTTTTCAACCTCGTAAACGTTCCATTTCAGAAGGCCCTTGATCCGGACACTAAGAAGAAGGTCAATCCAGACCTGCTAACGCGGGCACTCTGGTACTTCCGTTGGGGCGCAGTCGTCACGGTGCTTTCGGGCCTTGCGTACTTCGCGATGTACACACTGAAAGCTGACGTGAATAACGCGAACGTGGTTGGTGGCGGCGATGTCAACCTCTGGTGGGTACTGTTCGCGTGGCTAACCTATCCGATTGTTTTGTTCATCGTGGAATTCCTTATTATCAAGAAGGTGGCGGCGTTAACCAAGGATGGACGACTGTTCGCGATCGTGATGCTCATACTGGTGGCGATAATTACCTGGGGTCTGGTGAAGTTCTTCATCGGAATGCTGACCGCCGGTGGCGAGAGCTGGGCCAGCAACAAGACCATTTCTATTGGCGTTGGTGGTGCTTACGGCATAGTCATGATGCTGAATGTTTGGGGCATCATCTGGCCGAACAATAAGCGGATTATCGCGGCCACGGCCGGCACTGGGCCGGCGGCGCCACCGGAGTTGGCTCGCCAGGCTTTTCTCGCATCGCGAACTAACGCCTGGCTGTCGCTTCCATTGCTCCTCTTCATGGGCACATCACACGGCGACTGGGTAATTTTCGGTAAGAACTAG
>JBGTLM010000107.1:0-72183 GCA_041744135.1 Pyrinomonadaceae bacterium
TTGTGAACTCTGTGAGCTGCTTCGTGGGGCTGGAATCAAAAGACTGGAGCATAAGATTGGTTACGCCGTTGCGGAAATCAATGAAGAGTACACCGCTCCCATCTTGCGTCCAGTGGATAACGCTGTTTGCGTTGGCGGGGCCCCAGGCGCTACAGCTCGGTCGAAGAATTGTCTTATTACGATGATACCAGGTTGTAGTAATTAGCCGCTGGAAGCTACATAGGCTTGTAACTCCTGCGCAGGAATCATTCGGGAATTTGTGATGAACTAAAGAAGTCGGTCAGCAACGGAGACTGAAGTGAGAATAAGGTTTGCCACCAGATGAGTCAAACTGGACTTTGTAGGGGCGTCCCTCGTGGGCGCCCCCTCGATTGGGCAAATACTTCCTGAAAGGGTTACACGAAAGCGCCATCTTTTGAGATGCGCCTATCAAAAGCAGGGGCGCCCACGGAGGGACGCCCCTACAAAGCTCACCGGCCGCTGAGAAGTTTCACAACTCGAAACACGGGATAACTCGCCGTTAAAAGGATCAGAGCATAAAAGCTGTTGCGTGAGTCGCTGGTGACGTCGCTCGCAACCGCGCCCACCAGGAACAAGATCGATCCCAGCAGAGCCAGCGCGGTAGTCCAGGGATAGCCCCAGGCACGATAGGGCCGCTCCTTCTCCGGCTCCCGCGCCCGCAAAACAAAAACTGAAATAAAGGACAGGGTGTAGTTAGCGACAAAGAACAACGCCAACACGGTGATGACTTTCTCGAAAGTCTGGCCGAAGACGATGAAGAACACGGCGACCGTTGTGCTTGCGAGTAGGGCTACAGTGGGCGTTCCACCTTCGTTTACGTTCGCAGCCTTCCGTAGGAAGAGACCATCTCGACTCATCGCGTACAGCACGCGCGTGGCCATCAGATGTAAGGCGTTAATTGCGCTGAGCATGGACACGATGGTCAACGATCTGAAAATTGTGTCGCCGTATCCACCGAAGATCACCTGAGCGGCCGCGCCGGCGGCCAAGTCTTGCCCGGCAATTCTTGATATAGGTAATACGTAGAGCAGGGCCAGATTGACCATAAGATAAATTGCGATCACAGAAATAACGCCGCCGAACAGCGCCCGAGGAATATCGCGACCGGGACGTTTAACTTCCTCGGAGAAATAAACCACTCCGGCCCATCCGTCGTAGGTATAAATGACTGATTGCAACGCCAAAATAAACGCGGCGAATAGCGGGAGTCCTGCGGGCATCGCTTTAGCAGGCTCAGAGGCTGTGTCCTGGTCGCCCAGCAGGAACGCAGCGATTATGAGAGCCAGGAAGGCCAGGGCCTTCAGCAAACTCGTAACATTCTGAATGTTGCTGCCCCAGATAATTCCACGGCATTGTAAGAGAGCAAAAAAGATCGCGATTGAGACGGCGATCGGGCCGCTCTTTTCGGCTAGTGCGGGAAATAATGCGCCCGCGAATTCACCCACTACGATAGCAACTGCCGCAGTACTGCCGCAGCTTGAGATCCAGTCGCTCCAGCCCACAATGAATCCTGCATACTCGCCCAGTGCATAGCGAGCAAAAACATACTGCCCACCGGAACGCGGGATCATCGCTCCCAGTTCAGCAATCGAAATGGCTCCCAGGAGCGCGTACAACCCGCCCACAATCCAAACGCCGAGAAACAGCCAGGCATTAGGAAGCAGTTCGGCTATGACCCCGGGGGTGCGGAAAATTCCGGCGCCGATGGTGTTGCCGATAATTACGGCCAGACCAAAGCCAACGCCGAGAACGCGCAAGAGCCGACCGCCGCGGTCATGAGTTGGGAAACGATTGGGTGTGTGGGTTCCAAATTTTGTGGGTTTGTTCACCAGAAAACGATACCCGACATAACATCAAGTAACACAAAAGTATCTTAGTGCAATTCGTGTAATTTCGTGGATCGTCGAAGTGCCGGTGCATTCAAGTAGCTTCTCAGAGCCTAATTCCCGCATTGAGATCCGCATGCAGCAAACGATGAAACAGATGCTCGCCCGCTTCCCGTCGGACCGAGAGCCGCCCGGCATTGTAAGCACGCGAGTTCAAACCGCGTTGCACTGATCTGCATATCGAAGCGTCTTCGTCCTGGATGCGTTGACCCACCTCGATGCTGGCGCGATTGCGTTCGCGCGCGGTTTCGGAGACGTCAGGAAAGTAAAAGTCGAGAACGACTTCGGTCCTGTCCACGCCCAGAGGAATCACCAGATTCGTATCCATTACGCCGTCGTACAAGTTGATCATAAAGTTGGGATAGATCCAGTAGTAGAGCGCGCGCTCCCCTCTTCTGACCGCGCCGGTTTCGGGTTCAGCACCCTCACTGACGATGGGACTCGATTGCAGACAGAATCGTTGGCCGTTTTCAATAGTGTAATTGCTGTAATCAAGGACGCTGTCGAGGCCCTTGTGGAGGTAAGGAACGTGGTAACCGCCGTCGAGATAGTTGTCGACGAAGACTTTCCAGTTACAGTCGAACTGGTAGTGACGTCTTTCCATCCAGTGGAGCTCCTCGAGACCGAGCGGACGGATTTGGTTGATCAAATCCGCACCAAGAAAACTCTCGAGGTGGTTACCAGACTGCTCATTAGTTGCTGGAGACCCGGCTGTGTCACGCCCTTCCACTCTGACAAATACCCAGTCTTCCCAAACCCCAGTTTGGACCGGCAAAAGCCCGTTGGCGGCGCGATCGAAGGAAGACACTCCTGAGAAATCCGGCGTTCCTTTCAACTCACCTGCGAGCGAGTAGGTCCAGCCGTGGTAAGGACAACGAAGCTGGTTAGCCTTGCCCTCGGGCTCCGTCATGACTGCGGCCGCATGGTGCCGGCAGGCGTTGAAGAATCCGCGCAACACTCCCTCGGCTCCTCGCACCACAACTATCGGCTCGCCGGCTATGTCGCTGGTGAAGTATTGCCCAGGTTCACGCACCTGATCGACACGACCTGCCAGCTGCCACGAATTAGCGAAGACGGTTTGGAGTTCAAGATTGTAGAGCGTTTGATCTGTATACCACGGCGCCGGAATTGTTAAGGCTTCCTCGAGGGGAGCGTTCGGGTTGTAGCTGTCGATGATTTCCAGGAGGGATGGCTTCATGCTTCAGTTAAATGAAAACTAAGTGGGCTCCCAACTTCCGCCGCGCTCAATACAGACGGGGACGGTAGGGCCTGTGGTGAGAGCTCAACTACAGAACCGGGAGCGGTAGCGACCGCACTCAACCAACGAGATCAGTCTGCGACACCAATTTGAATCTGCACTCCAGATCAGGTTGGATAGAAGAAGCCTTTGCCTCAGTCTTTGCTATTGTAATTGCGGTTGCGAAATCAATTCGTTAGTTGAATGCGGTCGCTACCGCTCCCGGTTCTGTATTGAGCTGCCGCCGACACTCTAGAACCACTACTTTGATGTCCTTCATACCCCGAACAAGGCCTACAATGCCGGTGTTGCCGTTTTACGTTTGGGATTGAAGAACGGCGTCTTCACAACTATTGCTCCCACCCGGTGACGAACTGCTTCTACCGTGATCTCAAACTGCACCCTGGTTCCCAGCTTACTGTGCTCGCACTTCATCGTTGCAAGGGCGATCATCTTTTTTAGTGTCGGTGACCAGGTGCTCGAAGTTGCTTTGCCAACCTGAGTCCCATCCTTGAAAACCGGCACCGCAACTCGCGAGGCGATCGGCGACACCGCAGGCGGCAACCCTACTGCTTCATACAAGGCTTCAACTTCGGGCCAATCAATCTCCAGACCGACAATCTCACGCGCGTGGCCGCGCCTCTGCTCAGCAGTCAGCGCCGCCTGTCCCACAAAACGATTCTTATCGAGACTGACGAGGCGACCCAGGCCCATCTCAAAGGGCGAATACCTTTGCTCAGCAGTCAGGGCCTTTTTGCTGCTATTAAAGTCGACATCGATCAAAAGCAAACCAGCCTCAACTCGAGACACGTCGAGGGCCAACATGCCCGCCGGGTGAATGTCGAAACCCTGCCCCGCGTCAACCAGTGCGTCCCACACCTCTAGTGCCTGCTCTGACGGGACCCAGATCTCATATCCCAGATCGCCCGTGTACCCGGTCCGGGAAATCTCCACCGGAACTCCCGCGATTTCGCCTCGAGTCACGCGGAAATATTTCAAGCCTTCGATCTCTGCCCTTTCGACCACAGTCTTCAGCAGGCGTGCGGAGGTGGGTCCCTGCAGCGCGAGTGCCGCCACAGTCTCCGAAATATCTTCGATGTCAACATCCATACCGGCGGCGTTCTGTGTAAACCAGCGCAAGCTCGGATCGGCGGCCGTCCAGCGATAGGTGTTTTCTTCCAGGCGCGAGACCGTGCCATCGTCAATCACCTTGCCGCGTTCATCGCACCAGGGTGTGTAGACCACCTGGCCCACAGAGACCTTGCGCAGGTCGCGGGTGATGATCCGATCCACGAGGCGGGTAGCGTCTGCACCCGTCAACCTGTATTTGAACAAGGGCGAGATATCGATCAGCGCAGCCGCATTTCGGATCGCGTTGTACTCGTGTTCGTGATGAGGTTCGTAGGAGCTGACTGCGTAGTAGCCAGACCACTCTCTATAGTTCAAGCTTTCGCAGAGCTGGAAAGTTCTTTCGTGAAAAGCAGTTCCGATGGGCATTCTTTAGTGCTCCGTTGCAAAGTGGGCGTAGTTTAGAGTTCAAGCTTTAGCTTGTCGCCCGCAAGTCGCAACCTAAAAGTTGAACTCTAAACTTCCGGACTCTAGCTGAACCAGTAATTGCAACTCCCCCTGTTTGTCAGAGCCAGTGATTATAAGTATCCTAACGATTCTTCAGCAAGTTGCATACCGACAACAGATGAATACGCACTACGACGTCGTCGTAATTGGCGGCGGACATAATGGCTTGGTTAATGCCGCTTATCTTGCTCGGGCCGGAAAAAAGGTGCTGGTCCTGGAGCGGCGGCACGTGGTGGGCGGGGCGGCCGTGACGGAAGAAGTATTCCCCGGTTTCAAGTTTTCCGTCTGCTCCTACGTCGTTTCGCTGCTCCGCCCCGAAATCATTCGAGAACTCGATCTGCCTCGGCACGGCCTGGAAATCCTTCCCCTAGACGGTACGTTCACCCCGATGCCGAACGGGGATTACCTGTGGCGTGTCAACGATCATGCGAAGACGCGACGCGAAATCGCACGCCATTCCAGACTGGACGCCGAAGCCTACGACGAATACGGCAAAGCCATGATCGAGATGGCCCACTTCGTGAAGCCCATCATGAGCATGACCCCGCCCGATCCAACCTCACTGAATCTGAAGGGATTGAAGGATCTGCTTTTCCTGGGCCGCCGATTTCAGCATCTGCCCGAGGAGGACAAGTATAACCAGGTGCAGTTGATGACCATGAGCGCCGTGGATTTCCTGGATCAGTGGTTTGAAACTGATGTACTCAAGGCGACGATGTCGGCCTCTGGAATCATCGGCACGTTTCTGGGCGTGCGCAGTCCGGGCACTGCATACGTGTTGCTGCATCACTACATGGGCGAGATCGACGGCGCCTTTCGTTCCTGGGGACTCTCGCGTGGTGGTACCGGGGCCATCTCAAACGCGATTGGCGATGCCGCGCGCGAGGCGGGAGCAGAGATCCGCACAGAAGCACCGATTGAAAAGATCATTCTTAAGAATGGCCAAGCGAAAGGCGTGGTGCTCAAGAACGGCGACGAGATTTACGCGGACGTGATTTCGTCAAGTGTCGATCCCAGGCTGACGTTCATCAAGATGGTCGGCGAAGCCCATCTGCCCGATGACTTTGCCGCTGACCTCAAGCGTTACAAATACCGCGGCTCATCAGGAAAGGTAAATCTTGCGCTTGACGGACTGCCGAACCTTATCTCCCTGCCCGGACCCGGACCCCACCTGCGCGGAGCCATTTCGGTTTCACCGTCAGTGGATTACATGGAACGGGCCTACGATGAAGCGAAGTATGGTCGCTTCTCGCGTCGTCCCTACATCGACATCGTGATTCCGAGTTTGACCGATCCATCCGTGGCGCCGCCAGGCAAGCATGTGATGTCGTGCTTTGTGCAATACGCGCCCTACAATTTGAAGGAAGGAAACTGGGACGACAAACGCGAAGAGTTTGGCGATACGGTGATCGAAACGATTGCCGAACACGCACCCAACATCAAAGATTTGATTCTTCATCGCCAGGTGTTGACGCCATTGGATATTGAACGCGACTTTGGTCTTTCCGAAGGCAACATCTTCCAGGGTGAGCTCACGCTGGAGCAACTTTTCTTCCTGCGGCCTGCCCCGGGCTGGGCGCAGTATCGCACCCCCATTCGCAATCTCTACATGTGCGGATCAGCAACCCATCCGGGAGGGGGCATAATGGGAGCGCCGGGACGCAACGCCGCGATGCAACTCTTAAAGGATTGGAAACGTGGGAGGGTGTAAGAAAATTAGCCGCGGATTTACGCGGATACACGCGGATAGGAACAAAACCCATACAACGTTTTTGATTAAGCTTTTTTCAGATCCGCGTTTATCCGCGTGCATCCGCGGCTAAATTTTGTTTGGATTCGCTGACACCGAGAATGGCAACTCGAGACATCATCATCATTGGCGGCGGCCATAATGGCCTTGTGGCCGCCTGCTATCTAGCCAAGGCGGGATTGAAGACGCTCGTCCTCGAACGGCGCGAGGTTGTCGGTGGTGGCGCAGCTACTGAAGAGATCCTTCCCGGCTTCCGTTGCTCAACTCTAGCCCACTCCGCCGGCCCACTATTCCCGGCTGTCGTCAGAGATCTGAATCTAGCGCGTCATGGACTTGAAACGATAAATCCCGAAGTTCGCGTTTTGGCTCTCGACCCCAATGGCCAATCCGTGGCTATCTACAACGAGCAGACCCGCACGGTTGCCGACCTTAAAAAGATCTCCGCCCGCGACGCCAAAAGCTATCCCGAATTCGCAGCTAGCTTCACCCGCATCGGACGCGTCCTGTCTCCTTTGCTCAGGATGACGCCGCCCTCAATTGAAAAGCCCGCGCCGGGTGAACTCTTGAATTTGGGCCGGCTAGGCCTGTCGTTTCGCAGGCTTGGTAAGAAAGACGCGTTTCGCTTACTTCGGTGGGGACCGATGGCGGTTGCGGACCTCGTTTCCGAATGGTTCGAGACCGAACTGCTGCGGGCCACCGTCGCTGCGCGCGGCATCTTCGGTGCGTTCGCTGGACCATGGTCCGCCGGGACCAGCACCGGACTCTTATGGCAAGCGGCCATGGATGGTCACGCAGTGGGCCCAGCATCCTTTGTTAAAGGTGGGATGGGAGCGCTCACGGACGCGCTGGCGAAAGCTGCCACCAATGCAGGGGTAGAAATCAGAACCAAGGCTGAGGTGGAGCGAGTTCTGGTCGTCGAAGGCATGGCCTCGCAGGTTGTGCTGAAGAGCGGGGAGGAGATTCCAGCGCGCGCCGTGGTTTCAAACGCTGACCCCAGGACTACCTTCAGGCGATTAGTGGATCCGCTCGATCTCGACCCGGACTTTCTGATGAAGATACGTAACTTTCGCGCCTTCGGAAGTGCGGGGAAAATCAATCTGGCTCTCTCCGGTCTGCCGTCGTTCCCCGCCCTAAACGGCGGTGATGCTAAGGCCAGACTTTCAGGCCGGATTCATATCGGGCCGGACGTCGACTACCTTGAGCGCGCCTTCGACGCCGCGAAGTACGGCGACTGCTCGCCTTCGCCGTATATGGACATTACGATTCCATCGCTTACGGATCCATCTTTGGCGCCGCCAGGTGCGCATGTCATGTCGGTCCATGTCCAGTTTGCACCCTACAAACTAAAAACCGGCGATTGGAATTCTCGGCGCGAAGAGTTTGGCGATACGGTAATCAATTGCCTAACAGAATACGCGCCGAATCTTAGGGAGTTGATCGTTAATCGTCAGATCATAACGCCCCTCGATCTCGAGCAGACTTACGGATTGAGTGGTGGACACATCATGCATGGCGAACAGACCCTCGATCAGTTTTTCACATTTCGGCCGTTGATAGGCTGGGCCCAATATCGAACCCCGATCAACGGACTCTATCTCTGCGGGGCCGGCACGCACCCAGGCGGCGGCATAACTGGTGGGCCGGGCGCGAATGCCGCGCGGGAGATCATTAAGGATTTTCGGAAGAAGTGATCTGAGCATTGTTCATTTGTCATAATTTGACATTTCTCATTTGGTCATTGCAAAACGGTAGAGGTAACTGGTGTGTCCAGTAGCGAACTCACTCAAGCCGCGCTCATGAGGTCAGTACCACCCGCGGTAGCGGGTGGGTTCGGGCCAGCCACCACTCACGCCGAGTAGAGTCGCTACTCATGACCCACCCGTACCGCGCGGTGGTACTGACCTCATCGGCCGTGGGTGAGTGAGTCGCTACTCACGACCCACCTGGTAAGCGCGAGGTGGTCTGCCAAATGATAAATGGAAAAATCAGAACGACCTAAAACCTGAAGACCAAAACTCATTATGGCAACCAAACCCAAGCGCAGTTTTGCCAGTGACAACAACGCCGGCGTTCATCCCAAGGTGTTGGAAGCGATTGGCGCGGCTAATGACGGGCACGTGGTTGCCTACGGCGACGATCCCTACACTGACGCGGCGGTCGCGCTCTTCCGCGAACAGTTCGGCAAAGAGGTTGAGGTCTACTTTGTCTTCGGCGGCACGGGCGCGAATGTGCTGGGGCTAAAAGCTGTCACTGAGCCCCATCATGCCATCATCTGCGCGGACACGGCGCACATTAACGTAGATGAGTGTGGCGCGCCGGAAAAATTCACGGGCTGTAAACTGCTCTCTCTGCCAACCCGTGACGGAAAGATCACAATCGACCAGATTAGTCCGATGCTGGACGCAGTCGGTTTCGAACATCACGTTCAGCCGCGCGTGATTTCAATTTCTCAATCCACCGAGATGGGAACTGTCTACAACCCCGGGGAGCTGAAAAAACTCTCGTCCTTCGCCCACAAGAACGAAATGCTGCTGCACATGGATGGCGCACGCATAGCAAACGCGGCGGCGAGTTTAAAGGCCAACCTGAGCACCATAACGAAGGACGTCGGTGTGGATGTGCTCTCTTTCGGTGGCGCCAAGAACGGGATGATGTACGGGGAAGCTGTCATCTTCTTCGACCGAAGTCTGGCAAAGGACTTCAAGTACACACGAAAGCAAGGCGCGCACCTGCCTTCAAAAATGCGCTTTATCTCAGTGCAATTTTCAGCACTCTTGTCGAATGATCTCTGGCGGGAGAATGCGGCCCAAGCCAACAATATGGCCAAACTTCTGGCGCAGGAACTGGGAAGGATTCCCGTCGTCGAGATTACTCAGAAGGTGGAATCAAATGGTGTGTTTGCGCGCCTATCCAAAAAATATGTAGCTATTCTGCAGAAGCAATATTTCTTTTACGTTTGGAATGAACAAACATCCGAGGTCAGATTTATGACCTCCTTCGACACAACGCCGCAAGACATCAGCGATTTTGTAGCTTTGATCAAAAAGACTCTCCGCTAATTAGACGTCATAAGAAAAACTAGCCGCGGATGAACGCGGAAAAACGCGGATCTGAAACAGCCGTCACTTTAATTGGACTGCTGTTCTTTTCTGAATCCGCGTTCATCCGCGTAGATCCGCGGCTAAGATTTCACTTGTCCGGTAGCGGCGGTTTCGTTAACTTGCAGTCGACGTCCAACGACTTGAGGAAATCCAGCAACGCCTGGCGCTGATCTGGCAGGACGTTGTGCTGCTCGAGGTTCTTTCGGTCCAGGTACCGATTTGGTCTGCCGCCGCCCAGCATGATGTCCAGGGCTTCTTCGAGTGTCTTCGCGCTACCGTCGTGAAAATAAGGGGCCGACTGGGCGATGTCGCGCAGCGTGGGCGTCTTGAATGCTCCTGTGTCTTCTGGTTTGTTGGTGACTCTGAACCTGCCGACGTCTGGATCTTTCTGGTCCATGCCGATGCCCACATTGTGATACTGCTGGTCGGTGAACAACACGCCATCGTGGCAATTCGTGCACTTGATAGCCTGAAAGACATTCCACCCGCGCACCGCGCTTTGGCTGAGAGCTGACTGGTCTCCGGCACGGTAGCGATCCCACGCAGTATCTCCGCTGATGATCGTCCTTTCAAAAGCGGCTATGGCTTTTACGGTATTCTCCGGCGTCGCATCGCTGCCAAAGACTTTCTGAAACTGCGAGCGGTAACCCTGGATCGCATTCAGCTTGGTGGCAATTTCGTCCGCCTTAGCGCCCATGTTGGCACCAGTCCAGGCCGCCAGGGCCTGCTTCTCGAGGGAAGTACTGCGACCATCCCAGTAAAACTCCTTGTGGTAACCGATATTCCAAAGTGTCGGGCTGCTGCGCGGCAACTGTTTATTGAAGGCTCCAATGGATTTTGCTAATCCATCAGTTAACCCCATTTCGCAGACGTGGCAGGAATAACATGAGCGCGACCCGTCGCCGCTTAGTCGTTCGTCAAAAAACAACTGGCGACCGAGCGCCACCTTTTCGGGCGACATCGGATTATCGGCCGAGTCGGGCATTGCTTCGAAGGTTGTCAACTGCTGGGAAAGGGGCAGAATCTCAGGCTGAAACCCCATTGTTTCGGTCTGTCTCTTACAGCCGCCTAGCGCGACCGCAGATGTCAAAAGAGCCACTACGAAGTAGCTAAAGCGAATCGGGTTTTGGTCATTTAGTGCCAGCGCGGAAACCTGCCCTCCAACTTGAGTGAGCCTGGATACCCTTTGAATGGAGCGGAGTCTGCACCGCTCATAGAAAACGTCTAGCATCGGGATCCATCTCCTAAGGAACTAGACGCGTTAGTCAAATGATTTTAACAACGGCGTGACTCCGCTTGTTCCTTTCAATTATAACGCGAGCCGCCCGCGTTTGATGCTGAAGGGAACTGTGCCGCGAAAACACGGAGACGCGCCTAATTCCCCCACTCCCGAAACAGTAAATGACGTGTTTTCGGCTTTCATTGCAAATTGACCGGTTGAGGGTCATTTGGTTTGTCGTTAGTTTGCAATCAAATTGGCATCGATATCGTCACCTTGCTGTGTCATTTACCGAGTAGACTGTCGTCATTCGCCCCTGAAATTACGATTTGATTCTGACTAACTAATCCGGGATTAGCATAAGGAGAGCATTTTCATGAGTACTAAAGCAGCGAAAATTTTAGCGGGAACTATTCTGACACTTTCAATGGGATCTCTCGCTCTGGGCCAACAACCAACAACCACCACAGTCACGCAAACACCAACTACAGTTACCAAAACAGTTCAGCATCCCGACGGAACTTATACAGTGATTGAGTATCCGGTGGGCAAAGAAGTAAAAATTGCACTGGATCCAATCACACACAAACAGTCTAAGGGTGTCGCTACCATCCTACGAGATGACAAAGGCACGAGAGTTGTTATGAACGTGTCAGATGTCCCTACAGACGTGACGGCGATCAATCTCTACGCGGTTGATGATACCGGAGCGGTTACCCTACTGGGACCCATCGAGGTTGCAAACGGAGCGGGAACACTTACAACCACAACTCCGCTCAGCAAGTTCATGTTGATTGCCTCGCCCGAAGCTACGCTGAAGGCTTATGATCCGAGTACGAAAGTCTTCTTTCGCAGCGCGGTGCCCGAAGGCTTCGCGGTGGTGCCACTTGGCAGCCAGGGGGAGGGTGCTCCTGTAGGAGAGCGTGTGTCCGCTATTACCACTGAGGGAACCACTGCGGCCACCTCCTACAAGGTTGCGATGCTGAACATTCCGGGCTTCCGCAGAGGGACCGACACAGAGATGAAAATAAAGTTCTCTGGTGCGATGACCGGCGCCCGCGCCAATGTCATCATCACCCCGCGCAAGGATGGCCCAGCTGAAATCAAGATGCGGTTTCATGAGTTGAAGGAGGCGCCCGCAGGACAAATCTACGTGGTATGGGCGGTTTCGCCCGACAACAAATTCGTCAAACTCGGACAGGTAGTTAACGCGCCTGGACGTAACGAGGCGGAAATCCGATCAGAGACGGCGCTGGCTGATTTCGGTCTGCTCGTGACGACGGAGGAGGCGACTGGAACCTCAGCTGATCCGGTGGGGCCGGCCATCGGGGTAGTTGAAATCGTGAAATAGCTAACTTAGCTACCGGAAATCGACCAGGAATTGGCTCTTCGGGTCAAGGCCGCCGCTCGGGCGGCCTTGTTCCTTTTGGGGTACAAACAAAACTCTGGCGCTTCTCATTTTCGTTGGTTAAGATGGCTCTGGAGGTCCTGAGGATATTAACCCTTCCTCCTGAATACCCCGGCCCTTCCACGACCTTTCGTTCAACCGCGAGCTACAAACGCCGGCACCGTTCCGGTGTTGCTCAAAATTGAAACAATATATCGCCGTTCCCCCGGTTTTTACCTCAATGGTGATTAACGATAATGCACAAACGAATTTCCCCCCTACCATTTGTCGTCGCCTTCGTCTTGACGGCTTACCTCCCCCATGCGACGCCGGCCCAAGAATCTCTTCCCGAACTGGTTAGACGAGTTAAGCCGGCGATTGTCGCTGTCGTTACCTACAATGCAAAGGGCGACGCACTGACGACTGGAAGCGGCTTTTTCATCCGACCTGGACAAGTAGTAACAAACCTTCACGTCATTCGTGGGGCGCGCAGAACTGACGTCAAAACACTGGATGGTAAAGGCCGTGTGTATAAAGTTTCGGGCCTGCTTGCAGTCGATGAGGAAGGAGACCTCGCGCTGATGCGGGTGGACATGCCGACCGACCGACCTCGATCCAGCGAACTCGCTAGGAGTCTGCCGGAGGAGGGCGAGACAGTTTTCGTGATCGGCAACCCACTAAAACTGGAAGGTTCGGTAAGTGACGGTATCGTGTCGGCGGTTCGTGAAGTGCCGGGCGTAGGCAAGATAATCCAAACTACCGCGCCGATATCGCATGGAAACAGCGGCAGTCCGATCTTCAATCTGAAGGGTGAGGTTGTCGGAGTCGTCACCGTCAAGGTTACTAACGGGCAAAACATTAGTCTGGCCATCAGCTCAGACCGCGTGCGGGAGCTGAAACCGGGTACCTTGAGCAGCCTGGCTGAGATACCAGCGAAGGACAAGATACTCGACGTTGGTGAAGCTCTCTATCGAACCGGACTCGATTCTCTGTGGCTGGGAAATTACGACCATGCGGTTAGTTATTTCGAAAATGCCGTCTACAGAAATCCGAAACGCGCGGACGCCTGGATTCAAGTAGGCTACTGTAAAGTGAAGCAAGGCAAGAACGACGAGGCCATCAAAGCCTATCAACAGGCTTTGGAACTCGAGCCCAGTTCAGAAGAAATTCTAAACAAGTTGGGTGATGCCTATTACTATGCGGGCCGATTGCCTGAAGCAATCCAATCATACAAGGAAGCTGCTCGCCTGCATCCGGCCAGAGCCGAGGCCTTCTACAACCTCGCGCTCGTTTACTTTGAGGGCGGCAATCAGCGACTGGCTCTGTCTCATGCTCACGCCCTCCAACTGCTGGATGAGAAGCTCTACGAGAAGTTCCTTAGCGAGACGAGAGGCGGTCGGCAGTAAGGCACCGTTTGAGGCGCTCGGCAGACTGAGAACGAAGACGTTTCAATTTCCGTTCTCATTCCCATTTGCCCTGGAAATCACAGGACGTTAACTAGGGCGCGATCAGACAAAGAGCGCTGCGCACGCCGAAATGCCGAATGAGAAATGCAAATTGAGAATGCAAAAATGGAAAATGAGCTTCAGCTAACCTCGCAATAAGGACCGATCGAACTAGCCCTTGCCTTATCCCCCAGCTTGCCCGGTAAACAACCTGGTATCTACACTCTTGGGATCTCCCAGCACGACGAAGCGGATGTTGCGCATGTACTTTTGCGCGACACGCTGCACATCTTCGGCCGTGACGGCGCGTAAGCGTGGCAAGAAGACGAAAGTGTTGCGCCAACCGCCACCGATGATCTCATACTGCGCCAGCTCACCGGCCTGAGCGGCGTTGGTTTCCTGGCCCAGGTAATGACGCGTTAGGAAATGTTGCACGGTTGAGTCAAGCTCCTCCCCTGGGAGAGACTCGCGCTGAAGTCGAGTGATCTCGTCCAACATCACACGGATCGACTGGTTAGCATCGACGGAGGTCACATAGATCCCGCCGACATTCGCGCCCTGACTCCAAAGGAAGGCATCGGGTGCGTAGGATAGATTCCGTTTGTGCCGGACTTCGATAAAGACCCGGTTCTGCAAAATGGTCGAAGCGACACGCATTGCGTAGATGTCCGGCGCCGCTAAGTTGGGTGCCGTGAATACCCCCTGCACGTAATTGGTCGGAAGTGCGCGTTCCGTCACTTGAACCGAAGGCGCGGCGAAGGAGAGCTCCTGCAGCGGACCCGGATTGTAGTCGCCGCGTGGAAGTTTTCCGAAGCTGGCGGCAATGCGGCTGCGTATCATCTGCGGGTCGAGGTCGCCAACCACGACGAGCAACAGCCGCGAGGTCTCCATAACTTGCTTGTGATATCGACGCAGATCTGCGGCGGTCAGGCGGGACACCGAGTCGGCAGTCCCGCGTGGGTCGTTGAGGTACGGATGACCCTCGTATGCCACGCGCGCCTGCAAGAGTTGCAGGTATGAGTCGGGCGTGTCGGTGTCGTCACGCAAGGAAGCGACCATTCTGTTGCGCACGCGTTCGACGTCGTCGGCAGTGAAAGCGGGCCTGAGAGCCACGTCGGTAAAAATCTCCCACGAGCGGTCGAAATTCGCACGCGTCGAAGCCATGGTCAGACCCGAATAGTCGTAGTTAACGCCGGAGCCGATCGTCGTAGCCATGCGGGAAAGCTCCACGCGCATACGCTGACGCGGGAAGCTCACAGTCGCCTCCGACGCGGTGTCGAGCATCAGATTCTCTACGCCCCCCTTCTCTGGAGTGGTGTTGCGCACACCGCCCTTGATAAAGAGACCCGCGACCACCGTCTGCGTGGCGGCGCGGTGCTTGACGAGGACCTTCAGCCCGCTTACGTCGAACTCGGTGACGAGCGAGATCGGATCTATAGGCGTGATCGCTCTTTCCGCAACGGCGGACTTTGCCGCATCCCGGGCGGTCGGTGGCGACTGCTGTTGGGCAGCCGCCGGAGTTACTGAAACCAGTAAGGCAAGGCTGAGCGCCCAAATCCGCATGATGGTGCCCAAAAGTTTTCCTGTTCCTAGTTCGTCTCCCGCCGTGCCAGCAGGGAGCAATGTTTTATTTGTTTGCCGTAGTTGCATTCTGTTTCCTATTACCGATCAAATCTTCCTGGGTAAGCTGTGATTGCTTGAGCGACTCTTCAGACATGAGCGCGAGGCCAACGTGCGGCTTGCCATGAACGTAGGTCGTGACATAGCGGCCAATATCAGCTCGGGAGGTCTTGCGCAGGTTACCCAGATAGCCCCGGAAGTAATCAATGCCGGTCGAGGCCCACCAAAAACTGAGGGTATGCGTGTATTCGCTTACCTTCTCCCGTTCGAATAAGTCCTCGGCCTCCAGGAGCGCCTTGGCCGT
This sequence comes from Pyrinomonadaceae bacterium, assembly GCA_041744135.1. Lineage (GTDB taxonomy): Bacteria > Acidobacteriota > Blastocatellia > Pyrinomonadales > Pyrinomonadaceae > PSRF01. Next base: position 15,546 of record JBGTLM010000107.1, read on the forward strand.
TTCCAACTGCTCATCCGTGTAATAGTCGCGGTCGTTGAAGTGCTCGATTTCGTTGTAGATAGCCCGCACCGCAGCCCGCGCCTTGTCGGGTGTAGTCTGCGCGATGATATTGATCGGCCCGACGTTGCGCTGGGTGTAGTAGCCGAGGTTGACGCCTGTCACGAGGCCTGTGTCCACGAGCGCTCGCTGAAAGCGCGAGTTCGGCTGGCGCAGAATGAAGGAAAAGACGTCTGCTGCGTACGTGCCGGGATTGTCTTTACCGATCGAAGGACCATGCCAACCGATCATGATGATCACATTCTGGATGGGCTGGCGAATCACCATTCCCTCGCTCTTTTCTAGCGGTGGATGCTCGACCGGCGGAAACTCCGCAAACGGATCCTTCTCGCGACGCGGCCAGTCGCCGAAGAGATCGCTGACCAGCTGGAAGACCTCGTCTGACTTCACAGCGCCGGTGACTACTACGGCGGAATTGTTTGGAACGTAGTAGCGACCCTGAATGAGCCGCATCATGTCGGTTGTCGCCGCGCGTACGGTCTGACGGTTGCCACCCGGGTTCTTGCGGCTCGGGTATTTGTAGAACAGACGAGTGTTCATCTCGAGCGACAAGTAACCGAACGGGTTTGATTCGTGGCGATCGAGTTCGCCGATAACGACCTCGCGCTCTTGTTCCAACTGTCGCTCGTCGAAGAGCGGGTAGCGCACAGCGTCGCGCATAAAACGCATCGCCACCCCAAAGTTGGGTGTGGTGGTTGTGAAGTAGTAGTTGACTAGTTCTTCGTGTGTCTGCCCGTTATAGACGATACCGAGCTGATCAATCGACTGCACGTAATCTTCCCGGTCTTTGATGGCGCGGTTGGCCTTGAAGAACATGTGTTCGTAAAGATGTGAAAGGCCGTTCAGTTCCGGCGGTTCAGTGTAGGAGCCGTTTTTGACAGCCAGCTCGACGCTCACGAGCGGCACCGAATGATCTTCCAACACCAGAACTTCCAACCCGTTCGTCAGCACGCGGCTCTGGATCTTCGCGTCCGGCATGCGCGCGGTTGCCGTCGCAGCCGATGTTTGCGCCGTAGCTCGTGGCGGAGTTCGGCTCTGGCTGGCGGAAATCGCCGATGACGCCAGCAAAGAATTAATCAGGAAAAGAGTTATAAGATTACGTTTCACAAAAGCTCCGTTGATGGTTTGTTCCGTTTTCAGAAAAGACGTTCGATGAGACCAGGCAACATTTAGATGCAGCCCGAATAGGGTTCATCTAGATATCTTCGACTCAGACTCTTCCGAGGTTAGCTTTCCAGCCTGAAATTCACAAATGACGGCGGGGTGAAAGGGTTGGCTTAACAGCGCAGGAGGTGCTTGCAGAAGGTAACTAGAGGCAAGCTTTTGGCTCGCCGCTCCTGGGTTACGTCAATAAAATTACCCACCCCGAAAGGGCGTAGATAACCTCACATTTCGGAATATCTGGAGAGGTAGAGACTGTAGCGCTATTAAATATGACCGCCGCTATGTTTGGCGATGGTCTTGGCTGCGCCCTTCCAGGACGGTTGTGGTGGTGCGGACTGATCCCGGCTGCGCGCAAAGCCTTGCTCCTCGCTACTCTTTGCCGCGCGTCCGGGGTGGCTGAGTTGACCGGTTGCTCAGTCAAGTCTAACGATTTCTCTTTTTGGCGACCAGTCTCTTAGCTTTTTCTCTCAGTACCCTGCCATAGGTGGTGCCATTCGCTGAAAAGACACTCCTCGACCAGGCCACTTTTAACAGCCGCCCCGTTACGTTATTCTTTTCAAATTGGAAGACATACATCTCGCGATTCGTGGGCACATAGAGCACGAGTCGGTGGCGGGAGGTGCGACCCTTTGTCTCGGTCCCGGTAAAGAGAACTTCATCGTACTCGTCGCCGTCAGCATCAATCGTTTCCGCATTCCAATCGCCATTGCGGAAGCTCCTGGTATCAAGCTGACCTCGGGCTGAAACGCGAAACACTCCACCCCGTTTCTCCATCATCAGAAAACGGGCGGCGCCGACAATGCGTTCGTTTTGAATTGCGGCCAATGCGGCTCCCGAGGCTGTTTGAAGGATTTGCACGTCACCGACGTAACCTTGAGATCCACTGGCGGCGATCTTTCGCGCCCGGTCCAGTGTCAGAGGTGGAGTTAACATCGTGTCGGACAAGACGGCGTCCGTATGGTTGGCATAACCATCTCTGTTCAAGGTTAACTTTTCCCCACTGAGAACAGTACCGCTCGGAAGTACCGCCCTGGCTGCCAATTGAGCGGTGGAAGAGTCCTGTACAAACTTAGTGGCGGTTTCGCCGCTGTTTCCCCAAACAAAGAGCAAGGCACCAAAGAAAATAACCGTGGCCAGCGGCGCTGCCAGGCGAAATATTATGCTGCTTTGTTCGGCGAGCACTGCCATCGTGGAGGAGAGTGGGTCGGGTTCCGGCCTAAGCTCTGGCCGCACCAAACTCTTCTCCAAAATTGCTCGCGCAGCCGCCGCCGTCCGGGGTCGGTGCTCCGGGCGCTTGGCAAGCAGAGTGTGCACCGCAATCGCAAGTTGTTTGGGAATGTCCTGACGCAGCTGCGGCAAAGGTGGCGCTGGAGCCGTTACCTGTTTCACTAATACCGCCGATGGCAAAGGATCTATAAACGGCGGACGGCCTGCCAACATCTCGTAGAGCACAACCCCTAGGCTGTAGAGATCGCTGCGAGCGCCAACGCGCTGGCCCAGACACTGCTCGGGCGACATGTATCGTGGCGTGCCAACTAACTGACCTGAACCGGTCGTCGCGTGCGTCTCCGTTGATTCTGCCGAGGTCACCAGCACCTTTGCTACTCCGAAGTCCAGCACACAGACTCCTCGTTCATTAAGCATGATATTCGAGGGTTTGAGATCCCGGTGGATGATGCCGAGTTGATGTGCCTCTTCCAGTACATCGCAAATCTGTACGGCTATCTTAACAGCTCGTTCCGGGGAGAAACGACCATCACGGACCAATGCTTCCGACAACGTCGTACCGTCAACAAGCTCCATGATGATGAAATGACGACCATCCGGCAGGTTGCCGGCGTCAAAAATCATCGCTGCGTGACGATGGCGCAGTCTGGCCATAGTGCGAGCTTCCCTTAGAAAGCGATCGGCCACGTCTCGGTCAGCGGCAAACTCCTGTTTGATAATTTTGACAGCGACGGGACGTTCCAGTCCCAGGTGTGTTGCGCGATAAACCGTGCCCATGCCGCCGCGGCCGATCTCACATTCGATTCGGAACCTGCCGGCGATGAATTGAGGGACATCCATACCTGACCTGCTTTCGGGATAAAGGTCGCTGGGGGCCATTTTAGGGCGAGGAGATTGGCGCATCCATACGGCGCTGGAAATAAGCACTAATTGTTGTGTTGTCTGGGGGGGGGAGAAGCACCGGCTGCCACCGATTATGCCAGCGCAGTCTAACACCTTTGCCAGTCGATAGGAATACCCTTTGACAAAACCCAATCCCGCCTCTGGTGAGGCTGAGTGAAAATCCAAAAAGGGCGGGGGTGATTTGCAGGTTAGCTTTCCAGCTCGCCGAAGCGGCGAGCAAATATCACTTGAAACTTTCTAGCCTGTAATAAACACAACTTACAGGCAAGTTTCTAGTGAGGAAGCCGGACCCTGTCTCCGCCTCAACCTTGAAAGCCACTCAGAAACGCGTGGAGATTTCGGTTCAACCATTTGCGAGCCATGTGCGGAAGCTCCTTTGGAGGGGGGGAATGAATTGAGTGTTAGTCTAAACGATTCTTGTTTTCGTCGTAAGAGCGGGGACAGGGTCCGCCTTCCTGACCTGAGAGGCGACTAAGTTTGAGTGGTTGATTTGCAGCTGAGTGGTTCAGGAGCTTTGGTCTGTTGACTTACGTGGGTTGGTCCACGGCGTTGGGGATCCAGAAGGTCTGGCCGTCGGCTTCCACACTCTTCAATCCTTTTTTCGGAAGATCTTTTTCTTTAAGACCAAGGAAAGTGAAATGGGGCAGGTCGCTCAGAACAGTCTGAAACCAGCCATGCTTTCCCAGAATTTCCCGCACGCGTGGGTTGTCAAACTCGGTAACGTCCAGAGCGAGCATGGCGATGTGTTGCGAAGTGCCCGGGGCCGCGATCGAATACAGAATCGATTTGGAGAGATCTTTGCTGAAGAAAATGCCGCTCTTTTCCAGTTCCAGAACCTCCGCAACCTGATTGTGGAGCGGCAAGTTGAGCAAACGTGAGACCTGTTCGGCGGTTAGTCTCCCCTGACCGAGCCAATAGTCGAGTGCCGGCAGAAAGCGTGTGTCCCAAAGGCGCAAGCTATCCTCATAATTGCGGCGGGCTGCTTCTGCACCGCCTCGTGGCGTGATATCAAGATTCTCCTGCGCGGCCTCAGCGCGCGCTTTCAGTAGCTTTTTCATCGCCTCCGGCTGGAGTTCGATCTCTGCATCGGCGATTGTCTCTGTCGTAAATCCGGCGGCTTCCTGGAACCGCGTCACCTGCTCCTCCGCGGTGAACACACAAACAGGCGGCGGCGTCACGTTTTTTACTGCCAGAAAAATCGCGCCGTACTCTTCGAGAATTCTTCGCGCTACCACGTCAGAAGTGGGGCAGATACTCTCTATCTTTAGTTTGCGTTTCTTCAACGCTTTACGTAGCGTTTCGTAGAAGGGCGCGGGGGCGTGGTTCTTTTTTTCCTTCTCTGTTTCGGCGCTGACCATCAGGTTGACACCAGTTCTAATTTCTACGCTCGAAGTGTTCCACGGTTTTGCCGAAACCGGAAACAGCGAACCAAGCTGTGAAATCATCAAGAAAGCCAACAAACCAAAACAGAAGCTGATTCGCCTGAATGAACTTTTCCCAGGTGAACCCTTCCACGCGGAATCCGAGCGGCCACTCTCTCCCAAAAACAACAGCACACTTTTGTCCTCTAACTTCTTCCCCGGATCCGCATCATAGTTGTGCTCAATTGAGCTGGTCAACAAACGAGCGCCGCATCAATCCTTGCCCGCCTTGCCGGCGGGGATGAATTGACAGATACCGGATGAAGTGAGGTGTGGTTAGGATGCCTCTCAGTTAATACCATGAGATTCTGCTTGCGCTATACTGACCCAGCACTTCAATGCAAGAGGGGTGATGAAACAGAGAGACCGCATCTGTGAGATCCTGGCAACCTACCGGAAGCACGGGTGGCAACTGCGACGCCTACTGCTGGTCTCAGAAACACGCGCCGAAGAATTCAATAAGGACGAGCTCACGTTTGAAGGGGCTAGAGTCGATGAGGCGAATGTAGACGCGATGTGGTTTTCCCGTCCCTCAACTGGTAACCGGGAAGCTTGGGAATTGCGGCTGATAGCTGAAAACCCTTATGCGTTGTTTGAAACTTTCGCAGCTGACGACCCGCAAGAAGCACATGAAAAAGTGCGCCAGGAAATGGAAGCAAGAATGAGGGAGCTTATCACCAGGAAACGTCCGTGAGAAGTCTACTGCTTGCCCATCTTCACTGGTATCTCGAGGTTCTCTGTGCCGCGCATCACCACAACCTTGATAGTGCTATAAGGTATCGCGCGTATCACGCGAGAACTGAGTTCTTCAGGAGTGCGGATGGGCGTCCCGTCAAACTGAACAATGATGTCGCCTTCCTTTATTCCGGCGAGATCGGCAGGGCGGCTCTGGCTGATGTCATTCACCTTCACACCGAAAATCTTTGTTCCGGGAATCGGGACCCGCTCAGTGTCGTCATCGTCGAAACCAAATAGACCGCGGCCTTCAGGTCGATTCCGAAAATCCCTTACCAATCGATCAAAATCTTCTTTGGAGACGGTGGTCAGCGTCGTGGTTTTCGGCTCACCATCTCGGGTGTAAATCACCTCGACAGGTTTTCCAATGGGAGTGCGACGCATTAAATCGGTCATCTCATCTTCATCATCTATTACCTGACCGTCAAAGCTGGTTATTACGTCTCCGCCGATGAGTCCAGCTCTGTCCGCAGGGCCTCCGGGAGGCTCGACGCTATCGAAGGTGACCCCGCCTTCGCCAGTCTCAAAGGAACTAACACCGACATAAGCACGCGGAGCAGGGGGCGCTGAAGACGTAGGAGTCATGGTTCTACGTATCGGCGTCACGACCGCCGTGAAGGCAGCGGCCGCGATGAAAAAGATCAAGAGGCCTATAAACATCCATGTCATCCCGCTCATCTTCTTGCCTCGCTTAGCCATTTGACGTCCGGTCCCTGGGATCATGGACCCACCTGATGTACCGTAGGCGGTGGCAAAGGGTTGCTGCGACGAGGCGGCACTATTGTCTGCAAGATTCACTGGCCGGCCGTTTTCAAGACGAATCGTCTCCGTATACTCCGCTGGGCCCTCACCCAACCGAAAACCGCAGTTGCGACAAAAACGCAAGTCGCGCGGCATTGGTGTGCGGCAGTTTGAGCAGACCGTGATGCTCGCATCCGATTGTGGCATTCCTTGATTCTGGGACATGTGAACGTTTACCAATCTTAGATCTAGAGGTCAAAGAAGGGCCTCCAAAGCCTATACGCCAAATAACTCTTTCCGGTTGCAGGCCTGGGCACATTGTAGGTCTTATATTTATGAGACCCAATCCCTGGGATTCCAGTGTCTAATAAGCCTTTTATAAGAATCAAGCGCTGGTGAATGGCTTGCTAAGGCCCGCCGATAGACATCTGCGCGCCTTAGGCGCAGAATTCTGAAATCTTGGGCGAGTTTAGGTGCCCAATCGGGGTGAACTTAAGGGGGAATTAGATACTGTGGAGATTACAAAAGCTTTAGCGGCTCTCCGGCCGCTTTACGGCAAGGATAATGTCGAGATTGTAACGCTCGATGGCCAGCGGGTGCGCGGCACAGTTCGGAGCATGAAAACCACCCAGGCCCTAACCACTCCGAGCGTCAAGATTGAATGCGCCAATGGCGAGATCGTCAAGATTCCATTTCCCTCAATCGCCGAAATTAAAGACTACAACTAGCTTGCTCTCAGGGGTCGCAGGCGAAGTTTCTGCGCAACCCCATTTCTTAGATTCGAGTCTCGCGTTTCTGTTCCTCATCGCGTATAGTACGCCGTTTTAGAATTTCGAAGTATCTGAAGTTTGGGAGACATCATCGGCCTTGTCATTAATAATTGAAGATTTCGGAGGACGCGTGGCAACGGTTTGGTCGGAACTCCGTCCCACGACGCGAGGCCTGGTTGAACGAGCGCTACAGGCCTCTAATTTATCTTCGTCCCAGGTGCGTGCCCCTTACGACCCTCGCGCGGATCTGGAATTAAGTCGCTTGCTGACGGCGCTTGACGATCGGGCTTTGGAGCCGGGCGCGTCGTTGGGCAGCGAAAAGGGAGATCAACTAAAACATGTGGCTGACACTTGCGCTGCGGTCTTACAGGAGAAGACGCAGTCGGCCGAAGTTTTTTCCCAGCTCGTCCGCAGGGCCGAGCAGCAGCGTGACTACCGGCGCATTGACGTCTTGGCGGATGCGTTGACCTCTCGCTTTGCCCCGAGTGAGATCTGCGAGTTGGCCCGCTCGGAAGATGTGGTGGTGCGGGCTCTGGCCAATGAGGCATTGGCACAGTTTCCCACGACGGTGCTGGTAGGTTTATTGAGCGATCCGGTTGATTCGGAGATCGCTCGCGATGCCCTGCGTCGCCAAGCCATGGAGTACGGATCCGAGGAAGCCCGCAGGATAGTCAACGCCCTTGACCAGGTTGACGAACTCTAACCCGATTCGGTGATACAAGTCCGCTCTTTCTTGTTTTTGAGCGAGGTGTGGCTGAAACAACGGACTCGAAAATCGCGAATTGCCCTTGGTGTATTTTCGTGGATCGCCTTCCTTTTGGTTGCGGCTAACAACCGCGATGTGAAATTTGCGTAATCTGTGGTATCAGCGGTGAGCAGTCTGCGTATCGCCAATTTCATTCAAACGCTGGACAACCTGCTTAATAAGCCAATCCGGGGTGGAGGCGCCGGCAGTGACTCCAACACGGCCCACACCTTGAAGATCGTCAGGATTGATCTCAGAAGGTGTTTCAATCAAGAAGCTTTTCTCACATTGTTCCTGACAGACCGCCAGCAGCTTGACGCTGTTAGACGAATGCCGGCCTCCGATCACATAAAACGCGTCAACTTCGCCGGCCAGAGCTCGCGCCGCATCCTGCCGATCCCGCGTAGCGGAGCAGATCGTGTTAACCACTTGAGGCTCAGCGTCGGCCTTTTGGCGTACAGCTTCAGCAACTTCGAGAAAGGTCTTCAGTTTGATGGTGGTCTGCGAGACCACCAGTGGTGATCGCAGAGTTGGCAGTGAGGCCACCTCGCCGGCGTCTCGCACAACGTAGGTATTGTTCGGCGCGTAGCCGACTACGCCGATCATTTCGGGATGATCGGGATTACCAGCAACGACAACATCGCGTCCCTGTTCAGCGGCCCGTTCGGCGAGATGCTGCACTCTGGTAACGAACGGGCAAGTGGCATCGATCACTTGAGCGGCGCGCAGTTCCAGATCTCGCTGAACCTGGGGCGTTACCCCGTGTGCACGAATCACAGCAATAGTGTCGCCATCAGCTTCCCCGGGAGAGTCGATCGTCGACACTCCCTTTTCGCCCAATCGCTCCATCTCCTGGGCATTATGAATTAACGGTCCCAGCGATCGGATGGGGCGCGCGCCTTCCGTCACCGCCTCTTCGACCATCTCCACGGCGCGCTCGACGCCAAAGCAGAATCCGTACTCCTCCGTCAGCAAGACTTCCATAATGTCCTTCGACCGTCGAAAATTAGTTTACGGGATCTCCGGCCTGTTCCGATCGCTCGCGATCGCAAGCGCGCTTCCATTCCTCCCGCAGGCGATCACCACCCTCAACGCGCGCATCAATCCACGCGATGTCTTTCTCGATTAAAGAGCGCACATTGCTCAAGAATTTCTTTTTAAAATCCCCAAGATCATGCGCCACGTTCGACGGCAAGATTGCATACGACGCGTCGCCGAGGTAACGTAGAGCGTCATACACCGCGTTGCAGGCGTTATCAACAGATTCCCTGGGTTCCGACATGATTAGAGCCTCCTTACGAAAACCTTGCCGCGAATTACGGCAAACTCATTCTAGCACCAGAGCTTTACGACCGCACGGCCTCGGCCGTTCCGAGCAATCCTGGCCGACCTGAAATGGGATGGCAACTGCCCGCACCCCGCTATCAGTCTGCGCGGATTGTGAGGGCAACGCTTGGCCACATTTGCTCGGCCCAGAACTCGTACCCCTTGTCTGATGGGTGAAAACCGTCCTCGGAGAAAAACTCGGGATGAGACGGGAGCTGTTCGTGGGTGACGGCGTAGATGTCAAACACGCTGACTTCGTGGAGCGAGGCGATTTCTTCGACCTTTTGGTTGAAGGAAACGATTTGCCGATGGTATTCGGCTCGCATGGCTGGTGGGATTCGGGGCGCGCTCGAAATATCCGGAATGTTCGTAACCAAGATTGCGGCTTTAGTATCGCTCCTAAGCCGGCTGAGAATTGCCTCGAAGTTTTTCGAAAACTGTTCAAGGGTCACGCTGTGGCCGATGTCGTTGATGCCGATGCCCAGAGTGACGAGCTGTGGATCTGCCCGCACACCGCGATCCAATTGACCACGCAACACATCCGAGGTAGTTGCCCCGCTAACACAAAGATTGGTCAATGCCGAACCCGGTCTGGGGCCGAGTATGCGCTTGAATAGGCGGGCCACGTACCCGCCATCTCTGGCGCCTACTCCAGCTCCGGTCGAGTCTCCCAAAGCTAGGTACCTGATTGGTCCCGTCATAGAATCGCTCAACTTGTTGCGCGAAATGTGAGTCAGACTGGTTGCGACGGAACCGTTCTGAATAGGTTGTTCATGGGAGTTGCATCCGGTCATGAAAACCAGCTGAGCCAGTGTGCTTCCCGCAAGAATTGCGACTCGAATCGTCTGCATAGTTCAAACTTGGTATTCAATAGCAGCGATACCCTGTTAATTATCTTACTGTCCGCAGCATAACGAACGAGTATACCGTTTTCAACGTGCGATTAAGGGCCGAATAGGCAATTCGCGGGCCGAAGTGCACTTCAGTAGAGCACAACTACGCGCGAATATATCGGTTTGATATTGCTGGAGTCGGGCTGAAAAGCTACTCGATCGAACCATTCAAACTTGCCTGGGTCTGCTTTACAAGCGGTTCAACAGCGAGCTTTGTGACATCCAATGGCGTTACTGGATGAAGTGTTTTTCCATAACTAGCGACAATTCTGCGTACGTAATTTTGGGTCTCATCATAAGGAGGTACGCCGTTGTATTTATCGACCGCTCCCTCGCCCGCGTTGTACCCCGCGAGTGCTAGCTTGACGTCTCCGTTGAACCTTTTCAACAGCCAGCTCAAGTATTTCGTTCCGGCTTCAACATTAGAGGCCACGTCGTGTGCGTCAGTGCAACCAAACCTGCGTGCGGTACCCGGCATAAGTTGCATCAGGCCCTGCGCCCCCGCGCGAGACAGTGCTGTGGGTTTGTACTTCGATTCCTGCCAAATCACCGCATGAATGAAACGGGGGTCGATACCATGACGCCCACCTGCGCGAAAGATAATCCGATCCAAGGCAACATCGCCTGAAGTGGGAATGCGCTGCGGTATCATCTCTTCTACCTGAGTTGTTGCACTTGCCGATGGCGCGAATACGGGACTGAAAAATATGCCAGTGAAATTAGAAAGAAGAAAACCAGCGATAATGGCTAAAGGGGCAAACTTGGCGGAGCGCAAGTGGGGCATAGTTCGGCTCAAATTCATTTACTGAGTTCTCCATGTGAGCGATAGCCAACGGCCATCTCAATTTTTCATTCTTACCTTGCTGCGCATGCTGGAACCGATTTTACAAATATCTTGTAATCGAACCGAAGCTAAGATGGAGACTTGGTATCATTGGTTGCTTTTTCTGCGAAACCTTTACAAGCTAAGTCCTTCAATTGCTATGACTTACTTGTACTCAAACCGGCCGCTGGTGAACCAAGCATTTATGATACTTCTGTCTGGAATCGTTCATCTTGAAGGGTCAATTTCTTAAATTTAGGCGTACGGGAAAAGTGGAGGCTCGAAAGTTCTAGCAGATTGATTGCTTAGTCTAATTGATGTCCGGTTAACGAACTACACGATAAGATTTCTGCCCGGACTCTTTGACGTTTACGTTTATGAGGAGGAAAACGGGATGCGACAGAAGGGGTGTACCGAACCGTTCGCATAACTTGATAATGAAGCTCAAGGTCAGAAGGAGGGCTTGGCCCCTGCTGGGTACGGTCTCCTCGGAAACGATGACACCCTACCTGACTGGCTCCCGCAAGACGCTCTCCGCACCGAGGGCGGCAATCCGCGCGGCTTCGGGGTGGGCTTTTCTTAGCCCCGCAATTTGGAGGAGCGCTTCGCCGGTGCGGGAAAGCATGCGAAAGAGATCGCCTTCTTCAGCTCGGCTTTCATATACCAGTGTGCTCCACTCCGCACCCTTGGCCCAGCGTGCGGTTGCGCCCGCCGCGGAAAAGTTAAGTTCGGGCGCCGGTTCAATCCCGTGCTTCCATTCTTCAGATGACACGCGGAAACCCGTATCCTCGAACTGCGCCAGACTGCTCACAAGTGAGTCGTCCAATTCGATCTCACCATAGTCCCGGTCTTCATCAGCACTGAGGGCTGCCATCACCGCCGCCATCCGGGCCGGATCGAGAGTTCTGAAAAGCCCGGTCTCCAGAGCTTCCCCGACAATTAGCGGGCGATCGATGTGCAGATCAGCCAACCAACGCCCCCGTTCGGTAACTTTCTCTGCTTCAAAATCCAGATAGCCAAACGACGCCAGAACTTTTGCCCGCTGCTCGAAGGGCCGCCATACCTGCTCACGCAGTGCCTCCTGGCGCCGCGCGGTTCGCTGTATGGCTTCGGCCTCCTCCATCACCCCCCACAGCGCCCGGTTACACTTCTCCTTCTGCTCTGAGCTCAAATTCGAGGGCAAAATTGATTCAATCGTGTCTTCGATCAAACGCAGCGCGTCGTATTCTTCATCGCGAACATCGCGCAGACGAGGCTCGGGCAGCACCAGTTCTTTGCCCCGGGTATGGATCTCCTCAAAAGCTTTTTCAATAGTCTCGTCATGAACTGGATAAATAGGTGAGTAAACCCTGCCAATTCGTTGCAGCGGAAAACTTACGCTACGGCCGTCTTCCCGGATGCCGACGATGTTGCCATCCCGACGTTGCGTAATCAAAACAAGGCGCTTTCCGCTTCGGCCGATGCCGACAACGCGGCCAGGCCGCACCGATTCGTCCAGCCAGCGGAGCAACACTTCTGTTCTCGTCTGTGGTTTGGCCTCCTGGAGTCTGGTGCGGGCGCTGACCAGACGCTCAAGACCGAGAGCTGTTGAAAGCGGAAGCTGGCAGGCTGTTTGCTCCAACGTGGTCCTGATCCTCGCTTCGTTGTCAGCGCGCTCCTGTTCCAATTGCGTCGTCTGCCTGGCCGCATCACGATGAGCAAAACTCTTTTGAGCAATCTCGCGCACCTGGCCAAAGTTTCCGTATGCGTCGAGCAGGTTGAGCAACGTCGAGTATGTGGCCCGAAACTGACTGACCAGAGGATCAGGTCGCGACCGGAGTAACTCCGCGATCTTTTGCGGGTCCTGGTGCAACCCGGGTGCGGCTACGATAAAGCCAACCTTATCACGCCCGCGTCTGCCCGCGCGGCCCGTCATCTGCTGTAGTTCAGAAGCAGTTAATGATCTCCAGCCGCTTCCGGTGCGCGCGTCAGCGCCCATTAGCACTACCGTGCGCGCTGGAAAATCGACACCTGCAGCGACAGTAGCCGTGGCAAAGATCGCATCCAAAAGGCCAGCGCTCATTAGTTTTTCGATTGCGAGTTTCCATGCCGGAATGTGACCCGCATGATGCGACGCTACTCCGCCTCGGATGATTGTGTCCCAGTGACGATGACCGCGAGCTTCCGGGTGCTCTTTGATAAAGGTTTGCATGAAATCGCGGCGGGCGTCATGACGACCCACATTGGGGTCGCGTCTCAAGAAGGCAGCCTCGGCGGCCGCTTGATCACAGCGTCGTCGAGTCGGCAAAAAAACAATGGCCGGGAGCAAATTGTAAGTGCCCAAGGCTGTGAGGAGCGTGGCCGGTGGCATCTCTGGCATGCTGAGTTTCATACGAATTCTTTCCTGCCTCAGAACCTTCTTCGATGACCGGGTAAGGGTGTGCGCCGCTCCTCGCGAGCACGGTCCGCCATGGCCGCGATCTCGGGATTGAGTCTCCCGGTGTCGTTCAGCAGTGGAAGCAAACGTTGGTCTGGAAGCAGCAAAGTCGCTTTCAAAGGAACAGGCCGGTCGCCCGGCCGCGTCACCACGCGGCAACGCACTCCCCGCACCTCTTCAATCCATCGGGCAAACTCATCGGCATTGCCAATCGTGGCTGAGAGCAGCAGCAGTCGAATGCGCGGTGGAGACAAGATGATCGCCTCCTCCCAGACGTGCCCTCGATCTTCGTCGGCCAGGTAATGTGCTTCGTCCAGTACCACCAGATCGGCGCGCACATCGTGACCTGCGCGTAGCGAATCGAAGAGCTGATTGCGGTAGATTTCGGTGGTGCCCACGATCAGAGGCGCGTCCGGATTCTCTTTGCGATCCCCGGTGAGTATGCCGACTCGACCAGCCCCGAATTCGGCGCTGAATTCCTGATACTTGGAATTTGTGAGTGCCTTCAGTGGAGACGTGTACCAGGCGCGTTTGCCAGCCTCGATCAGTCGGCGAATCTCTTCACGCGCAATCCAGGTTTTACCGCTGCCCGTCGGCGCGGTGACCAAAACATCTGCGAACTCAAGAGCTGCCATGGCCTCGAGCTGAAAGGGATCCGGCTTGAACGGAACTGTCGGAGGTATGCCAATTCCTTCGAGTAGTTTCTGCACTTCACGCGTTTGCGCAAGCGCACGCCGCGGAGCCAGATTTAAAGAATCATCTGTAGGTTGGAAGCGCTTGGTAGCATTTCGCCCGCCGGTCTTGCGCTCGCCTCCTCTTCCTCTACCTCTTGTGCCTTTATCGTGTCCGCGTCTCATGGCGATTATTCTACCCTAGTGAGATTGAGATGTCGGATTGAAGAGGTCATTACGCGGTGGCTGAGTTGCGATTTACTCAAGCTGCAGCTCATAAGGTCATCTATGACCTCATGCGACCGCCGCCTGGGTGATAAGTAGCTGGGTTTTACCCCGTTTCCGCTAGGCCGCACTAATCTGCTCCGTCCGCATCTCACTCTTGGCGACAGAAACCGCACCCGTTTGAGAGGGATGCGGCAAAGTGCTAACGTATCTATATCGGTTTTGCGCTTCGCAACCCGACCCGGTCCAACTCGAGTAATGAGGGAACCGGAATGGTTCGAAAGGCGTTTAAAGTGGCAATGTCCGAACTTTTTGCAGATTCTCAAATAAATCGTGAGCCGCGGTGGCCGATTCTTTCTAAACTATCGGGAGCGTCGCTAGTCCTGCACGCGGGTTTGCTGTACAGCCTGGTATACGTCCCCGGATTGCGCGATGCCTTCAACATCGCCGAGTTACTGGCAAACACGGGATACGTGGATCGGGCCTACGCAAAAACGGAAGTCGGCGATGACGTGCAGATGCTCGCGTTAGCCCCTGACAAGTTTCGTTATCCTGCAGGGTATTTTGCGACTGAACAGCAGTTGCAAGCAGTGGTCCCACCTGCTCCTTCGGTTCCTGAGATGACTTTCACTCCGAACCGGGTAAGACAAATACCGACGCCATTTCCGACGCCATTTCCGACGCCCGAGGCTTCACCCTCTATATCAACCGCGGCGACGCCAGCCGCCTTACCGGATGCCAAGGTGGCAGCAGATTCCAAAGTCGCGGATCCGAAGAGCGCGGAAGAGGCCGAGCAGGAACTCAACAAGATCGCCGCTGAGAACAACGTTGTCAGGCCTAATGAAAACGAAATCAACACCCGACCACTTAAAGACTGGCTGGCTCGCGCCAGCGATATGCGAGACAAGGGCCAGCTTGATCTAAGCTCAGAGATTGAAATCACAATCGCCGCAAGTCTTGGCACTGATTGCAAACTCACTAACCCTAACGTCATTCAGAAGAGAGGTGATGCACGGTTGATTGATGTTGCTAAAGACATGGTGTTGGCTATCGGTGATAGTGGCATGCTCTCGTTTCTCCGCGATCCCAGGAAGGTCGCCGACCCGGCCAAACTCAGCTGTAATGCAATGCCGCTACAGGTTACGATCAAACTCGATCAGGATGACATTGCTGCCATAGTCGAATCCCAGGCCGATTCGCCGGAGCGGGCAGTGCAAATGGCTAAAGGTTACAATACGCTGCTGGCCGTGGGAGAATTTGCCAAACGAGGACACGACGAAGAGATTCTTTACCGAAATACCAAGGTAACATCCGAGGGCAAACAGATTTTGGTCAACTTCAGCATGCCCCGCCCGACCGCCAGCGAAATGCTCAAAAAACAGCTACCCCCATCGGGCTTGTAGTGGTGTTAGCGACGACCTCGATCGAGACCGCGCGGTTTGCCTCCCTCAGTTCAGTCCTTTAAAATACCGAAACTTGGCCCGGTCAGATAATAATTAACTAACTCTTATTGGTGAGAGAAATTTAGGCGACGACAATGATCGACAAATTCTTAACTAAAGTATTCGGCAGCAGCAATCAACGCTACCTCAAATCAGTTCAGCCGCTGGCTGATCAGATCAACGCACTGGAACCGTCTATAAAAAAACGATCCGACGAAGAGCTGCGCGCGCGCACACCTTTCTTTAAAGACAAACTGCAGCAGGCGGTTGCCGGGGTCAAGGACAAAGACGAACTCAAGCGGGTAGAGCGCGAAGTGCTCGACGAGATTCTCCCCGAGGCTTTTGCCGTAGTGAGAGAAGCCAGCGTACGCACTACGGGCATGCGACACTTCGATGTTCAGCTGATCGGCGGCATCGTTTTGCATCAGGGGAAGATCGCCGAGATGCGCACGGGCGAAGGCAAGACGCTGGTGGCGACGCTGCCCGCCTACCTGAACGCCCTAACGGGCCGGGGTGGGGTGCACGTCATTACCGTGAACGATTATCTTGCTTCCCGCGACGCGGAATGGATGGGCCAGATTCACCGCTTCCTCGGCATGGAGGTTGGCTGTATTCAGAACGACATGGACGATTTCGAGCGTCAGACTGCATATGCGGCCGACATCACCTATGGCACCAACAATGAGTTTGGTTTCGATTACCTGCGCGACAACATGAAGTTTGACCTCGCGACCTGTGTTCAGCGCGGTCATTACCACGCGATCGTCGACGAAGTCGATTCCATCTTGATCGACGAAGCTCGCACGCCTCTAATTATCTCCGGGCCCTCTGACGACGCTACGGATAAGTACTACAAAGGTGACGCCATCATCCCGCAACTCAAACGCGGTGAGGATCAGGACGGAGTTAAGACCGGTGAGTACATTGTTGACGAGAAGGCGCACACTGCCGTGCTCACCGAGGCGGGTGTGGACAAGGCAGAGCGTCTGCTGGGTGTTGGCAATCTTTACGATCCCTCCAACATGGATCTGCTGCACTGTGTCGAGCAGGCCTTGAAAGCACACACACTTTACAGATTGGACCACCAGTATGTAGTGCAGGACGGCGAAGTAATTATCGTGGATGATTTTACCGGGCGCCTGATGAAGGGCCGGCGTTGGTCTGACGGTTTGCACCAGGCGGTTGAGGCCAAAGAGGGTGTGAAGATCGAGAAGGAGAACCAGACTCTCGCCACCATCACGTTGCAGAACTACTTCCGTCTTTACGAAAAGCTTTCCGGCATGACCGGAACCGCCGAAACGGAAGCTGCCGAGTTTAATTCCACCTACAAACTCGACGTCACGATTATCCCTACCCACATGCCAATGGTCCGCACGGATTTTTCCGACGTCATCTATCGCACGCTGGGAGAGAAGTGGGACGCGGTCATTGAAGAAATCAAGGAGTGCCACGAGCGGGGTCAGCCGGCCCTGGTAGGTACTGTCTCGGTTGAAAATTCAGAGTTGATTGCTCGCCGGCTGCAGAAAGAGGCAGTGCCTCACAACGTTCTAAACGCCAAGTACCACGAGCGCGAAGCGGAGATCGTGGCCCAGGCGGGACGCAGAGGCGCGGTAACTATCGCCACCAACATGGCGGGCCGCGGTACCGACATCTTGCTGGGCGGGAACCCGGACTTCATGGCGCGGGAATTTTTGATGGGTGAGGAGGTCGATCCCGACGAAGCTACCGAAGAAGAATGGTCAAAAGCTTTCGCGAGTGCGAAGCGCATCGTCGAAGCGGAGCACAACGAGGTCGTAGGGATTGGCGGACTTCACATCGTCGGCACTGAGCGCCACGAATCACGTCGCATCGACAACCAGTTGCGCGGACGTGCCGGCCGCCAGGGCGACCCGGGCTCGTCGCGATTCTTCCTTTCGCTGGAAGACGACCTGATGCGCATTTTCGCGGGCGATAAGGTGAAGGCCCTGATGCAGCGTTTGGGAATGGAGCAGGGTGTGGCCATCGAGTCGAAGATGGTTTCGAAGCGCATTGCCTCGGCTCAGAAGTCGGTCGAGGGCCGCAACTTCGAGCAACGCAAACACCTGCTGGAATACGACGATGTAATGAACAAGCAGCGCGAGACCATTTACGGTCTGCGCCGTCAGTTGATGGAAGAACCCGATCAGCGCGACTACCTGCTGGGGGATCCGCCTAAGTCGGGAGTCGCCTATGACCTGCTGTCCGATCTGACGAAGCAATACCTTAATCCAGATGTTGCCCCGGACGACTGGGATGTAGATAACTACAAGCTTCAGATCAAGACTATTTACGATCTCGATGTTGATGCCGAGAGGATTAACATCCAGGAGATGGCGTCGGACGAAGTGGCGAATGCCATCTGGGAGAAGCTCAAGGTTAAGTACGCCAGGAAAGAAGAGCAGATCGGCGTGGAAGCGATGCGTACTTACGAACGCATCATCATGCTCAACATCATCGATGCGCAGTGGAAAGACCACTTGCTTTCACTCGATCATCTGAAGCAGGGCATTGGTCTGGTTGGCTATGGCCAGAAGGATCCGCTGGTTGAGTACAAGAAACAGAGCTTCGATCTATTCCAGGAGATGCTCGACCGCATCGATACCAGCACAATCCGCTCGCTCTTCAATCTTCAGGTGGTCGCTGAAGAGCCGCCCGAAGCGCTGCGCCAGCGCCGCTTGCCGCGTCGCTCCACAACCTTAACCTTCACCGGCCCCAACCAGGGAGCAGCTGCCGCGGGCGAGGAGGCCGGCAAGACGAAGACGGTGGTTCGTGATCAACCGAAAGTCGGTCGCAACGAGCCCTGCCCCTGTGGCTCCGGAAAAAAATACAAAAAGTGCCACGGAGCTGCTGTGTAGCGCGAAGGTTTTTGTCCACTTGGTGGTGCATTATGTAAACGCTGTTGGCGGACCTTTGTTACTCATCGGATCTCCTCAAAAACTGCTGTTAGACTAGAATTCACCAAGAAATCAAGTCTCGTTGTGGTATTAAATTCCCAACTCAAATAGCCGAGCCCTAAGGCTTTTGAAGCCGGAGGAAGATAGGACGGCAAAATGGGCATCTTACTGGCGGGTGTTAGTCCCACTAATAGTAGTCGTGGGGCCGCTGCGCCAAGGTAGGCGAGCAGAATGTCAGCCATGGCTGCTTTTTTGGGTGGTGGGTCAGTTTGATGTCCGATAAGCTTTATTAGCTTGTCGTGGCGCCGCGACAAACTAAAGTTTATCGACACCCTTCAACCAAACTCACCCACTACCTGCTTTTGATCTCCTTACCCATGGATTCGGTAGTTTATAGAAGACTAAGTAGACTCTTCTCTGGGGAGTTAAGATACCGTGAGAACTGAAGATGTTTATGCCTTAATTCTAGGCTCTGGCCCGGCGGGGTTGGCAGCGGCATATCGGCTCACCAAATCGGGGGTCGCACCCGTTGTGCTGGAAAAAATGCATGTCGCCGGCGGTTTGATGCGCTCGATCCAACGAGGTGTCTTCAGCGTCGATCTGGGACGTAAAGAATTATACAGCCGTATCCCTGATGTCGACCGTTTTTGGACGGAAGTATTAGGCGATGCTTACCGGCCCTATCCCCACCGCGTGGGTGTCCTCTATCACAATCAAATTTTTGAGATCGAACGAAAATATCGTGGGGTTCGTCGTGGCGTGCCCTGGCCGATGTTCTTCTTAGGCGTGCTGGATTATCTGCGGTATGCGATCAAATTCCGTGTAAAACCTATGCATAATTATGAGGAATATCGCTACCGTCGACGTGGCCGCCGGTTCACCCGCATGTTTGCCCAGGGATTTATCGAAAAATTTGAGGGTAAAAGATGGGCTGAGATGCCACCAGAAGAGGAAGTTGGTGTGCAACAGGCGACTCTTGTCGAAGTGGCTTTCGCAAAAGGCACACCGACAGCGATGGAGCAGACACACTGGCGTCATCCGGCAAAAGGCAGTGGACAGATCAGCCAGTCTCTGGAACAACACATCCGGGAAGCCGGAGGCGCTTTTCATTTTGGTACCCAAGTGTCAGAGATACACGTGTCGGACGGTCGCGTTACACAAGTCTATGTGGAGACCGAAAACGAGGAACTCGTCTTTCATCCCAAGCACGTCGTGTCTAGCCTCCCACTAGAGGCCCTCTGTCAGTTCATCCTGCCCCACGCGCTCGGAACGGGCTCCCAGGATGTAACCAGCAAGACGCCCGTTGGCAAGAGTACAATTCTGGTCTACATCTTTTCGGCTGCGCCTCCCAAGTTCCCCCACGCTTGGTTGAACGTAACGTGCCCGACAACACGAATCGGGAGAATTACAAACTACGCAGCGTTTAATGGTGAGATGGTCCCAAAGGGCCAGACCTGTTTGTGCGTTGAGTTTTTCTGCACCGGCTCTGATCCCCTGCTCGATCTGGAAACCGAAGCGCTACACACCCTAGCACTTGAGGGATGTGTCAAGTTCGGCTTGTTGGCGCCCGCCACCTGCTTTGATCATCTTGTCCTCAAGCTACCCGGGGTAGATGCCGCCACCAAATGGCAAGACTGGATCACGGACACACGTCAACAACTCCTGAGCGCGATACGGCCCATTGGGAATTTATACAACGTGAATCGCCCAGGAACAGACAAAGCCACCTATGCCGGTCTTCAGGCAGCCGAGGCGATACTGACAGGTGACCGAACTGCCTTTGATCGGCTGACGGACCCGCTCTCCGATGGTTTCCTCTAGAAATCGTAAGCGGGGCGGGTATAAGGAGAGGAGATTTTAGCGTTCTTTTTCTAAAACTTGAATCTCTTTACCCTTCCGTCAAGCATGGTTAATCTTTGTTCATGTGCGAGGGTGTGAATGCCAGCAATTTCTGTATCCCAATTAGGTTCTATTGAATCAATCTCTCTTTCCTCATATTCAGTTTCGCTTAACTTAATCACCTGGTTGATTTTTATGCCATAACCATACCCCTTGCTACTATCCTGTGAAGGCCTATAAATGTCGCTATTATGCTCAAAAATTCTGCCAGCGGGCCTGGCTTTTCTTACATCAGATACGATGGGGTTTTGAGAATGTGGAATCCAATTATTACTTACAGGATCATCGGAGAAGAATAGAAACAGTTCGTCCCAATCTGAAGCCCCATCGTTCTCCTTCAGATTCGTGAAAAGCCACCATCTCGTTCGATAATGAAATAGCGTAGTATCAAAAGCTGTTACTTCCTCCATTAGATTCTTGTGAAACTCCCATTTGTTTGGAAACTCCACGCATCTATAAAGTTCAATGGTGTGATTTGAAGACGATTCTGGGATCATGTAGTAATCTCCCTTCCACTTAAAAACGAAAGGATAAGAGAGATGATATGGTCTCTCAAGGATTTTTATTGAGTTGCCATAGCTACCTTTTTCGTCCATGACAAGCAATGAAATACGCCCTTTGCCGCTAATGTATAGGTATTCCTCAAAAAAGATGTAATAAAGATCATCTTTGTAAATGATGTGGGGGTCCGCCCAAAATCTATCTTTGGGCGGCACTATCTTTTTGAATCTCCAAAAGGATGTTGAGAGTTCATCGCGCAGGTCATACATTAAAATCCATTGTTCAAAGAAGATTGAATGATTGATCCTGAATTTCGCATACCTGATCCAGTGCTTAAGGAGCAACCACAATAATTCAATGTCCCTAGGTTTCGAGTAGAGCCGCTGAGAATAGAAGTGCAAACGTTTATTCTCGGCTCGTATTTTGTTAAAGAATAGTTCCTCCCCTTGTTGATGCAACTCTTTTAGCTTTCTAGGGATGAATGATAGTGTCTTCCAGTAATTATTGTTGCGGCTTCGATTAACTAATATATGATCGGTTGCCGAATATGATCTATAAAGGATCAAGCCATTATCCAGATCTGTAGTCAGCATTTGTAATACAGATTCTGTTGTAGGCTGACTTTCGAGAACCTCCCAGAATCCTGCTGGCCCACCTCTATCGAGGTGATTGTCGCCATGACGGTAAGACCAGACGCCAAACCTCGAAGATTCTAATATCTTGCCCTTCGGAATCCTGAATCCCAGTCGAATGAAAACATCAATTTCATACTTCTTAATCTCCTCTATGTCTTGATCTGGAATTGATTGGTTATGTTTTGTCTGTTTTGTCCTTACTTTTATTGTGGGAATATTAGCTAGCAGTTTAATCGCGCACCTGGTCTCAAAGGCATTAGGGGTTAGCTTAAATAATCTGTTTTCAAAGCGACTATAGGCTTTGTGCAATAAAACTTTCCGGTCATCTAAAATTCTAGAAAAGATATTCCTCTTTGTCTCCTGAGACTCATTCAAGACAATCAATCTAATGGCGGCATAATCTGAGTGCTTAATCCTGTCCAGCATCAAGTATGCCCAAGCGGGGATTTCCAATTCGTCCATCAGAAGCCCTATTCGTAATATCTTGTTGTTCTGACCTTCCATTTTTGAGCCTCCTAAGCTTTACTTGGCAATTCCAAGACTGTGTGAGATTGAGTCTCTGCTTATCGTAAGCTTAATAAGCGGTAGGCCTATACGCTTGTTCAAGCGGATGGTGATCACCCTTCAGAGAGAAAAAACTGCTCCTTTGACACACTTCCACCTGGAAAAGCAGTAGTGCTTCTCCGTAGCAAGCGTGTCACCAATTGGTTGAGTCCGCACGACGCACTCCTTTGTGATTGATCGTTAGGTTATGCTGGCGGGAGAGGGTCTTTTGGCAGTAGAGGTGTAGTCTGGCGGGAGCTGGGGGCTTCGCAGAACGAACACGTGGAGCACGCGCAGCATATACTCCCGTCGCTGAAGAATGTCAACACAAGAGTACAGCTTGGGTGTGTGACAAATTTGTGGGTGCTGATTGCTAGTGTCCTGTCTAAAGTGCGCTGACAAAATCGGGCGACACTGGCCAGGATCTCGTCAGCAGATTTGGTCCAAATGAACGGCTTGGGTTGGTCGTTATAGTTATCAATGTAAGTGCGAATAGTTGTTTCAAGATTGCGCGTGCTGCGAAAGATGCCACGGCGCAGTTGTTGTTCGGTCAAGAGTCCAAATCAACGCTCGACAGATTGATCCGAGAGGCACTGGTTAGCGTGAAGTGGAGTTGGAAGCGTGGGCGTTTCATGAGCCAGCGCTGAATGGTGACCGTCTTGTGAGTACCATCAAGTTTGTCCCCGCGACTATCGATGGACGGCCCGTCTCGATGTTTATCCAGCTTCAGTACAACTTCTACCTGTATTAAACGCTTGATCCTTTTCGAAGTATTTAGAGTAAACTCGGGCACCGCGTTGACCGCCGCGCCGCTACTTCGAAATGAGCACAACCACCTCAACTAACCCGGTCGTACAGGCGATTCTCAGCGGCAGCGCTCCTCAACCGGCGCGCTTTGCAGCCGCCAGCGGATTGTTGCCGCTGCCCCAGGCGGATCTGCTCGAAGTGCTGGTGGCCCTGCGCGAGGCTGACGACGTTGAGATTGCCGAAGCTGCAGTGTCCACTCTAGCTTCACAGGAGAACGAGGACCTCCTGACTGCCGCCAAAGCGGCCGACACTTCGCAAGCCGTATTAGGGTTCCTGGGAACGATGACCAGCAGCCGCGAAGTGCACGAAGCGGTGATTCAAAACAGCAATACACCGGATGTTGTCATTGTAAAGATTGCCGGCATGGTTGCCGATGGCTCGCTACTGGAATTAATTGCTATCAATCAGCAGCGCCTCGTGCGCACGCCCGCGATCATCGACGCCATCCTGGGAAACGCGGCAAGGACCGTGGAGACGGAACGCCGGGCCCGCGAAACCAAGCGTGAGTTTTTCGAGAAAGAACGCGGCGCTCGCCAGATCGCCGACGAACTGAGAGCGCAAGGTAAGTCGGCGGCTGCAGAGTTTTTTGAAAATGCCGAACTCAGTACGGCAACCGGCGAGTTGAGTCTCGAAGATGCCTGGCTGATTGCGCAACACATCGAAGTTTCAGATGCCGACCTCGATGATTCGTGGCTGCCCATGGAACGCTACGAGGAATTAGCGCCGGAGAGTGCTGCAGAACACGCCGCCGCTGTGCAGCGCGTCATTGAAAGCGAACGCCTGGAGTCAGGAGTCGAAATCCAACCCGAGCGCGTCACGCTGATCCGCCAACTCATGAATATGAACCCCAGAGACCGCGTGAAGCTGGCCCGGAAAGGCGACCGCGAGGCGCGCAGCATTTTGATTCGCGATTCCAACCGCATCGTAGCGGCGGGCGTCATCAACAACCCTCGCATCACGGATCACGAGGTCGAAAACATTGCTTCTATGCGCACGGTCTCGCACGAGGTCTTGCGCTTGATTTCTTTGAACCGCGCCTGGGCGCGTTCTTACACGATCATTCACCATCTGTGTCGCAACCCACGCACACCCATTCCTACGGCAATAGGAATCCTTCCCCGCATTCGCACCAAAGACCTGCAGCATATCTCGCTGAACCGCAACGTCTCTGAAGCAGTCCGCCGTCAGGCTCTCCGCCTCGCGCAAGCGCGCTCCGGTGGATGATGTGCCATTGTGAAAAGAGGATGGGCACGCAGGAGTGACGGGCCCAAGATTCGCTACGCCACCAACGCAGTCCGCGGAGTGTATGTCTCCGAGATGATGGCCTCGGCGCCGGCGACATCCAGGGGTTTGGAGAAGAAAAAGCCCTGACCGTTCTGGCAGTTGAGGTTGCGCAGCAAGGTCAGCTGCTCCTGGGTCTCCACCCCTTCCGCCACTGCATCCATGCCCAAATTTTCAGCCAGCATCAGGATGGTGCGCACGATCTCCATGTTCTCCTTATCCATGCAGGCAATGAAGGAGCGATCGATCTTCAGCGTGTCAATCGGGAAGCGATGGAGGTAGGTCAGAGATGAATAACCTGTGCCGAAGTCGTCGATGCTCAATCTAACGCCCAGAGCGCGCAGTTGGAAAAGCATCGCCGCGGCAGATTCGAAATCGTCCATCACCATGCTCTCGGTGATTTCCAGTTTCAGATACGCCGGATCAACTCCAGTCTCGATGAGGATATCTCGGACCTGATCGATCAGGTCCGATTGCACAAACTGTCTCGCCGAAAGATTAACCGTCATATAGAGAGGCTTGTCAGCCGGAAACTTCTCTTGCCAACGCTGAATCTGGAAGCAAGCTTCTCTCAGTACCCACTGACCAATCTGAAGAATCTGCCCACCCTCTTCGGCGACAGGAATGAAATCCAGGGGCGAGATCAACCCGCGCACCGGGTGCTGCCAACGCACCAGGGCTTCGAAGCCACAGAGCCTGAAATCATCAAGCGCCACGATGGGCTGATAGTTGATAAAGAGCTCATGGCGCTCCTGGGCCGTGCGAAGATCTGTTTCAATCTGCAGGAGGTTGAGAGCGTGATCGTGCATCTCTTCGTCGAACATCTCATGTCGGGCCTTCCCCAACGACTTGGAGCGGTACATCGCGGTGTCAGCGTCGCGCAGGATTTCATCAGGTTCGTCGTAGACGGCCGAACTGGGAGCGATGCCTATGCTGACGGTGGTAAAGACGTCTCGGCCACTCAGGTTGAAGGGTTTCTTGAGTTCCTGGTGGATTCTCTCAGCGACTAATATCGCTTCCTTCTCTTCATGGATCTCTTCCAGGAGGATCGTGAACTCGTCCCCACCCACTCGCGCTACCGTATCTCCCGGGCGCAAGCAGGTCTCCAGCCTGCGAGCAATGCCAACCAGTAACTGGTCGCCTATCATGTGTCCGAGACTATCGTTGACCAGCTTAAAGCGATCCAGATCGAGGAAGAGTACGGCAAACAGCATCCCAGGCTTTCGCTTTGAACGGGCGATGGTGAACTTCAGGTGGTCAATCATGAGGGCGCGATTCGGAAGGCCCGTCAGCGCATCATGAAAGGCATCGTGCAGCAGCCTCTCCTCCGCTTCCTTGCGATCAGAAATGTTTTGTATTTGAAAGATTAGCTGTGCGGACTGGCGATTCCCCATCTGGACTTGCGATACGCTCCATAACACCGAGACCACGTATCCGTCTTTGTGAATACACCTGGTTTCGGATTGGAAGCTCGGGACTCTGCCCTTGAGCAAGTGCTCCAGCTTGGCCATCGAAGGCGCACGGTCATCAGGATGGACGGACTCCTGAAAATCCCTGGCGAGCAGTTCGTGCTCCGAATAACCGAGAATTTCGCACAACGACAGGTTCACCTTTTGCCAGCGGCCGTTTGGTAAGACCAGCGCCATGCCAATAGCAGCGTGGTCGAAGGCGACGCGAAACAGCTCCCTGCTACCGCGCGAGGTCGCGTCCGAGAAGTCATCTCCGTTTGCCTCAGACGTGGCCTCAGCCGCCGCTTCCGCCGTTGCCCCCCTCGGCAAATGGTATGTGCAATAGAGCACTGCCATGGTACCGATGGTGACGACGATGACATGGAGCCACCACTGTCCAATAAAGGTTCCGGACGCCAGCGTCAAAGTTGCGCTGAAAAGTGTTGCAACAGCGAGATGCAAAGCCTTGCCGTTAGCCACAGACTTCACAGGGACCGCAAAGGGGGAGGTAGCTGGCCAAACGACCGGTTGGCTTTCTGAATTTTCACCCGCACGTGACATATTGTTTATCGTAGTTTGCGACGAGGAGTTAGAAGGGACGGGTGCGCCCCGTGGCAGCACATGGCAAACCGTTTGCACCTCGTATGCCGCTCGAAATTGAGATGCACCGTAGGGAAATCCCGTTGTTAATTGGGTATTTTCAGCGGTGAGGTTTTGGGGATGTGACAGTTTCTGTCAAAACGACGTAGCCGTTTCAGGCTAAAGACGGCTATTCGGTCATTTTGAAGACGCCTCGAAGGCCCCTCTTAAGGGACGGGTTTAGGTTCGGTCTAAGCCAACTTCGTGGGCACGACTTGCCCTCCAGGCGCCGGGTCAGTCCGGCGAAATTTAATCACCAATCTTTTTTAGCGATGTATTTGAGAACGCTTTTGATGGAGGTGACGGTATAGCTCCCATCGTTTTTCAGTACTGGGATATGGCGATAGCGGCCCATCGACATTTTATTCAGCGCAGCGGCCACTGAATCCTGCTCATGGAGTACTTCAGGATCTGGGCTCATCAAATCTTTTACTGCAGTCGCCGGGGAACGCGCTTCGCCACCCGTCATCTTACGCAACACATCATGCTCGGTAAAGATACCTGCCAACTTGCCGTCGTTCAAAACCAGAGCACAGCCTAAGTTTGAGTTTTGCATGAGCAGGACAACGTCGATGGCCGGTGTTTCCGGAGTCACCGAGATCGTTTCTTCCTGATCCAACCGGCCCAAATTATCGGCCATTACGGAGCGCGCCAGACCCTCGGCCGCGTCAGCGCGGGGCACGTCGAGATCACGAAATGACGATAGGCAATTGTCGCAGCGATCGGTGCCGTCGATATTTTCGTGGCCACAGGATGGACAGTTCATGATCGATCTCCAATTGTTAATTGCCGGAGTTAAAAGTGTCGCGATTCAGGGTGCAGGATACACGCTAACGAGAAACACGATTGTAGACCAACAATCCAATTCGATAAATCCTGAAAGGACAAAAAAGGTTTAAGGGGAATAGGGTTTCGCGGCTTTTGTCTTCCCCTTTTACCTCTTGCCATTATGTTTCGCCCCTTTATTCGAGGCTCGTCGCGGAGTGCGCTGTCACGAGCGTACCAGTCTGGCGATCGCCGCGAACTCTAACCAGTGCGACGACGGCCACGTAGAGGGCCAGCACCACCAGCGCGGCAGCTGCTATGGCGTTTATCAACTCGATATCCAGCTGCCCGGAGCCAATTTTGGTAACGCGGAGATTACCAACTACCAGTGAGATTAGGGCCCAGAGCGTGATCACAAGGACGAAGATCATTGGCAGGAGCGTAAAGGCGATCCGCCTGCGGGCCTGATAAAGCCAGACCGTTATTGAAAGCAGGGTCAGCGCGGCGAGCAACTGATTGGAAGCCCCGAACAGCGTCCAGAATTTTGACCACGAGTTGGGCGGCGCGAAGATGATGAAGTAAACGGGCAACGACATCGTCAGCAAGGTTCCCAGAAGAGCCCCGAATCGACCTTTCCAACCAAAGAGCTCCTGCACTATGTAACGACCCAAACGCGTGCAGACATCAAGGGTGTCAAATACAAATGTGGAGAAAGCCATCGCCCCGAAGGTGATCGCGAAGGCCAATTTGTCCTGGCCAATGATGAGAGTGAGAAATTGTCCGATCCCATTGCCGTAAATAGTTCCTGGCGTTTTTCCACGCAAGCCTTCCTGGGCGACGATCATCACCGTCACCAATGCGATCAGTGCCACGAAACCTTCGGCCAGCATGCCGCCGTAGCCAACGGGACGGATGTGCGACTCGCGATCAACCTGCTTCGAAGTTGTGCCCGAGCAAACGAGCCCATGAAAACCTGAACACGCGCCACAGGCAATGGTCACAAACAGGAAGGGAAACAACATCCCCGTCATTCCCCCAATATCGAAACCCTTAAAAGCAGGTTGTTGGATTTCGTAACCACCGAAAAATACGCCGACGATACCGAGGGCGATCGCGGAATAGAGAATAAATCCGCCAAGATAACCACGCGGCTGCAGCAAGGCCCAAACCGGAACAATCGAAGCCACGCCGCAATAAAGTATAATTAGAACTCCCCACGTCTTGTGATCAAGCACAAACAAGTTTGAAGTCATGGTTCCCGCCCATGACAGCGCGAATGTTGCCGGAACGAAAATGAGCGTGATGAGCCAAAGAGGAGGATCAAGGTAGCGCTGGACCAGACCGAGCAGAAGCGAAAGCGCCAGGTACATCACGCTTGCCGCCGCCACGGCGCCGCCGGGATTGAAGCTTACCGATGCTGCACGCAACTCTTCTGAGCCGCCTGTGAACGTTCCGGCGGTGATGTCCGCGAAGGCAACGATGACATAGAGCAGCGCTATCCAGATGAAACCCATCATTGCTCGGCCGGCGCCCGCGCCCAGGTGTTCGCGGGTGATTTCGGCGATTGAAGTTGCCCCGTGGCGAACTGAGGCAGCCAAACTCGCGAAGTCGTGAACGGCGCCTATCAGCACTACGCCCAAACCGATCCAGAGAAGACAGGGAAGCCATCCAAACGCTTGACAGGCGAGAATAGGTCCGGCAATCGGTCCGGCGGCGGCAATAGCAGAAAAATGTTGTCCAAAAAGATAGAAAGGTCTGGTGGGAACGAAGTCAGCGCCGTCATTCACCCGGTGAGCAGGAGTTGTGCGCTCATCGTCGAGTTGAAACTGTCTTGCTACCCACCCCCCGTAAAGCCGGTAGGCGGCCACCAGGAGGGCCAGGAATACGAGCGCCAGAAGCATCAGGGTCACGCTAGAGAGCCTCCATTGCCGGATAGTGTTCTAGTCTCAATTCTCTATCGATCTCCGGTGCTCTTGTGAAATCACAATCGCTTTAAGATCTCAAATTGGAGATCTGAGATGATCTGAGATTTGAGATCTGGTACCTGAGCTTGCGGAGTTTGGCACGGATCCCAGAAAAAAAGCCAGAGGGATGCCGAACGAATAGTGACGCGGTTACATAGCCCGCTGAGTCCCACTCGACTACAGAGCTGAGGAGCGGTGACCGGGATCAACCAACCAGCGCCGAAGGTCCGGTAGATAATAGCCTGGGGCTAGCGGCCCTTGCGCGCAGCCCCCAGGATCAAGTCCCGACAAACAGGACCGCGCCCTGAAAGGGCGCCGCAAGAATCACCAAACATGGCGCTGGTCGTATTAGCTTAAGCTACGTTTCAACGTATCGGGACTTCAGGTTTGCAGTTCTTTACGGTCCTTCAGGGCAGTCGTGTTTCGTGTAACCCCGGGGGCGGCGCGCCAAACGCCTGCCCCTGGCTATCTTCTGCGGCGCCTCCGGCGCTTCTTGAATCGTCTCTTGTATGACGCGGCCCCTGCGTCAGGTCCGCCACCCTCTTTCTCCCTACTTCCCGGCTAAATTTGCCTTTTGCCTGCCCCTCTGTTTTCTTGTTAGACTCCGGCCCGATTGTCCAACACAAGATGTGTAAAGTCGCTTCCTACTGATCACGAACTACGGACAACGAATCGAATCATGTTTCCTTTTAGAAACATTCTCTTCCCCACGGACTTTACGCCGCACGCTCGGGCCGCGTTGAAATATGCCGCGGCATTTGCGCGCAGCGGCGGTGGCCGAGTTGTGCTTTTCAGTGTACAGAGCGCGCAAGTGCCGCTGAATCTATGGACCTTGCCCGAGCGTGTCCTGGAAGAACAGGAGAATGGTTGGCTGCTGCAATTGCGCACCGAGGTTAGAGACTTGCTCGCGGATCCTCTCTTTGCCGGTTTGGAAGTAGAGCCCGTGATTGTGGCCGGAGAGCCGGCGCCTGAAATTGCAAACGCGGTGCGGGAATACGAAATCGACTTGGTGACGGTAGTAACACACGGTCGCAAGGGACTGACGCGCGCGCTTTGGGGGTCCACTGCTGAGGAGATCATTGCCGAGGCGCCTTGCCCCGTGCTCACCATTCGCCCCCAGCAGCATGATTTTGTTGAGCATCGCGGAAAGCGCAGCGAAGTGCATCTCAATCGAGTCTTGCTTGCCACAAATTTCCGCCCCTCATCAAGCGCGGCCACGCAGGTAGCAACTCAGCTGGCGAGTCAAACCGGAGCCGAGCTGCACGCTGTTTATGCTATCGGCGACTACTTTGAGCAGGTGTCTGTCATGTTTCCGGAAGGCGGATTGACAGCGCTCACTCATTTGCGCAGTGACGTGCAGCAGCGTATGGCCCAGCTGGCGCGGGAAGATGGCGCTCGGGCAATTACGCATATTGCGGAGGGACGACCATATGCAGAAATTGTGCGATTGGCAGCGGAGAAGGATGTAGACCTGATAGTTATTGGAACCAACGTGCACGCGTCGCTTTTTGGCGGGACCCCCGTGCTGGGCTCGGAGATTGAACGAGTAGTCCGCAATGCGCCCTGCCCTGTACTTTGCGTGCCCGCTAGTAAGGTCCTCACACCGTTGCCGGCTTTCGTGACTCGGCCCGTACCGCAGATGTAGGAAAGGGCAGGAGGCTGGAGCAAGGTGGCAGGCGGGCGCTCGCACCAAAACGAAACGCGTGAGTTGGCTCAAAAACCCAACTCACGCGCTGAATCTTTCTGACTGGCGCCGAGCGATGTTCGAACACTGCCTCCTGCTCCTGCCGTCTGCCTACTGTCCTTTATCCACCGGCAGTCCTGCGTTTTTCCACGCGTCCATTCCACCCAGCAAGGCCGCTGCATTCTCGATACCCTTTTTTCTGAGGTCGAGCACCGCACCGGCGCTCGTATGTTCGTTTGGTCAAGAGCAGTACGTAACAATTGTCTTGTCACGCGGTAACTCTTTTGAGCGCTCCCCTATTTGGGTGTTGGGAATCAGCTTCGCGCCGCGGACATGACCGAGCTTGTACGATTCCTCGTTACGCACATCAACCACATACGCCTGACCCTTGCTGATCAAATCCTGCAGCTCAACCGTGGTAATGCGACGCACCCCGTCAGCAGGCGCCGCTGAGGGGGGAGTGGCCTTAGGCTTGGCCGGCGTTGTCGCTGGGGTGGAGCTGGAAGCGACTCTGTTAGGCGAATCCCCCGAGTTACAGGCGATCAGCGCAAACAAAGCGAAGCTCGCAAGCGCAAATGAAATAAGCAGACGCATGAAGATAGCCTCCAAAGTAAGTGGGTCGTAATACCTGACAAGCAAAAAGCGAGACGAGGTTAATTTCGTACGGTGCCTCAGTTTTGTCAATGAGCGCCGCGGTTCGGTACGTTAAGTTGAAAAGCTGTTCGCCTAAAGTCGTCCACTTGGCCCCCTTGGGCAGTGGCTTTCGCTGGACCAATCGAGCGCTTCCCCGGAGAGCGGGCGTCCCGCCCGCTTCCAGCACCGCAAGGTGCGAGGATCTGGCAAGTGCTCGACTTAAGACGTCCTGTTCGCTAAGCGCTCACTGCGGCGGGACGCGCGGTCCGGGGAAGAGCCACGTGGTCAAGCGAAGGTAACTACTTCAGGTAACTACTTGAGGATGCTCGCATTCCCAAGAAAGGTGATGCCAAACAACTCCGTGTCTTCTTTCCCGCTCGCCGTGATATAGTCTGCGCTCGCCAACCAACACAAACGGAGCATCAATGCTCGACGAATCGCCCGCGTCCCAGACTCAGCCCAAAACCAAACTTCTGGTCGCGGGACTGATTTTCCTGATCGCTTCATTCTCTACACTGAGTGTTGATGCTCAAAAACTCGCTACAGGTGGGCGGCGGACAGTTTCGGTCACGATTGACGATCTCCCGGTTAATTCCTTACGTAACGACGTAACAACGCAGACGACCATCACTCGCAAGCTGCTCAAGGCCATTAAATCGCACCACGTTCCCGCGATCGGTTTCGTGAACGAAATTAAGCTCTTGACTAATGGCCAACGGGACGAAAGGCGGGTAGCACTCTTACGGATGTGGCTCGATGCAGGTCTGGAACTGGGTAATCACACCTTTTCTCATCCCGATCTTAATCGCACGCCGCTCGATACATTTAAACAGGACGTGATTCGTGGTGAGGAAGTCACCAGCCAGTTGCTTAAAGCTAAGGGTGGGGTGCTGCGCTATTTTCGCCATCCGTTTCTACATGCCGGGAACCACATCGAAAGCAAGCGCGAATTTGAACAGTTTCTGGCGGAACGCGGTTATCGGATTGCACCGGTAACAATCGATAACTCCGAATGGATCTTTGCCAGTGCTTATGAGAAGGCCCTGGTGCGTGGTGATAAACAAATGGCGAGGCGCGTAGCTGAAGCCTACGTTCCATACATGGAGAAAAAGTTTGCTTACTTCGAGCAGCAGTCGTTGGCGCTGTTTGGTTATGAGATGAAGCAGGTTCTGCTACTCCACGCCAACGCGCTGAACGCCGACTATTTTGACAAGCTGGCCCGGATGATCAAGAAGCGCGGCTACGAGTTCATTTCCCTCGATGAGGCGCTCACAGATAAGGCTTACACCTCCCCTGACACGTATGCCGGGCCTGGCGGCATCACCTGGATTCATCGCTGGGCAATAACTGCCGGAAAGGACGATGAATTTTTCCGAGGCGAACCGCGAACCCCTTACTTTGTGCTGAAGGAAGCAGGGGTTGCGTCAGAATAGTGTTAGTCGATCAGAGCCTAGGCAGTTTGCCTTCTGGCTCTCATTCACACCGCAGCTTCAGCCCGGTGTCAACGGCAAGCTCCGAAAAATGGGAACCGTTTGGAACGGTTTTTCTTTGAGCAGCGATAACGGTTGCTAGCAGAATCCGTTGAAACGGTTCAGGAGATTGTTTAGTGCGCTTCACCACCGGGCTAAAAGCCACGGTGTGACTGAGAAGCAGAGTAATTGATACGGCCCAACAGTTTTTCCCGAGATTGATGGATGGACTTCATATCTGCATTCAAGAGCGAGTTGTTTCGGCCTCTCGCAACCCTGGTCGTTCCGGGCGGCGTTGCAATTAGTCCTTATGTGCTGGTGGTGGGTTATTACTTTCCAGGAGTTACCTCCTTTTGGAATCATCATACGTCAGTGTTTGTCGCGATACTCGTGATTTGTATTGTCGCGGTCGGATTAATCGTGGAGGATTTGGGTGCTTTCATAGAACGTGACTTTTGGGATAGCAAACTTGCAAAAGAGAGTGAAGACCACTCAGATCATTGGGGGCAGTATCTCAAACTAAGATTGAAGGACGAGATTGTAGGTCAAAGATATCTGCGGACCCTGCTCACAAGAATGAAGTTTGAGCTAGCTATGGTCCCGGCATTCTTCTTTTTCTGGTGCGGACTCTTATGGCTAAATCGCCTCTATGGGCTCTGGCGTCCAAGTCGCTTTGGACTCTTGTCTGGAGTGCTTCTGATACTGACGATTTACTTGTTGTTGGAGTCTTATCGAAGTGCCAGCGTTATGTCCCAAACCCGAAGTCTCATTATCGAAGCAGTTGCCGAGTCATACCCAGACCTGGCAGGCAAAGGGCAAAATGATCGTGAGGACCGTGAAGTTGAGTAGGTCAAAGATGAAAGAAGGGGGCGTGACTAGAGTATAGCTTTACTGAATGAGTGGCCGAGTCCTCACCATCAGGGATAATATGCTCTCATTAAATTAGGGCTGAGCTATGAACACTAAAAGAGAAGCCACATCGACGACCTCTACCGCGTCCCTGAAAACGGGAAAGCGGAAACTCGTCAACGGAGAGTTGGTTTTTATGTCCCCCACCGGAGGAGTACCCGGCCGCGCTGCCGGCAGAATTTATCAAAGTCTGGATGATTATGAGCGAACGGTCGGAGGTGGTTATGCCTTCCCAGACAACGTCGGGTTCATCGTCAACCTTCTTAATCGCCGTTCGTTCAGTCCCAACACCGCTTTCTATAAAGGCGAGCTGAGAGGCGGATTGTTTTTGGAAGGTGCGCCAATCTTCGCTGTCGAAGTGCGCAGCACCGACGATTATGGTTTAAAGGCCTAGGCACGCATGGCCCAAAAACGCGCCGACTACTTTGCCGCCGGAACGTTGGTCGTTTGGGACGTCGACGTGCTAAGAGACAAGCTCGTCCGCGTTTACCGCTCCAGCAATCCGGAGAGTCCAACTGTGAATCGTCGTGGCGAGATTTCCGAAGCAGAGCCCGCGTTGCCCGCTTGGACGATTGCGGTTGACGAGATCTTCGACTGACTAGAAGGGCTTCACGATGAAACGCTGCTCACCTCAGATACGACGCTGTGCTACATAGTTGGCCACGCATGTTAGACTGAAGCCATGGAAACCATCCAACTGACGATCGACGAATCGCTATTGGCTGAAATGAATCGGGCCACTGACGCCTTGAAGATGACGCCTTCTGATTTCATGAGAGTTGCTTTGGAAAGGGCTCTGCAACAGCGCGAGATAATCGCCAAGGAACGACAGCATGCCCAAGGCTACATGGCCCATCCCCAACAGCCGGAGGAAATCGCGGAATGGCAGGATGAACAGGAGTGGGGAGAGCCATGAAGCAGGGCGATGTTTACTGGTACACGTTCCGTGCTCCTGATAAGCGCCGCCCAGTTTTGATCCTAACTCGTACTTCTGCCATCACCTATCTTACCGGTATAACGGTTGCCCAGATTACAACGACGATTCGGGGAACTGCCTCCGAAGTCTTGCTTACTCCGGGAGAGGATGGCGTCTTAGCCGAATGCGTCGTCAATACCGACAATATTCAAACGATTCAAAGGCCCCAGCTCGGCGATCTCATTACTGAGTTATCGCCTGAGCGCATGCGCGAGGTGCGCACGGCGATTGAATTCGCGTTGGGATTTGATGCTTTGGCGTAACTTGATGCAAGTGATGAGTGGAGCGCGGTATGAAGTCGAGGCGGAAAAACGTCATGGAAGAGAGTCTGATACGGCAGCCGAAATCCGTCGAGAGTTAGAAGGACGGCACCATAGCGATAGCACTGGACAAGTGTTGTGCGACTTCGACGAGATTCTGAGCGCGGCACTTTCACTGCCTCCTGGCGCAAGAGCGATGCTGGCGGATCATCTGCTTGTTAGTCTGGACTCTCCGAATCAAGAACAGATCGACGCTGCTTGGGCACCAGAGATTGAGGTACGAATACACGAAATCGACGAAGGCAAAGTTGAGACGATAGACGGGGAAACTGTGATGCGTGAGTTACGAACCAGGCTTTAAAAAATCATGACCGCTTCACACATGACGTAACCTACCTGGCTGGTGATAATCTGCACTAGAAATGGAAGGCACTTCCTCAGATACCAAAGAAATTGAGCGAATTGCCCAGCAGCTTGGTTTAGACATCACCGTGTTACGCAATGAAAAGCGAAAACGCATCCTGATTGACTACTTAACCGCAGTCGAGCAAACCTTTCCGGCAGCTTGGGCGGACACGAAGCGTCAGCATTATGCTCTCCTTTTACCAACTGGATTACAGATAATGATCTCTCTGCTTCCTGACATCATGCAGCGATGCGATTTCTATGAGGGCTTTACATACAACAGGACGACGTTCAGCAAACAGTTAGAGCCCCTCGTTAGTCTTGCTCTACTTGGCGATTGGGCAAAGTCAGCTGTTGAAGATTCCATATCTGTGAGACCACGACGAGAAATGTTTTTTGAGCAGCTAAAGGAGGCCCTAAAGGTAAAACCACCATCATCATAGTCTCACAATACTCATATGAATTTGGACGAACAAGTTAGCGCCGCCCGTGAGGAAACCGAAGCTCGCGGCGAGACATTTTATCCAGGTCCGAGCAGGATTCATCTTGCTGCGTTTCCACCCAAAGAGCGTTGGAATGATTGGACTGAGCTTGATCCGCAGGCGTGGCCGCGGCGCAAAGAACGGCGCTACACGCTAGTACCTACCACCTGCTTCAATTGCGAATCAGCTTGTGGGTTGCTCGCCTACATCGATAAAGCCACTGGCGAGGTACAGAAGTTTGAAGGTAATCCCGAGCATCCAGGCTCACGTGGAAGAAATTGCGCCAAGGGTCCGGCGACACTGAATCAGATCACCGATCCCGATCGCATTCTCTATCCGCTCAAACGCACCGGTAAACGAGGCGAAGGAAAATGGGAGCAGGTGAGTTGGAATGAAGTACTGGACGAGTTAGCCGCTCGAATACGAAAGGCAATTGTCGAGGATCGCCGAAAAGAGATCATGTATCACGTTGGACGTCCGGGCGAAGATGGTTTTACGGAACGCATACTTGCCGCCTGGGGCCTCGACGGCCACAACTCTCATACAAACATCTGCTCATCAAGCAGCCGCGAAGGCTACCAACTGTGGATGGGTCTCGATCGCCCCAGCCCCGATCACGCCAACGCCAAAGTAATTTTTCTTATCAGCGCCCACCTCGAATCGGGGCATTATTTCAATCCCCACGCGCAACGGGTGATCGAAGGCAAAACTAATGGCGCGAAGTTGATCGTATTCGACACGCGGCTTTCAAACACAGCCACCCATGCAGACTATTGGGTCTCGCCCATTCCTGGTTCGGAAGCGGCAATCCTGCTGGCCATCGCAAACTATCTAATTCAGAACGATCTCTACAATCGAGATTTCGTGCGACGCTGGTGGAATTGGGAAGAGTATCTTTCACTTGAGCACACGGAAGTCGCGTCGGCCTTCGAAAACTTCGAGCTCATCTTGAAAGAACTCTACCGGGGGTACACCTTCCAGTTTGCCGGAAAGGAATCAGGCGTGGACCCGGGGCAGTTGGAAGATGTTGCGAAGTGCGTGGCAACTGCGGGAACCCGACTGAGCACCCATAACTGGCGCAGCGCCTCGTCCGGCAACAGTGGGGGATGGCAGGTTGCGCGATGCCTTTTCATGCTTAACGCTTTGATGGGCGCGGTGGCTACGGAAGGCAGCGTGTTTCCCAATGCCTGGAACAAGTTCGTGCCCAGGCCAATCTATACTCCGCCACATCCGAAGATGTGGAATGAGACCACCTGGCCTCGAGAGTATCCGCTCTCGATGAACGAGCTTTCTTTCCTGCTGCCGCATCTATTGAAAGACGGTCGCGCGAAACTGGATGTTTACTTTACCCGAGTCTACAACCCGGTTTGGACCAACCCCGACGGCTTCTCCTGGATCGAAGCGCTCACTGATAGCAATCTGATTGGCTGTCACGTCGCTCTCACCCCCGTCTGGAACGAGACGTCGTACTTCGCCGATTACATTCTGCCGATGGGTCTTGGCTCTGAGCGTCACGACATTCACTCCTACGAAACTCACGACTCTCAATGGCTCGGTTTTCGCCAACCCGTGATGAAAGCCGCGCGCGAGCGTTTGGGGGAAGAAATCAGCGATACCCGTGAAGTGAATCCCGGCGAGGTTTGGGAAGAGAATGAATTCTGGCTCGACCTTAGCTGGAGGATCGATCCGGATGGGCAGTTAGGAATTCGCCAGTACGTGGAGTCGAAGAAGAATCCGGGTGAGCGGCTGAGTGTTGACGAATACTATGAGTGGATTTTTGAGAACTCCGTTCCCGGACTGCCTCAAAAAGCTGCGGCCGAGGGTTTAAAGCCCCTCGAATTCATGCGGCGTTACGGCGCGTTCGAAATTGCCAGCAAGGTCGGCGCGCTCTATGAAGAAACGATCCCACCGGAAGAAATCGAAGATGGACGTCAGGATCAGTTCGGACGCGTCTATACAACGACTGCTAAACCTGCTTCGCCAAATATTGTCCCGTTGCCAACCATTGATCCTGATCCGGAAGGACGGAGGTTTGTCGGAGTGAATATTGAAGGGACACTCAAACGTGGGTTTCCCACGCCCAGTGGCCGTCTCGAGTTCTTTTCGCCCACACTCGCAAACTGGGGTTGGCACGAAGTTGCCG
Organism: Pyrinomonadaceae bacterium; assembly: GCA_041744135.1. Taxonomy (GTDB): domain Bacteria; phylum Acidobacteriota; class Blastocatellia; order Pyrinomonadales; family Pyrinomonadaceae; genus PSRF01. Next base: position 53,460 of record JBGTLM010000107.1, read on the forward strand.
TTCCCACTTATATTCGGAGCCACGTGCACCCTGAAAACATGGCCGCGGATCAGAGTGTTCTCATTTCCACGTTCCGGCTCGCGATGCAGATCCATACGCGCAGTTCGAATGCGAAGTGGTTGAACGAGATTGCGCATACCAACCCGCTGTGGATTCATCCTTCTTTTGCGAAACGCATCGGAGTTGGCACGGGCGACCTCGTTCGCGTTGAGACGGAGATTGGTTACTTTGTCGTGCACGCATGGGTGACCGAAGGGATCCGTCCCGAGGTGGTCGCCTGCAGTCATCACATGGGCCGCTGGAAGACTCATGAGCAGGGAGCCCGGCAGATGATGGCCACGGTCAAACTAGATCATCAGAACACTGAATGGGGTTTACAACGCGAGAAAGGTGTCGAGGCTTACCAGTCGAGCGATCCCGATACGCTGCGCATCTGGTGGAGCGATGTGGGCGTGCATCAGAATTTGACGTTTCCGGTTCATCCCGATCCCGTGTCGGGGATGCACTGCTGGCATCAGGCCGTGCGCGTGAAAAAGGCCCAAGCGGAGGATAAGTACGGCGATATCTTCGTGGATACAAACAAGTCGCGCGATGTTTACCGGAAATGGTTGGCAATGACGCGACCTGCCGATACCTACTCGCCTGACGGCACGCGCCGGCCCTACTGGATGCTGCGCCCCTTGAGCCGGCGCGGGAGTTTTACCGCCTGCCGCATGAAAACGAGACCGGGAGTGTCGAGTTATAGAAACCTCTGATTACTTCTCATCCTCATAAAACACTTTACCTGCCTGCTTTGTTTTGGAAAACAGGTCTCATTGCCTGTTTCAAATTAGGGAAGCGTTAGCTTTAGGACTACAAGTCAACGCTTCCCTAGTATTCGTACACATTAGTCTGCGTAGCCCGCAAACTTACCTGACCAGAGCTAAAAAAGACCTTGTTGAGGAGAATCTTAATGCGACCTCTTAGCGTTTTTCACAAACTTGCAATTTCATTCGCGCTTTGCCTGTTCATTAGTGTGACAGCGAAGGCCGATACAATCTTGTTAATCAATGGAGGCCCGTCTGTTCCCTTCACCTACCAGTCGGCTACCTTCGTCAACAGCAATGCAACGGCAACTTTCACGTTGAACGGGAATGTCTTAACCGTTCAGCTCACCAACACTTCGACCGAACTGGGAGACGGTACAATTCTGACTGGGCTTGGTTTCGACACCTCGCCGAACGTAACCGGAACTTATTCGGCGACTGGCAACGCCAATCTCTGGAGTTTCAACCAAGGTGGTCTTTCGTCATTTGAAGTCTCAGCCCACGGGCAGGGTATAGGCGAGGGCATTGCACAGGGAGTTACCAATACGCTGACGTTCACACTGTCGGGCTTGAACGGGGGCAACCTGTTTATTGATCTGACACAGGTTCACCTGCAAAGCCGCGGCCCTGGAGATGGTGGCAGTGAAAAGCCGCCTGGTACAAACACGCCAACCCCCGAACCTGCGACCATGTTGCTACTTGGAACGGGATTAATGGGAGTTGCCGGAGCCGTTCGACGAAAACTGAACGCGGGCAAATTGAACTAAGGGTCGCCTCCGTAGCCTGAGGTTGCCAACACAGTGCCCTTTGCCGAGAAAAACATGTGCACAATACCTATGATGTTTCCCTTGGACTTTTACGGCAAGATTTATGTGCTGCAGGATGAGAAGGGAAACACTGTCGGAACGGGCACGCGTCAGGTGTGCGAAACATTGCTATACATCATCACGAAGCCACTAACGCCCTCGGTTTCCGATAGCAAAGAAACGTTCGTTTCTCAGAGGCCTAATGTGCGGGCCGCTATAACCATTTAGCTTCAACCGTAAAGCGATCCACCAAATCACACGAAGTAGCACGAATTAGGACATCCATTTCGTGCGTCTTCGCGTGTTTTCGTGAATCGGGGATTCGCTTCCGCTGTTGAGTGGCTAGTCCCGCCGTCTGCCCCTCTTTCTCCTGCCTCCTCTCTTCGGTGCCTGCTTCGCTTGCGTAAAACACCTCAAATTGGGTACAACTTCACCACCTCGCTTGCCTGGGTCCGTAACTTTGGACTACGGGCGCCGACCAGTGAGGCAAATAACCACTCAGCTATCGCAAGTTACTCATGTACTTCAAGCAATTCTATCTCGTTTGTCTGGCGCATGCTTCGTACCTGATCGGATCGCAGGGTGAGGCGGTGGTGGTAGACCCTCAGCGGGACGTAGATCAGTACCTCAGCGAAGCCGAAGTGCAGGGCTTGAAGATCAAGTACGTAATCGAAACTCACCTGCACGCGGATTTCGTGAGCGGCCATCGCGAGCTTGCCGCTCGCACCGGCGCTGAGATCGTGTTCAGCGAAAAAGCAGGAGCGACTTTCCCGCATCGCGCCGTTAGAGAAGGCGACGAAATCACAATCGGTAAGGTAGTGCTCCGAATAGTCGAAACTCCCGGTCATACTCCGGAAAGCGTCTCCGTACTCGTCATCGACACGGAAGTGTCGCCCCAGCCGCGGAAGGTACTTACCGGCGACACGCTCTTCATCGGCGACGTGGGTCGTCCCGATCTCGCGGGCGGGCAAGGCTACACACCACAGATGATGGCCGGAATGATGTACGACAGTCTGCACCAGAAACTACTGAGGCTTGCAGACGAGGTTGAGGTTTATCCCGCGCACGGCGCCGGATCCATGTGCGGACGAAATATCTCGAAGCAAACCTCTTCGACTATAGGCGAGCAAAAAATAAATAACTACGCGCTCAGGCCGATGTCGAAGGATGAGTTCATCGGCATGATGACATCAGCGCTGCCGACAGCTCCGGCATACTTTTTCGAAGACGCGGAGATAAACCGAGAGGGTGCGGCCGCACTGGCTGCGCTGCCAAAGCCTGCGGCTCTTTCCCCGTTGGCAGTCGACGAATTGATCTCTCGAGGTTACGTGGTTCTTGATGTTCGCTCCGCAGCGGATTTTGGCGCCGCCCATGTTCCCGGTTCAATCAATATTGGTCTTGGTGGCCAGTTTGCGATTTGGGCGGCCTCTTTAATCTCCCTGCAAAGTCCGATTGTCATCGTCACTGATTCGGAAGAAAGGGTTGACGAGGCTCAGATGCGGCTGGCGCGCGTGGGAATTGAGAGCGCGCACGGTTACCTAAGGGGCGGCATGGACGCCTGGTGCGAGGCTGGACTGGAACGGGCGGCAGTGCCCCAAATCACCGTCCATCAATTGAATGATTTGATTGCCGTCCAAACAGATTTCCAGGTTCTCGACGTGCGTCGTCCTCCTGAGTACACCAGCGGTCATGTCCCCGGGGCCATCGCTGAACCACTCTCCAATCTGAAAGAGCGGGTCCCGGTCTTGGAGCTCGAACCGACAAAGCTCACCGCTGTGATCTGCGGAAGCGGTTACCGCTCCAGCACCGCGACCAGCATCCTCCAGCAACACGGCTTCGCCAACCTCTTAAACGTAACCGGCGGCACCAGCGCCTGGATCGACGCCGGCTATCCGGTGGAAACATCATGAGCGAACTACGCGAGCTCCTGCCAATAGAGTAATGGCTCGGTTTGGTTAGCGCTCTATTACAGAACCGAGGAGCAGTAGCGACCGGGTCAATGGCGGGTTGCACTCAAGAATAGTCTCAAACAACCTTGTTCACCCACTCCAGCCCTAAAATGCGGTTGCTCTAACTAAGCAAATTCAAAACAATGTAAACACCATGACTCACCCTCACCGCGAGTTCAACACTGATCGTGTTCCGCTCGGTTACCTTATTACCTTTCGCGCCTATGGTACTTGGCTCCATGGCGACTCACGTGGCTCCGTTGACCGCTTTCATAATCGCTACGGTTCGCCACTAATACCGCCAGATCGACGCTGGCGACATACAACGAACGCGCTCTTAAACGCCCGCCTGTCAACCTTACCGCGAGGCGACGAGGAGCTATCGAAGTGGCGATTCGTGAGACTTGCAAGGCTCGTAAGTGGAGATTGTGGACTATCAATGTGAGAACGAACCATGTTCATTCTGTGGTGACCACAAACCGCGTCCGGACATAGTTCTAATGCTTTCAAAGCCAATGCAACACGCAAAATGAAGGAGTCAGGTTGCTGGCAAAGCGGTAACACGCCCTGGGTTAAGAAGGGTAGCAAGAGGCGTCTTTGGAATGAGCACGACCTAATAGAGGCGATTGTACGTTGAGTACGAGCAGGGAGAGCCACTACCTCAAGTTTGAATTATTGTCGGGAGTGGAACGGTTCTATCTTATGTTGAGGTTGCGCACACTTGACCCGGTCGCTACCGCTCCTCGGTTCCGTAGTTGACTAAAACCGAGCTGGTTGCGCCAAACTGCACCAGTAACAGTAGATACTGTTTGACGCCTGTCCCTACCTACGTTTAGCATCCTGATGTTCCTCCGAAGATTAACCATCGGCAACTGAGGTTTACCATCGATCCCTTTACATTCAAGTTAATAGTCGGCATTGCCATCGTCGTGATTGCGACAATTCACGGCTATGGCGCCGCGTGGCTGGCGATCTGGATGCTCTTTCATCCTTATCAGCCAGTTAAGCTTTTGGGTATTACGGTTTGGCCCCAAGGAATGATCCCGCGGCACCGCGAGCGGCTGGCCCAGTCTATTGGCAACGCCGTCGGGAACGAACTGGTTTCGCAGGAGACCGTCTTCAATGCCCTGTTCGAAACAGATTTTTTTCAGCGCAAGATTGACGATTTCGTTAACGCCTACACTGCGGATCTGCTGGCCACAGTTTATCCATCATTCATCGACGCGCTGCCGACCGGCGCGCGCACACCAGTACTCGACACGATTTCCGCCCTGCAGTACCGCCTGGCTGAATATATTGCTGCGACGCTCAAGAGCGAGGAGACAGCTGCGGCGATTGCGGGCTTTGTAGATCGACAAATCGACCAGGTATTGGCGCGCCGAATTGACGCCACTTTAAGCGATGATGCACTCGATCAGATCTCCCGCTTTGTGGAAGAACGCTTTCACAATTTGGTGAGTGAAGAAGTGTTCAAACGAAAAGTGCGGGGGTTTATGTCGGGACGTCTAGACGATCTCGCCCGCAGCAATGCCACGCTCGCGGACACCTTCACTCCCGAAACCGTGACTTTCATTAAAGAGCGCCTGGACCAGCAAGTCCCGCCAATCGTCCATCATCTCGCCGATATTGCTACCAGCCAGAACACTCGACAGCAGATGGGCGCCCTAATCAAACGCGAGGTCGACGACTATTATCAGCAGCTCTCACTGATCAAGAAGATTTTTATTTCGCGCGAGCGAATTCACCACGAAGTGGATGAGTTGATCAATAAGACCCTGCCAAAACGCATTGAGGAATATCTGCGCGGTCCGGCGTTCGCGCAGGAAGCCGAAGCCTTTCTGAACTCGACTATCGACAGTCTGCTCGCACGTCCGGTGAATGAAATTATCGGTCAGCTAGAACCGGCGAAGTTTGAGATGATGAAGACCCAAGTGGCGGATCGAATTCTCGAGCTGGTTCAAAGCCCGGAACTGACGCAATCGGTCTCCGCCTATGTTACAGATGCGCTCGCAAGTGTGCGTTCGCAAACGATGGACTCAGCGCTCAAGCGAATCAACCCTGATTCCGCAAGGCGTCTCAAGAACTTTCTTACTACCAGCCTGCTCGATATCCTTTCGCACGAAGATACGGCGCGAACCATCAACGCCGTCATGTCCGCGCAGATCGAGCGGTTGCTGATTGCGCCGATCGGCCGGCTGGGAGATCACCTTTCGGAGCACTCGGTAAAGCGCGCCAGCGCGGCTCTGGTTGAACGAATCACCGCCGCCGCCCGCGAACGTCTGCCCTCGGCCATTGCCGATTTTGATGTCGGCGGCCTCGTGCGCAAGAAGGTTTCAGAATACCCTATTGAAAAGCTTGAATCTCTCGTGCTGTCGGTGGCGGCCCAGCACTTGAAAACGATTGAGCTCTTTGGCGCCATAATTGGTTTCTTCATCGGAGTTGGGCAGGTGATCTATTTTTGGCTTACGTATGTGCCCGGACGCTAAGGCCCCGAAATCCAAAGCGAGTTGGTGGGAACCTAGACTTGCACTCTGCCGTTCTACCTTAGTGAACTATAAAGCGCCTGCCGCCGCGCGCCAGTCTTTTCACATAAGAGGATTACCTATGTACTGTTCAGGTTGTGGTAGCCCCATCGCGCCGGGACTGAGTTTCTGTAATCGCTGCGGCACCAGCCTGAAAGAACGCAGCGAGTTCAGACAGACGGGAGCTATTAGTGCGATAGTCACCGCGATGGTGCTCGTGGCATTAGCCTCCATGGGGCTCCTCCTTGGGGGACCAATTGCGTTAAAGCTAGAAGGGGGATTTGGCGAAGAACTGATCGTTCTTTTTATGTTCCTGACTTTTCTTATTTGCGCCTTCTCGGAAATTTTCCTTTACCGTCAGTTGGGTCGGCTGACAAATGCAAAGCGCGAGCCTATGGCGCTGCCCAGTTCTGCCGTAATGCAGACCGAGTTTCGCGCTCCTCAACCGCTATCGTTAGCTGAGCCGGCGGCCAGCGTTACCGAAAACACAACCCGCACGCTTGAATATTCACGCGAAGAACGCCGGCGACCGCGCAACCCATAGGAGACGCATGAAGAAGTTTTTACTGATCATAATTCTTTGCTCGCTCGCCACCGGTTGTCACCATGTCGACAAGATGCACGGCGTCACAGGTTCTGGTGTTCACAAAGTAGAAAAGCGAGAGTTGGGCCCTTTTACGTTCATTACCACCGACGGAGCTTTCGAGATCGACGTGGTTTGCCAGCAACCGCAAACTCTGGAGATTGAAGGCGACGACAATCTTCTGGCAATGGTCACCACCGAGGTTACAAACGGAGCGCTGCGCATAAATAATGTTGGTAGCTACTCTACTCGCACACCGATGAAGATAAAGATCTCGGTGCCAAACATCGAGGGAATCTCGGCAAATGGCGCCGGCACAATCGAGGTCTCGCGTCTCAAGAATGACAAGTTTGATATTGATTCCAATGGTGCGCCTACAATCCGGGTTTCCGGTGAGACCAAAGAGTTAGACATTGATGCTAACGGCGCCGGTACGGTTGATGCTCATAAACTGCGCGCATCCAGGGCCGAGGTAAACTCGAAGGGCGTGGCGAAAGTTGAAGTTTTTGCCAGCGACGCGCTAAACGTTACGGTTTCTGGTCCTTCTCAGGTCATATATGACGGCGACCCGGCGATCAATCAAACAGTGAACGGGCCTGGGTCAGTGAACAGAAGAGATTCGGGTGGAGCGTAAGTTACAGTTTGTGGCTGGGGCGGTTGGCAGTAGGCGTCACGACGCGGAGACACGAAGAGGCGTAGAAGCTAGAAGAAACGCGGAGAGTTGGTTCAAGCCAATCCCCGCGTTTCGCTCTTAACAACCTGCAGAACCCGACTAAGACGAACCACGAACTCACACGAAACGTCACTAAAAGATTTCGTATCGGTTCGTGTGAATTGTGGATCGCCTTAGATGTTCGAGATTATTCAAACATCTAGAAATTGCGCGCTGCTTCACCGCACACAAAAGCATAACGAAAAATGAAATCAGTAAGCCGCGCATTGAAAGTTTTCTGTTGACATTCGAGGCGTTACATATAAACATTTGCCATTCTCGAAAGGAGCTTCTTCCCCTATGACGTATGTGGTAGTGGAGTTATGTGTTGACTGTAAGTACACGGATTGCGCTGCTGTGTGTCCGGTTGAGGCGTTTCATGAATTGCCTGATCGCCTCTACATCAATGGCGACACCTGCATCGACTGCGATGCCTGTGTGCCTGAGTGTCCCGTCGAAGCAATTTTCGCCGACACTAACGTTCCTGAGAACTATGCGCACTGGACGCAGATCAATATCGATGAAGCACCAAACTATCCAGTGATCAGTCAAAAGATTCCCGCCCTTCATGGACCAACCTGCACTGGCCCGGAGGAGTAGTCTCCGAGTGCATCTGTAATCAAGTTGAGAGGCGGGCGTCGGGCCCGCCTCTTCTGTCAGAACCCCGAGCGGTAGCGACCGGGTGGTAGATTCGACCCGCAGTTTGGAGACTGTACAGGAGTCAAATATGTTCGCTAGTTTTCATCAATGAGAAACAAGCGCTTTGGGTTTCGTGACTCTCATGCGAATTCGTGGATCGCCATCCCCGGGCAAAAACTCGATCCGAATTACACGAAGCCTCACGAAAATGAACTGTAAGGTCAATTAAGAGACACTACCTAGCTTTTCTCGCTACCTCTTTATAGCCGCCACGCTCTCTCGAGAGCCGCCGCCCGCTGACCGGATTTATTTTCAGCCAAAGCAATCCGGTTCCCCGACGGCTGCCGTATATCGTTTGCAGTTCCAAAAATCTCTATCGAAAAAGGATGGAAGAAGTGAAGAAATTATCTCTTGTGCTACTGCTCGCAGTAGCAGCATTCGCAAATCAAAGCGCAAACGGGCAGATGAAAGACTCAAATCCGATGGTCGGTGGTGCGGCCATGATGAGGTCCATGGACATTGTGGACAACGCCATGAATTCGGCAGATCACACGACACTGGTGGCCGCTGTGAAAGCTGCGGAGCTGGTTGAGACCTTGAAAAGCAAAGGACCATTCACCGTTTTTGCGCCGACCAACGCCGGCTTTGACAAGCTGCCCGCAGGCACTGTCGAAACTTTGGTGAAGCCCGAGAACAAGGCCATGCTGACAAAGATTCTGACTTATCACGTTCTGGCCGGAAAGTTCGACTCCAAGGCGATTGCCAAGCGCATCAAAGCCGATGGCGGCACCGCGCAATTCAAGACTGTCAGCGGTGGCAATCTGTCGGCCTCGATGAGCGGCAACAACCTGACACTCAAAGACGAAAAGGGTGGTACCTCCACGGTCTCCATCGCAAATGTCTATCAGTCCAACGGCGTGATTCACGTGGTTGATACTGTCTTGATGCCAAACTAACCCGATGCCAAACTAACCCATAGCCAATTGGCTTGGATCCGAAGGGCGCGCTCTGAGAGTATCGGGCGCGCCTTTTGGTTGCAAGCCGCAGTGACTGTGTGAAAACCCAAAAAGGCTCACGGTAATTTGCAGGTTGGGAAAGTGGGCAAAGCGTCGGCCGCCCCCGCTCCAGCGCAGCGTTATCAACTTTAGTTTTCTTCAAGACTACGCCGGACTGAGTCAGCATGAGAATTGAGCGCTTTTTGTAGCCTAGCGAAAGACGCTGCGCTGGAAGCGGGGGTGCGCTGCGCTTGCCCACCTTCCCAACCTGCAAATTTCCTCCACCTTGGGGTCAGTTCAAGATTGAGTGCTAAAAGCATCCGAAGTTCTGGACCTGTTAGTCGTCCGCCTTCGGACTGAGCACCGTGATTATGAAAATATCAGTACTCGGACTAGATCTAAATTTGACAGCGACAAATACCGCTTTGTATAGTTCTGGGACCTTAACCGCCCGTCTCACTCCAAGCGTGGCAACAACAAGTCCATCGCCTGATGTTGTTAGCCGGGCAGTTCCAGTCTTCCATAGCAGAATAAGCAATGCCGAAACGGTTTACTGTTGTCCTCGCCATCGTCCTCTACTCTCTTGCGGCTTGGCCCGCCAGTCATCCAGCGCATGCAAAAGACACATGGGTGAGCGTGCGCTCGAGCAACTTCTTTCTGGTCGGTAATGCGGGTGAGAAAGAAGTACGTAAAGTAGCCACGCGACTCGAGCAGTTTCGCGAAGTCTTCTCACGTCTCTTTCCGCGGATGAAGTTTACTTCGCCGATCCCGACTACCGTCGTTGTGTTCAAGAGCGACAGCTCTTACCAGCCCTTCAAGCCTGTGGCTGACGGCAAGACGGTTGCGGTGGCCGGCTATTTTCAACCGGGGCGTGAAGTAAACTACATCACGCTGACGACGGAAAAGCGCGAGGAGTACCCGTACGCAGTCATATTTCACGAGTATGTTCATTTGCTTGTCAACAACTCGCTGGGCCGGACCAGCATTCCGATCTGGTTCAACGAGGGCCTAGCTGAGTATTACAGCACTTTCGATATCGAGGACGATCAAAAGATTCGCCTTGGCAGTCTAATTAATCCTCACCTTCAATTATTACGAACGAGCCAACTGGTCCCTCTCCACAAGCTGTTTGCCGTTGACTACCACACGCTGGAACGTAACAAGCACGATGCGCGCGGACTCTTCTATGCACAGTCGTGGGTGCTGATTCATTACCTGATCCAGGGAAACGAAGGAAGGCGAGTCCGTCAACTCGGCGTATTTCTGGATCAGCTCAGGCAAAACATTCCGGCAGAAAAAGCCTTCCGCCAGGCTTTTCAAACCGACTACGCCGGAATGCAGAAGGAGTTAAGAGATTACGTTCAGCGCCACTCTTATCGCGGTCAGATCGTGACCTTCGAAAAGAAACTCGAGTTCAGCGCTGAAATGACGACTGCACCCATTACCGACGCTGAGGCCCACGCCTTCCTCGGCGATCTCCTCTTCCACATCCAGCGCCCCGAGGACGCAAAAACGAAACTGGAACAAGCGTTGGCCCTCGATCCCAAGTTGGCCATGGCCCATGCATCACTCGGGATGGTGCACATGCAGCAAAAGAAATTCTCCGAGGCAAAGGAGCACCTGCAGCAAGCCGTCGCCGAGAACTCCACCAACTACCTGGCGCACTACTACTATGCTTATGCGTTGAGTCGTGAAGTAATTACCGAAGGGCAACCGGTTCACGACTTCCCGGCGGAAACTGTTCGGAGAATGCGCGTCGAGCTCGGCAGGGCGATCGAACTTAAACCTGATTTTCCGGAATCCTATCATCTGTTGGCGTTCGTGAACCTGGTAACCGGCGAGCAATTGGATGAATCGATCGTGATGATCAAACGCGCAGTTGCTCTCTCGCCGGGGAGCGAAGAGTTTTTGTTCGTTTTGGGTCAGCTCTATATCCGCAAACAGGACTTCGAAGGAGCGCGAAGAGTGATCGAACCCTTGGCAGCTACTGGCGCGGACCCGCAGATTCGAGCCAGAGCCAGCTCGTTACTCGTACGGATCTCTTCGATACAGGAAGCCATGGCGCAATTTCGCACAGGTAGAGAAGAGCGAGCAGGGGATGTCGTCGTCGATATGCAAACAGACCAAGCCAATAATAGCGATCCAACTTCTTACTTGCGGGATGCGCTGAGAAAACCTGGAGCAGGCGAGAAGCAAAGTCAGGGGCTGCTGGTGCGGATTGACTGCGACGCGAAAGGTATCATTTTCACGCTCAAGTCGGGCTCTGGCCTTCTCAGACTAAAAGCTACCAGTTTCGAGGAAATGGATATCACGACCTTCGCGCCGGATGTCGCGGGCGAGATTACCTGCGGAGTGCGCAAGCCCGAGAACGCCGTCGTTGTTTCTTACCTGCCTGGGGGCGATGTGCGAGCCAAGACTGAAGGAACCATTCGCTCGCTTGAGTTTGTGCCCAACGACTTCAAACTCAACCCCTGACCCGGATTCCCCAAGAGGACCGCTCAAGCTTCGCTAAAAGATACATTAGGCACAGATTGACGCGGATCCGGAAAAAGGATTCTTAGGGTGGCAGGTTAGGAAGGGGGTAAAGCGGAGCGCGCACCCTCAAGCTCGAACGCAATCACCCCGATCTATGAACCCCTCAACTCCAACAACCTCTCAGTCGGGAAGGTGAACCCTGTCCCCGGCTCAAGCTTGAATTTCTCTCAGCGGAAGAGCCGGGACAGGGTCCGCCTTCCTCACCTGCAAATTAACGGAGCTGAACCGTAATTCGAAGGTTGACGTCAATATCAGAGCATTTTGCTTTTTAGCATCCGCGTGAACCGCGGCTAATTTTGGCTCGTGCCCAACACACCTCATTCGTTACTGGCTACGTTGCGTTTTGGACCTGTAGTTGTTCATCAACTCCCCAACGTGGCCTCGAGTTGGCGGTCGCACCCTGCCAGAGTGTCCTCGGGCAGACTGTCCACCAGCATGTCTGGTTGGACGCCATAGTTTCCATGTTCGTGCGTTTCGGATCAGCGAGGAACACTCCCACGCCCGGGGGCGCACGGTTGAGCCGTCAATCAAAACTATGCTGCCCTTTCCTATTACGGCCCCCGCAGTTTTTGTGCCGACTACTTTTCCCAGTCTCAGCGCGCGGAAACCAGCCGGAAACATCTCGGCGTTCGACGCCGAGCGCCAGTTTTTCGATTTTCTTTAAGAGTGGAATTACGTGCTGAACGTGGAACGGAGGGTTATCACCGGAAGCCTTCTGTGGCATGATAAGAAGCAACTGGAAGCCAAACGAGAGGAGGTTTTTTGATCACCTGCCGCAAAATGACCGCACCTGATGTCTCGGACGCCTTCAATATGCTGAGTGCGTTTCTCAGCGAAGACGAACACTATCGCGCCAGCAGCCAGGCCTATGGAGATCGCGGAATCCAGGGATTAAATGACGCGCTCTACCTGTTTCTCGAGCACCCCGATCTGGGGTTCGTCTGGATGGCTTACGACCATGACGGCGCCGCTGGCATCTGCGTAGTTTGCTACGCCATCTCCACGTCGATGGGAGCACTGGTAGCAAAACTGGATGACGTATCGGTGAAAGCAGATCGTCGCGGAGAAGGCATCGGCACGGTATTGATAAAAGCGCTTAAGGAACAGCTGACAAAGGAAGCCGTAACGCGCATCGACGTGGCCGTGCATCTTGAGAACCCTGAGGCCCGCGCGTTTTATGCGCGGCTTGGATTCCATCCCCTGAATGAAGAGCGCCTGGCTTGCGTGATTTGAACGGAAGAAGCCGCAATTTTACGCGGAATGAACGCGGATCAGAAAAAAGCCAGAAAGATCCTCAGGTAGGAGGTGGACTGCACAATCCGCACGGCATTCCGACAATATTTGTTTTGACCTGTTCTGATCCGCGTTCATCCGTGTAAATCCGCGGCTAATTTCTTCTTCTCTACCTTGGCAGGTTGGAAATCTCCTCAAAGTATTTCGCAAAAGCCACCATTCCTCCTGAAGCTTGTTGCCAGTCGAAGTTCTCGTTCGGCGCATGGTAACCGTGCTCGGGTAACGACAGACCCAGAAACATGATCGGGCACCGGAGCACTTTTTCGATACTTGTCATCGCGCCAATGGTGCCACCATCGCGAACAAACACTGCGTCCCGCTGGAACGCAAACTTCACCGCTCGCTTTAGTGCTTCCGGCAGTGGACCCTCCACCGAAGTTTGGAAAGCCGGGGCCATCGACTCGAAGTGGATCTGGACATCCGGGTTGCTTGCTTTAACAGCAGACTTAAGCAACTCGGCAATCTCCTTGGGATCCTGGCCAGGGACAAGACGGCACGAGGCCTTTACTTCTCCGCGCGGCGGCACAATCGACTTCACTCCGGGCCCCTGGTAACCGCCTGCTACTCCGTGCACTTCAAATGTTGGCATCCCCCAAATGCGTTTCATCACTTCCAAGTCATCGTCAGACCGCATTGACTTAAGTTTATGCGCCGTCTTGAAAGCTGTCGCAGAAAAGCCTGAGTCTGCCCAATCGCGAAGTTCCTTTTGGGACGGCGGAATGACGTCGTCGTAGAAACCCTCTATTTTCACCGTGCCGGTGACTGGATCGTGAAGATCGCAGACGAGTTTCATCAGCTCGCCGAGCGGGTTTCGCGCGGCGCCGCCGACTTCCCCTGAATGCGCATCGACAGTTGCTGTTTCCAGGGTCAGCAGAAATCCCATCAAGCCCCGCAGGCCAGCCGAGTTCGCCGGCCGCTCTCTCGAAACCCAGACCGTGTCGGAGACGACCACGGATTCGGTGCGCAGATCTGAAGCTGCGTTGGAAATAATCTTTTCGAAGTTAGGCGAACCGATCTCTTCTTCAAACTCCCAAAGGAAACGAATGTTGATTGCCACACCCGCCTCGATCGCGGCCCGGGCGCCAAACAAAGCCGCCAGGGCGGGACCTTTGTCATCAGTCGTGCCACGACCAAAATAGCTATCGCCTTTCTTGGTCATTACGAAAGGCTCCGTTTCCCAGGGTTCAGTTACTTTTGAGGCAGGCTGAACATCGATGTGGTTGTAGACGGTGACGGTGGGTCGGTTTTTATCCTCCCCGAAGACGGCATGAACTACTGGATTACCCTTATTGACCGTATAGACATCGACCTTGCCGCCAAAACGGCGCAACGTATCCACCGTCAGGTCAACACCTTTCCGGATGTCTTCGGCGTGGGCTGGGTCGACAGACACGGTAGGTGTTTCAACAAACTGGCGCAGTAGCTCTTCGTATTCTTCCTTATTATTCGTGGCAAACGAGAAAAGCTGATCTCGTTGCAGTTGTTTAGCCATTCTCAATCCTCCCCATAGTTGAGACCATTACCTACTGAATTGTTTCTATTGTGCTTCATAGTGCACAACACCGGACTCATTTGTCACGAAAAAATGCGTCAGACCCTCTTTTCCTGCAGACGAGTCCCCGGTCATTGAGGTAGTCCCTCTGTCGGCGGACAGAGACCGGTCAGGGACCTCGGGTTCTCTTTAAAGTCCGACCCTTGGCCGGGGGCAACGTTTCTCGATGGTGGAATCACTAATCCCTGAAGCTGGACAGCTTTCGAACCAAGAAGCGCGCAATCCCTTTTTCCGACAACATTAGCCCCGGTCGCGCGGCTGCGGCGGGACGTTGGGCGATGAACTTCCTCGTAGTGGCGGTGTATATTTCAAAGCCTTCGGTTGTTCGTGCTATTCTGGCAGCCCGTATTGGCCGACCAGACGCGGTCAGCCGGGGTGAAGATACAAAATTCGTGGAGCGAACAGAACTTAGGAGGGTCGTGTGAGTAGAAGATTTTATTTACCTGGCATTTTGTTTCTGGCTATTGCCCTGTCACTCCCCGTAATCATCTTTGGCCAGCAAAACCCGTCGGCTAGACGCATCAATCCGGAGCGTACGGTACCGGGCGTTAACACTACCACAAACAAGTCAGTCGTCTCTCCTACGATAATTAGAACTGACTTGGGTGAGGCTCTTTCCGTAATTCAGGCAAATTACATTGACGGAAAGAAAATTGACTACAACATTATCTTCAAGTCATCCATCAACGGCATGCTGAACGTGCTCGATCCGCATTCAACCTATTTCGATCCGGTTGAGTACGCTTCGTTCAGGACCGAACAACGCTCGGAGTACTTCGGCATAGGAGCGACCATCGGCGATCTCCGTCAGGGCGATCTAGTCAACACCTACATTCGCGCCACCTTTGAAGACGCACCCGCCGCCCGCGCGGGGCTGCGCTTTGGTGACCGGATTCTCGAAGTCGATGGCAAGTCGATGAAAGGCAAAACCTATCCCGAGGTGCGAAAGTTTTTGCTCGGTCCGCGCGGCACGACCGTAAAGGTCACGGTCGAACACGCAGCTTCACGACAGACAGAGACGTTAAGCATTACCCGCGATGCGGTGCCTTTGCCATCAATTCCGCAAGCCTATCTAGTCAGACCCGGCGTTGGTTATGTGGCGATGACCGGCGGATTTAATCAGACAACGTCCGATGAGTTTCAGGAAGCCCTTCAGGATCTACATTCAAAAGGCATGAATATGCTGATCCTGGATTTACGTGGAAATCGTGGCGGCCTTTTGATTCAAGCCGTGCGGGTTGCCAACACTTTCCTGCAGCGCGGCCAGCTAATAGTCAAGCAAGAGGGAAGAATCAGGGGCAGCTCCGAAAACTTCAGGGCGGTGAATGACTCGCCGGATCAAACGCCTCTGGTAGTGTTGGTTAATGGTGATTCAGCTTCGGCCGCAGAAATTGTGGCGGGCGCATTGCAAGATCACGATCGGGCGCTGATTGTCGGGGAAAACACGTTCGGTAAAGGGATTGTGCAGTTGCCGATTCAGCTCGAGTACGACTCTGCGCTGCTACTCACCATCGCGAAATACTTTATGCCTTCGGGCCGGTTGATTCAGCGCGACTACTCCACCGGTGGCGTCTACGACTACTACACGCATGGGGGAATTGCCAACGAGAAGTCTCAGGGAACTGAGGCCCAAAAGGCGGCTCCCTTGGGACCTGAAAGCCGCACTGACGGCGGTCGCACCGTTTATGGTGGGGGAGGCATCGCGCCGGACGAGGTTGCCAAGCCCGCGAAGATTACTCCTGCCGAAGCAAAGCTAGCGGATTCGATCTTTGCCTTTGCGCTTGAACTTGCTACTGGTCGCCTGCTCGGTTTTGGAGCTTATAAAGTCCAAAACCCGATCGAGTTCAGGCACGACCTGAAAGCCACAGACTTCCCGGTCACGGATGCTCTCTTCAAAGAACTAAAGCGCTTTGTCGCCGGCAAGCCGGAGTTCAAAGCTACGCCGGAACAGTTGGAGCGCTCGCGTCCTTTCGTAGAGAGGCAGCTCCGATTTGAGCTGGCAACCGCGGCTTATGGAATGATGGCCGCTCTGCAGGTCCTCAACGAGACCGATCCACAGATTGCCAGGGGCGTAGATGCGTTGCCTCGCGCCCGTGAACTTGCTCAGGCAGTCAAACGCGCCAAGGCACGGACCGAATAGCCCAACCACGGACCGATTGAAAGCCTATTCAATCAGCAAGACAATCTTGCCAAAACTCTCGTTCGACTCCATGCGGTTGTGAGCATCGCGAACCTGATCCAATTTTTAACGTTTACGCTCTGGCCACCCGTCCATTCGTGAACCGCATCGATTAAGACAGCCGGATCGTTTTTGATAACAAGAGACCCACTGAGGCCGTATGGTTCGCCCGCTCCAGCTTGTCTGCCGTGCGCGAGGTCCCGAAAATGTTCGGGCTCGTAGCCCGACCCAGTTGAACGGCCGCGGTGCCGACTCCCGAACCTGCCGCGTGCACTAGTAATGTTTCACCCATTTGTAATCCGACTGGGTGAACAAAGCGTCATGAGCAGTGATAAAAGCTTCAGGCACCGCTGCCGCCGACCCCCAATCCAAATTTGAAGGAAATCTCAGCCAATGGTTCTCAGGCACTGCCACGAATTCTGCCTGCGCGCGCCCGCCGATGATCCCAAAGACACGCTGACCCGATGAAAGAGGGAAAGGCGCTTAGTTTTGTGTTTTTAGTGGGGGATCCCGTGGATCGCCTTCCGTGGGCAAAGACTCGATCCACGAAATCACACGAAGCCGCACGAAAAGCGCTGCCGAGACGCGGGGGAATGTAATGGGGATTTCCGCGGGTTCATATTATCCCTCGGTGTGAAGCGTTTGCCGAAAAGAAACTTACTGCAAGACTCGACCGGTGGCGAGGAGGCCTATTCTTATGCCTTAGTGGGAGGGAGCCTGAGGTTCTGGCTTAAGAAGGTATTCCTGATGGGGAGTGCCCGATTTGCTAGAAGCCGCAGCTTCGCTCACGGCTCCCGCAACTCCGCCTAGACGATTCCGAGCATAAGCCATGGTGGGTGGCTTGGGCACCACTGCGTGAAACACACGCGACTGACGGACTCACAGCCGCCGCACCCACGGGGCGTACCCGTGGGGCTCTGTTAAAACCGTCTCTCTGTTCTAGCTGCGTCTAAATCGCCGTCTGGCTGCGCCGGCAAGTCCGAGAAGACCAGTGCCCAGCAGCAGCATCGAGGTGGGTTCAGGAACGGTTGTTACCAGCGCCTTGTCTGATCCACCGTCATTAAACCCCCGGAACCGGATCGCCTCGCTGTTGAAGATTGAAGACTCGGTGTTCCCGTTAAGGCTCGCTAGCGTTAAGGTGAAAATCGCCATTTGCCCAACTCCGATCCCTCCGTTCGGTGAGCCACCGCCCTCAAACTGCCCGCCGGTGCTAATCAACGCATTCCTATCTGGGAACGGGTTGGCACTGATATTACCCTGCATAAATCCGAAGTTGGCGTTCGTTGACATGAAATTCGTGACGACTGTGCCCGCCGTCAGGTTAAAGGCGTCGGCGGTGATAAACCCGCCGTTGGCCGCCGGACTCGTGTTGGTCAAAGTTATAGTTACTATGTTGCCGGTGATATTGACTCTCTTGTTGCAGGCGCCGAGACCACTTTGTCCCGGAACGTCCGTACAGACGCCGATCACATCTGCTTTCACCGACATAGCAGAGCCAAGACTAAGCGCGGCAAACGCAACTAGCGAGAGCACGAATCTACTTTTGAGAGCCATACCTTGCTTCCTGTGATTAGGTAAAGCCACTGGCCGATTGATTATCTGGGGCATTTCTATCTCCTGGTTTTTGACTGCACTTTTTAGGGAGGGCGCGGTTCTCAGTTAAATTTTCTTATTGGGATCCTGGGCGGAGAGCCTTGCAGGGCAAGTGCGGGCTCTACCACGCCAGCATACGATCGCCGGTTCATCCCGAAGCCATATGCGGATTGACACGTTAAAACTTCCAGCAAATTCGGGACCAGAAGGGTTCAACAGCCTGCAATCGCAAAACCCCCTGATTCCACTTAGGGTTTAGACAAAGGACTTGACGAAACTGACTGAGTCGTCTTAGGTTCAGACTTGGGTTCTAGATTCTGGATCAGTTGAGCTGGTACTTCTTGATTTCGAACAGGCCTGACAATTCAACATTTACCCTCTACCATCCGCCAGGTGGTCAACCAATCTCGGACACTCATCATAATCAACCAAAGCTGCCGCCAAAGCTCGACGTTCCTGGACCACTCTTCTCAGGCAGCTCGAAGCCACCGGCACCCAATTTGATTCCTACGAAACATACTCACCCGAAGGTAAGAATCGAGCAAGGTACAAGCGTTAGA
>JBGTLM010000108.1:0-18616 GCA_041744135.1 Pyrinomonadaceae bacterium
AGCTTGTCGTTTAGGCGAGTGTGCGACAGAAATGCTTTGCCCGTTCGGTTGACGGCATGCATTACTTCCTCGTTCAAGGCATCCCAGCGGGCATTGCGCGACTTCTCGTCCACCGCGTCGACTTGCGGACAGGCACGAAAACAGACGAGGGACAAAGGCACCGGCGCCATCAATTCCCAATCGGGAGACTCTTCCACCCATGAGGTAAACAACCTCGCCAAACGGCAGTGCTCCCGAATCCGTGATGCGAGGCCTTCATGTCCGAAATAGCGAATGATCATCCAGAGCTTCAGCGCCCGGAAACGACGACCCAGTTGAATGCCGTAGTCAGAGCCGTTGCGCACCCGGTCTTGCTCAGGCGTCCGTAGGTATTCGGGAACCAGAGAGAAGGCCCGCTGTAGGAGATCCATGTGCCGGCAATAGAGAACGGATAGATCAAAAGGAGTGAATAACCACTTGTGAGGATTAACGGCAACGGAATCCGCCCGCTCGCAGCCTGCCAAAATATGTCGAAGTTCGGGGACAACTGCGGCGGAGCCGGCGTAAGCAGCGTCAACGTGCAGCCACATGGCGTGCTTCTCCCCAATAGGGACTATCTCTTTGATCGGGTCGATACTCGATGTTGACGTCGTTCCCACTGTTGCTACTACGCAGAAAGGAACCATGCCCTGGCTCAGGTCCTCATCAATCGCTTCAGCGAGAGCCTGGGCATTCATCCGAAACTCGGCGTCGGTAGGAATTTTACGCAGAGCACGCTGTCCTAAACCCAGGGTGATCACGCCCTTCTCGATTGAGGAGTGGGCTTGTTCGGAAACATATACACGGAGGAGGGGCAGGTCAGGCCTCCCGCTCATACCTTCCTCTCGTATGCGCCGTTCCACGCCTTCGCGAGCAGCAGCAATCGCATGCATACTCGAGACGGAGGCCGTGTCGTAAATAATCCCCCTGTATCCCGCATCGAGCCCCATCATCTGACGGAGCCAGTCAAGCGCCACTTCCTCCAACTCCGTAGACGCCGGCGAAGTGCGCCAAAGCATCGCCTTGTTATCAAAGGCGGCGGACAAGAGTTCGCCGAAGATGCCGGGCGCAGACGTGGAGGTAGCGAAGTAAGCAAAGAACGAAGGATGGCTCCAGTGAGTTAGCGCGGGCACGATCAGCTGATCAACGTCAGCGATAATCTGCGCCATGGGTTCACCCTTTTGCGGCGCTGATAATGGAAGCTGCGCCTTCAAATCACCGGGATGTATCTGAGAGAGAACGGGCATCTCCTCGATGTGCTCGAAATAGTCGCCGATCCAGTCAATCAGTTCGTGACCAAAGCGTCGAAACTCGTCGGCGGTCATGTCGCCAGACAAGGGAGCGGTTCCGTCATGAAGTTGTGGTGCTTCTTTCATAGTCTTATGCAGCCAGATCACTCGGCGGCGGAAAACCATGCTGCTTCCGTCCCGGCGGCCCATCGAATGCTTTCGAGGTTTTGTAGAGCTCTAATCGTCCATCTGCAGCCCCGGCGGCGCAGCGCGAACGCAGTTCTTGCATCTCTTCGGAGTTCATTGGTTGAAAGTTGCGCACAATGCGAAGGTTCTGCCGCACCACTTTCAAAGAATCCATTCCGCTGACGGTCGCAGTCACCGGAAGGCTCATGGCATAACGCAAAGCTTCCGCCGGCGTTACAAATTTTTTCTTAACTGGCCCACCATCGCCGCACATGCTTTTCATTCCCAGGGCTGCGATCCCGCGCCGGTTGAGTTCCGGAAGCACCTGTTGCTCAAAGCTGCGGAAGGTCCCGTCGAGAACGTTGAGGGGCATCTGACATGCGTCGAAGGGGTAGTCGTATCGAAGCATCTTCAGATGAATAGCGGGGTCTTTGTGCCCCGTAAATCCCACGAAACGAACCTTCCCTTCCTTCTTTGCCTGGTCTAACGCCGCTACGACTCCGTCTTTCGCGAAATGGAATTCCGGATCGTTGTCATAGACAACCTCATGAATCTGCCAGAGATCCAGATAGTCGGTCTTGAGTCGTTTCAGTGATTCGTGCAACTGCTTCATGGCCACCTTCCGCCCGCGGCCATGGGTACAAACCTTGGTCATAAGAAACGCGTTATGCCGCCGGCCCACGAGCCCCTTGCCCATGATTTCCTCGCTCAGACCGTCGTGATACTCCCAGCCGTTATCCATGAAAGTGATGCCTGCGTCGAAGGCTTCCTCCACTATTCTGATCGCCTCGCGTTTCGTCTTGACCAATCCAAGATGGAAACCACCCAGCGCAATTGCCGGAACCTCAACACCTGTTCGGCCGAATGGTCGCCGCGGAATATCACCCGAAGACTGGTCCGCTCTTCGCATCTGTGGTTCTCCCTCTCTTTTCGCAAAACTCTATAGGTCATTGGCAGCTGATGCAACACGCAGATCCCGACAATGTGGCGGAAGCTGTAGGGGCGGCACTCCGTGGCCGCCCCTCGTGTCCCTAACTCAAGCTATCGAAATCTCCGTCGTCTCTCCCGCGACGGGTGCCCACTGAGGGACACCCCTATAATTGTTGGCGCGGAGGGTCTCGACAGGGCCGATGAAATGGTTATAATTACGCGCCTGCAAAAGCAAAACAGGGGAGACTCGGATATGAGATCTCAAATCTCAGGTCTCAGATCTCAATTGGTGAACCCGAGCCAGCTGGTACCAGGAACTAGTTCACTCGGTTCAGCAAGAAAGTTTGCGTCCGGACAGTGGCGCGGCTATTATTCAGACCCGGCTACCAATCGTTAAGAGTTGAGCCCCCTCAGATTTTGTTCGAGCCCGGCCGGTGTGTTCGGGATCAAACACGATTTCTAAGTTCTAACATCAGTCTAATACTATCGCCTGTGAGGACCATATGAAACGCATCCTGCTGAGTTTACTAATAACCGTTAGTTTGTTGACAGCTTTCGCATGCCAACCTGGTGGCAGCGGCGGGGGCGACAAAGTCAGAGTCGGCGTCTTCATGTCACTGACGGGCTCGACCGCCAACTTCGGCATCTCGTCCGTAAACGGTATCAAGATGGCCGCCGAGGAAGTAAACACGGCCGGCGGAATCAATGGAAAGCAGGTCGAACTGCTGGTGCAGGACGATCGCTCGGATGCTTCGGAGGCAGCCACGATCGTTACCAAGTTTGTGACCCAGGATCAGGTACACGCCGTTCTGGGCGAAGTTGCCAGCTCACGATCGATCGCGGCAGCTCCGATTGCCCAGAATGCTAAGATCCCAATGCTTACGCCCTCTTCCACCAATCCGGACGTGACAAAGAAAGGGGACTTCATCTTCCGCAGCTGTTTCATCGATCCCGTGCAAGGAGCGGCCATCGCACAGTTCGCAGCGCGCACGCTGGGAGCGAAACGAGCAGCCATCATGGTCGATCGAAAGAACGACTATTCCACCGGCTTGGAGAAGGTAATCAACGAAGTGTTCACTCGGTTGGGCGGACAGATCGTGGCCACGCAGTCGTTTCAGGAAGGCGATCAGGACTTCAACGCGCAGCTGACCTCTCTAAAAGGCTCGAACCCGGAAGTGATCTTCGTGCCCGGCTACTACAACGATGTCGGGCTGATCGCGAAACAGGCACGCGATAAAGGCATCACGGTTCCGCTCGTCGGCGGCGACGGCTGGGATTCGGTCCAACTCTACGCAATCGGTGGCTCGGCCCTGAACGGTTCCTACTTCAGCAACCACTATTCGCCTTACGACACGGATCCAAAGGTCCAGAAATTCGTCAACGACTATAAAGCCAGATACAACACCATCCCGGACGCCTTGGCTGCAACCGCCTACGACGCTGCCCACATCATGTTCGACGCTATCAAGCGGGCCAACTCCCTCGACGGCACGGCTATCCGCAACGCCCTGGCCGCAACGAAGAGCTTTCCAGGGGTTACCGGCGACGTGACCTTCAATGAGAACCGCGATGCTGTAAAGCCGATCGTCATGATCGAAATCAAAGATGGCGGCACGTATGCGGTGCGCGAGCGCGTGCAGGTCGAGGGCGCTGCTATGCCTACAATGGCTTCCAGCAGCGCTTCACCGTCGGCATCGACGAGTGTGTCACCGACAGCAGCGAGTACACCTGCTGCTGCCACGCCTGCGGCCGGCGCGAAGGCCAGCCCCAGCCCTACCCGCAGCGCCACGCCGTAATGGTGACCTGAGGGGATAGTTAGTAGCTTGGCCTTGACCTTAGCTTTCCGCTGTCGTTCGAACTTGTAGAAATCAAACATAAAAGAGATCGTCATCACTGCGGAACACACCTATGAGTACGTTCCTCCAACAGCTGATTAACGGCGTCTCACTGGGCGCGATCTATTCGCTCATAGCGCTGGGTTATACGATGGTCTATGGCGTGCTAAAGCTCATTAACTTCGCACACGGCGACGTTTATATGGTTGGCGCTTTTATGGGCTACTACCTGGCTAACGGATTGGGTGTACGAGGTGCTCAGGCGGTGGGTATGAGCGCCGACGGTCTCATCGCCCGGGGCTTGCTCGGAAGTGGGGCGATGGAACCGTCTCTCATTACCGCCCTGGCGGTGATGCTGCTGGCGATGGCAATTTGTGCCGCACTCGGTGTGATCATAGAACGCTTCGCTTATCGACCCGTGCGCAAGTATTCTCGTTTGACGGCACTGATCACTGCCATCGGCGTTTCACTTCTGCTGGAAAATGGCGGTCAGGTAGTTTTCGGCGCTGACCCAAAGTTCTTCCCTGAACTGTTCAAGAAACGCAACATCGAGCTGTTCGGCGGCGCGAGCATCAATAGCGCCGACATCATCGTGCTGGTGATCGCACTGGCGCTGATGATCGGCCTGCAGCTCGTTGTGTTCCGCACCAAGACAGGGCGGGCGATGCGCGCTGTCTCGTTTAACCTGCAGTCGGCGAAGCTGATGGGTATCAATACCGATCGCATCATCGCCTTCACCTTTGCCCTGGGGTCGGCCCTGGCAGCGGCTGCGGGCGTGCTGGTCGCGATTAGAATTCCGCGCATCGATCCGCTGATGGGGATTTTAGTGGGCTTGAAAGCTTTCGTGGCAGCGGTGCTGGGCGGCATTGGAAATATTCCCGGGGCCATGCTGGGAGGACTGCTTATCGGCGTCACTGAAACAATGGTTGTTGGTTACTTGTCGCCGACCTACAAGGACGCGGTCGCGTTTGCCATACTGATCCTGATACTGCTCTTTCGACCGTCCGGCCTTCTCGGTTCAGTTTCACAGGAAAAGGTATGAACATGAAACGAAATGCAATGCAGGACAGGAATCAGATCCAGAAACCAGAAGGTGAATGGAGCTTTCCTTTCTAACTTCGGGATTCTGACTTCTGATTTCTATTTTCTGACTTCGATCCCATGCCCCGCTACCTGCGTAATCTCATCATCGCTCTGCTCGTAATCGGCGTCCTCTACGGTTTGGATTTCGTGTTTCAGGGCCGGATAATTAACCCCTACTTCAGTCGCATTCTCATGTTGTCGGGTATCGCGATCACCCTCGCCGTATCCCTGAATTTGATCAACGGCTTCACCGGACAATTCTCCATCGGACATGCAGGTTTTATGGCGGTAGGAGCCTACTCGTCGGCTTATTTCTCTGTGAGCTACGGTGCAAGTCTCGCCGAAACCCTCGGTGGCGGTACGTTGGGTTGGGCGGTCGCGCTGGGAGCTGCAACTTTGATCGGCGCCGTGGCGGCCGGCCTGGCGGGCCTGGTGGTGGGCGTGCCGTCGCTGCGGCTGAAAGGCGACTACCTCGCGATTGTAACGCTCGGTTTCGGCCAGATTATCGTGGTGTTTCTAAACAATATCGAAGCCGTAGGTGGCGCTCGTGGCTATTCCGGCATTCCCATCGTCAAGAGTTTCTTCTGGATTTTCCTGATTGCCATTGTAACGATCGTCGTCGTTTACAACATAGTGAATTCGGCGTTTGGACGTGCATTGATCTCGATCCGCGAGGATGAACTTGCCGCTGAGGCCATGGGCGTGAATACCACGCGCTACAAGGTCATGGCGTTCGTTATCTCCTCGGCGATGGCCGGTGCCGGCGGTGTATTGCTGGCTCACTTCGATGGTTACCTCAATCCCAAATCATTCGAGTTCATCAAGTCGTTCGAAATTCTGATCATGATTATCCTCGGCGGTCTCGGATCAATTGTCGGTTCGGTACTGGGAGCGATTTTGCTCACTGTTTTGCCCGAGGCTTTGCGCGGTTTTGCCCAGTACCGCATGGTCATTTACTCCCTTCTGTTAATTATCCTGATGATTACCCGCCCGCAAGGATTGTTAGGCAAGACCGAGGCTTTCAAGGGCTGGCGCGCCCGTCGCCGCGCTAAGACGCGAACGGAGACCGAAGAGATTACCGCCGAGGATACGCGCGACCAGGAGTCAGTAGAAAAGGCCACGCTCGGCGAACGTCAAAGTGAAACCTCCCTCGGAGAGGAGAAGCCGCGATGAGCACAAACTCAATGGCCCACTCCGGGACTGCCGCCCCCACGCAGCCTAACAACAAACCACTCCTGCAAACTGAAAAAGCCACTATTCGTTTCGGAGGGTTGTGCGCGGTTAACGAGCTGGACATGGGCGTCGCTGAAGGTGAGATCTACGGGTTGATCGGCCCTAACGGCGCCGGTAAAACCACTATCTTCAATCTGCTCACCGGAGTCTACAAACCGACCTCAGGGGAAATCTATTTTCAAGGCCAGCGGATGGACGGATTGCGCCCTTATGAAATTGCCGGCCGCGGCGTCTCGCGTACATTTCAAAACATACGTCTTTTCCCCAGCATGAGCGTGCTGGACAATGTCATGACGGCCTGTCACATCCATACGCGACAAACGCTGGTCGATGCGGTATTGCGTACCCCGCGGTTCACGCAGGACGAAGATCAGCATCGCGACTATTGTATGGAACTGCTTGCTATCTTCGATCTCGATCAATTCAAAGATGAAGGTGGAACAAGTTTGCCCTACGGCAATCAACGACGCTTGGAGATTGTCAGAGCGCTCGCAACCCGTCCCAAGCTCTTGCTGTTGGACGAGCCCGCGGCTGGCATGAACCCATCCGAACAGGAAGACTTGATGAAACTCATCAAGCAGATTCGCGATCGCTTTGGTCTGACGATCCTGCTGGTGGAACACAACATGAAGGTCGTGATGGGCGTGTGCGAGCGAATCCAGGTTGTGGACTACGGGAAATCAATCGCGCTCGGACTTCCCGAGGAAATAAAGAATGATCCGAAGGTTATTGAAGCTTATTTAGGAGACTGAAGGTGTCGGGTGTCGGGTGTCAGGTGTCGGGTGCCGGAAAAACACCCAGCACCCAGCACCCGGCACCCGGCACCCGGCACCCGGCACCTGCTTATGCTTACTCTAGAAAACGTTTTCGTAAACTACGGCGCTATCGAAGCCCTCACCGGCATTTCCATGCACGTTGAGCAAGGCGAAGTGGTAACGCTGATAGGAGCGAACGGCGCGGGCAAGACTACAACCCTGCGAACGATCACCGGCCTTCTCGAGCCGCGACAAGGCCGAATTATTTACGAAGGCGAGGACATTGGCGGAAGGCCAACACACAAGCTTGTGGCTCGCGGTATTTCCATGTCGCCAGAAGGCCGAGGCGTATTTGCGAACCTCTCAGTGCGTGAGAACCTTCAGATGGGAGCGTATCTGATCAAGGATAGACGTAAGGTCGCCGCCGACATGGATCGCGCTTTCAAAATGTTTCCCCGACTCAAAGAGCGCGAATCGCAGAAGGCCGGTACGCTCTCCGGCGGTGAACAGCAAATGCTTGCGATGGGCCGCGCTCTCATGTCAAACCCTCGGCTACTGCTTCTGGATGAGCCATCGCTGGGACTGGCTCCCCTGGTCGTGCACACCATCTTTGAAGCTATCGACGAAATTCGGGGCAAAGGGACAACCATTCTGCTGGTAGAACAGAACGCCCACGCGGCCCTGGGCCATTCCGATCGCGCCTACGTCCTGGAGACCGGCAGAATCGTCATGGAAGGGCCATCCAAAGACCTTGCCGCGGATCCCCGCATTAAGGAAGCCTACCTTGGGGAATAGATCTGAGGTTCTGCCCGTTTACCCGGTGTACAAGCAAAGCCAGCCAACTCACAAACCAGGAAGGATAGCCAGAGCCGTTCTACTGATCCTGGCCTGCGTAGTTCTGCCGGTAATTGCCGTTTCTTGCGCGCGTCAACCGCAACCAGGCGATACGCGGGATCGCAGTACGATTAAGATAGGGTACTCTGGCGACCTCTCCGGACCCACCTTTAATTTTGGACAATCGGCAAAAAACGGCGCGCTAATGGCCGCTGAAGAGATCAATCAGACGGGGGGGATCAACGGCCGACAGATTGACATCGTAATCGAAGACGATGAGGGCAGTCCCGAGCTCGCGGCAACTGTCGTTAACAAACTTACCAGGCAGGACAAAGTAATTGCGCTCATCGCCGGTGGCGCCTCGGGAAGCAGTTTGGCCGCCGGGCCAAATGCGCAGTCCGCTAAAATCCCGATGATCTCGCCATCGTCTACCAATCCGGCGGTTACGCAGATTGGTGACTACATTTTTCGCGCCTGTTTCATAGACCCGTTTCAGGGTGAGGTGATGGCCAAGTTTTCCCACAACAGTCTGCAGGCGAAAACTGCAGCCATCATGCTCGACTTCAATTCCCCCTACAGCCGCGACCTGACAGAATTCTTCGAGCTGAGCTTCACCAAGCTGGGTGGCCGGGTAATCAGCAAGCAGTCCTACTCTCAGGGCGATTTAGATTTCAAAGGTCAATTGAGTTCGATTAGCAGCGCCAAACCTGACGTCATTTATCTTCCCGGATACTATGGCGATATCGCGGTTATCGCAAAGCAAGCGCGTCAACTGGGAATAACCCAACCGCTGCTGGGCGGCGACGGTTGGGACGCGCCTGAACTCTGGCAACTGGCCGGCGATTCAATAAACGGGTCGTATATCTCGAATCACTATTCAGCCGACGATCCGTCACCGGCGATTCAGACGTTTGTGCACGATTACAAACTGCATTACGGGAATCTCACACCCGATGCGCACGCGGCTCTGGCCTATGATGCGATGCGATTTCTGGCTGAAGCCATTCAACGGGCAGGCACCGAAGGGAAAAAACTGCAGGAGGCCCTGGCGCAGACCAGGAATTTCTCAGGGGTAACCGGAATTATCAGTATGGATTCGGAGCGTAACGCGGTGAAACCAGCTGTGATTCTGAAGTTGCAGGATGGAAACTATATCTATCAGGAAACGATCCAGCCGGAAGCCGCAGACGCGCCAGCGAAGCCTTCACCCTCCCCCTCGCCCTCACCAAGAAAATCTCGGAAGAAGTGAAAACATGTGTCAGGTTAGTCACCTGCTTTCCAACACATCAACTGCTCTTTGGTCCTGGCTGTTTCCCATTACCTATCTGCTCCACATCGCTGAAGAGTACGCGGGTGGTGAAGGCTACTCAGCCTACCTTCTGAGACTGAGAGGTGTTCAATTCTCGCCGACGCGATTTTTGGTGGTCCAGGCTATCGGATTGGCCCTGATGATAATGGGAATCGTCCTGGCGCGTCGACTTCAATTCCCTAACTTGCTGACTGTCATCCTGGGCGCACTAGTATTGGTAAATGGTCTCACTCACACGATCTTGAGCCTCGCCTACACCGAGTATGTTCCCGGATTGATCACGGCGATTCTCCTGTGGATCCCGCTGGGGATGGCCACGCTTCTGGGCTTTAGACGCACGATGCACACTACCAGGTACCGGCTTTGTGTCGCGCTCGGCATAGCTATCAATGGCGTCATCGAGTTGGTAACCAGCAGTGCTGGTCAGGTTTTTTAAACATTAAGTCAATAGGCCGCGGATCTACGCGGATGAACGCGGATCAGACCGAAAATCAAGACAATCACAACACTCACGCTTGGTATTTGACAGTCCCTTTTTTAGATCCGCGTTCATCCGCGTAGATCCGCGCTAGAATTGTGTGAGCGAGCGTTTGCGACGCCCACCGGGATCTGAGAAAAGATCCCTCCCGGATGATGCCCTGAAACCTAAGCCGCCCCATGTCTTTTCTAACTTCGGGTTGCGTGACGACACCATTCACGCTACCTTTCGGGTTTTGTTAGCAGAATTCTGAAAGAGTCAGCAATTAAGTAGAGGAGCGTGGATTTGGCGGCCGAAGCGGAAGCAATAGTTACAGCGGGCTTGAGACCGGATTTGTTCGCCCAACGAGGTATGCTTTTGGCCAGTCGGGCGCTGGTGATCGCAACTCTCACTTTGCTGGTGTTGGTAGGTTTTGGTTTCCGCGTTTCCGGCCTGAACGCGGAAGGTCTCAGCGAAGACGAACTGAACAAACTCAACGCGGTTGCTGATTACCGGCAGAACGGATTAACCGCAGCTAATGGCGAGCATCCGATGCTGATGAAGGCCCTGCAGACGGCCAGCATCTTCGTCGTCGAGAAGTGGAACAATAGCTCACTCGTCGCTAAGCAGAACTCCTCCTTACATCTTCCTGTGGAAACGGCCCTGCGCCTGCCAAGCACGATCTTTGGCGCGCTTACCGTAATTCTTATTTATCTCCTTGTGGCGGAGCTGTTCGGTGCGGAGGTGGCGTTGCTTGCTGCGGCGCTGTGGGCTTTTGATTCGCAGGCGATTGGTTTTAATCGCATCGCCAAGGAAGACACATTTCT
Source organism: Pyrinomonadaceae bacterium (assembly GCA_041744135.1). Classification (GTDB taxonomy): domain Bacteria; phylum Acidobacteriota; class Blastocatellia; order Pyrinomonadales; family Pyrinomonadaceae; genus PSRF01. The sequence continues at coordinate 10,697 of JBGTLM010000108.1, forward strand.
GCTCTTCTTCTTCCTTCTAGCCAACATTTTCTGGTTGCGCGGACAACGCGTGGCGGAGACTGAATCTGACGACCGGGGTCTCCGGCACGGCAGCCGCGCTGGGGTGCTCGTCCAGCCGGAACCCTATTACTGGGCCACAGCGGCCTGCTTCGGCGCAATGATGGCGTCTAAATATCTTCCCCAACTCATCACGGTCAGTATTTGCTACTACTGGATGTTTCAAGCCATTCCGGAGACCCGTTGGCGGTTGGGTAAGAAAAAGTTTCTAATCGTCATCCTGATCATGTGCTCGGTGTTTCTTTTGCTCAGCCCGACCGCGCTACTGCCTGCTACCTGGCGTGAAATGGGAATCTTCGCAGGACAGAAACGAATTGGGCACGACGGTTATGAATTTATGGGCTCGCTTTATAGCCACCGCATGACGGACTGGTTGGCGGGTACCCCCTGGTACCTTTATGTCGTCTTCCTTGCGGTCAAACTCCCCCTTCTTACAGTCGCCGCCTTTGTGGCAGGTCTACCTTTGCTTTTCCGCCGTAAGCTCGGCGACGGGCGCTACTTCGTCCTCTTCTGGCTGTTCGTCTGGATCATGAGCTTCGTGTTCGTGGGCGGGAAATTTACACGCTACTTCACGCTCGTGCTCCCGGCCGTATTAATCACCGCGGCCGTGGGCGTGCAGTTGGTAGGCCGTCGGATAGCGCAACAACTCGCAGGACTACTTTCAAGTGAACGGGCCAGCGTTTATGTCAGGGCAGCTCTGGCACTGACACTGGTGCTCAGTTCAATCGCCGCCTCAGCGAGTGCGGCACCGTATTTCCGGCTCTACACTAACGTTCTTGGTGGTGGCATGGCTAAAGCGGGTTCCTTCTTTCCTCATGACGAGTTCTACGACGCTAGCATGCGCGAGGTGATGGCTGAGATAGCCATACGCGCCAAAACCACGGCGAGAGTGGCGACCGAAACGCCTGGTCTGTCCGCGTACTACGCTGAGCGCGCTAGTCGTTCTGACCTGGTTTGTATTTCGCTTTCGGATCCAAAGGCTTTGAGTCTACTAAGCGAGGGCGATTTTCTGGTAGACGCGCGGGGCCGGCGGTATTTCAGCAATGACGCCATTCTTTCCTCATTGAAACAAAGAGCTGTTCCCACTTTCCGAGTTTCTCTCGAAGGTATTCATGCGGCTGATGTCTATTTGGTGGACCACGCCGCGGTTGCGGTGGTTGCAGAAACCATAAACAAAAAGTGAAACCACTGACTACTGTCCTAACATTAGGGGCCACACAGACCCAATCTCAAAAGGACGCCTCAAGGCCCGCCAACCTGCAGATCAGGAAGGCGGACCCTGTCCCCGCTTCAGGCTTGAATACTATTCGCAGATACGCAGATAAGATCGGAAGAAAACAGAAAGCGCGATCCACGAAATCTCACGAACCAAACACGAATAGCCCTTAGTGTCTTTTCGTGGGATTTCGTGGATCGCTCCTCCTTGGTTGCGGCTAATGCCCTCGATGTGAAATCTGCGTAATTGCGGATCGTCAGCGCCTCACTTCAACTTCAACGGGTTTCGCATCGTTCGATTCGTACCCTTCCGGCCAGTTCGAAATGTTAACCCCATAAACCCAATCGGCGTTAGGTGTGACGGCAAAACGGATTTTTAGAGGCATTCCCCGCATGACCTGCAGCCGAGCCAGGAATCCCTCCACGCGCCACTCCTGAATCAGCGGTGTATTAGATTCCCGCACAGGAATCAGCCGCGAGCCGCAATTATAACCATTTACGAATAGAGTCACGCGAGTCTTAAAATTCTGCGGGTTGGCATCGGTCTCCAATACTGGTTGCAAGTGCGCCCTTACAATTATCTGACTGACTCGGCGCCAGTCCTCACGAGCTGGTACGAGGTATTCAACAAAACCCGCGCCTCCGCCCCAGAGATACCCTGGCCCGCTACCCAGTTTTTCGAAGCGTGCGCTAGCCGCCATGTTCGGTTTGAAACGATAAAGGACCGACTTGTCTTCTCTGACTATCATCAGCGGCACAGTCGCCGGATCCCCAATGGCTCTGGTCCACACAAACTGCCGTGGCACCAGGTGGCGCCCGGGGTCAGATAGTCGCTCCGGCGGATCGGCTGACTTCAACGATTCGAACGCCCGTGACGCACGGGTAACTTCCGCGAGCACGGCCTGGTCGCGCCGCGTTGAATAAACCAGGCCGTAGCCGCGCTGCGGATCAGGTGTCAAAATCCAGAACATCGCCCCGCCAGCGCCGGCGCGGAGGTTGCCCTCCAGGAATGCCCTAAACCAGTCAACCTGGGTGAAGCCCTTGTGCCCTTCCTGTCCCATGCCAAACTCGCCGAATACCAGTGGCTTATGAATCGAGAACGCAGCCGCCGCCCGATTGTCGATGAACTGCCGCATCGCAGTCGGCGAATCCACAACGCTGTCTTCATCGGGGCGTGGGTAGTTGTGTACGTCGCAGTAGTCGATGTTCGGTAAGCGGTGATCTGCAAGCCACTCTTTTCTCTCCGCAGCCGTACGATATCCCCAAGTGCCAGGAGCGATGATGTGGTTATGATCGAGCGACTTCAGATAGGCGCTCATCTCGGCAATCCAGGCCCGACGTTCAGCCCAGCGGCCTGTCACAGCCTGCGCTTCATTCATCAACTCCCAACCAAAAATTGTCGGGTCGTCCCGGTACCAGACTCCGGAAACCGTATTCCGGCGCGTGGCTAACTTTTCCAGATGCTCTCGATAGAGCCGGCGCGTAGTTTCGTTGGTGTAAAAAAGCATCGCGCGCTCGGGGTTTATGCCAAAAGGAAAACGATCATCTGCGGCATCTTTGACCCCCGCCCAACGCAAATATTGGGAAACACCGCCGGTGTCACGCCACCAGTTAGTCAGACAGATCTGCACGCGGATGTTGTTGCGTTGGGCTTCAACGATCACGTTGTCGAGGTGCACAAACGCTTCTTCATTCCACTCATCAGGCCGAAAGCGAAACGGGTGGGTCCTTGGCCAATCGGCGAAGTCCGCCAACGGGCCCACGTCATTTGGACCACCCTCGCCAAAAGCCCAGACCCGCACTACGCCCATGCCCGCTTGCGCAGCCTGCCGCAGCGTTTCCGGCATTCGTTCCCGGTCGCCATCCCGATACATGATCGCGACGTTCGCGCCCACGAAACGAAATGGCTGCCCGTCGACAACGAAACTGCTGCCGCGAGTTTGAACGAACCCTTTAATTGCGGCCCGACCCTCGGGATGGGAGGGACCGCGAAGGAATAGAAAGGCCGCGCTCACAATAACTGCGAGCGCGGCTGCTACCAGGAGTCTCTTTGCCATCTAAGCGAACTAAAAAACCAAAAAGTCTAGCGCGGGCTGGTTAGTCTGATAAAACCCATGATCGCGCACACCGCTCCGAGCAACACGAAGACATTAAAGAACGTCAGTATCCCGAAGACCAGGCTGTTGTCTTTTGTCAGCAGACTAAAACCAAGCACGATAAACTGCAGATGAAACAAGATCAGGCAGACGGCCACAAATGAAAACCATCTGGCTGATGGGCCAAAAGCACGCGCTCGGGCAAACCCTAGGACCGCCGCAATCAGCCAGGCGACCGCGCCCAACACCAGCAGGCCGAGCATCACCGGAGCGAAGTAGCCAGGCTCACGAAAAGTGGTCTCCGCCTGAGCAAGCACTGCCAACATCGCGATCATCACCAATTCTCCTGGAGTTTTATTCGCTAATAACAAACCAAGCGCCGTTTGCGCACGTCAGAAGCCGCCAACTTGTGCGCAAACGGCGTCAAAGGCCCATTGTGTGGTTCGGAAGTAGAAACTGAACGCCATAGGCACCGCCCGGCGATAGAACATTGAGCCCCGCGCGGAATGATATCGCCAAGCAACGAGCCTATTGCGTAATGTGAATCTCCTCTTCCTTGTTAACATGACCCAGGAAATAGACCAGCCCGCAAACGAAAGCTACGGCTGCCAGCCCGAGCGAAATCCATCCGAAACTGTGACCGCCCTCAGCTTCCGCGAAAGTCACGAACTTGTAGAAGTAATAGATCGCGCCTGCTCCCGCTCCCAAACCAACGATCACGGCCAGTACATCTTTAATATTCATCTTGAACCTCCGCCAATGAGTAATGAAGGTTAAGGAAAAAGCCTATACTCAGGTGGCCTGCATGTTAACGCCTGCGTGCGGATGAAAGCAAGCCCTTCATTTGAGGGTGGCGGGTCCGGTTGCTTTTTCATAGGTTCTCAGTCAGACCTCGGATTTAGCCCGGTGCTAAGCGAGACTCTGACACCTGGCACCTTTTTACGGTTTGTCTGACAGCGTCATTCACTCGGCAGACTCCAAACCGCTAGGGTAAAAAAACCAGGTGGCAAAGCTCTAGCACCGGGTTAATGCCCCGGTGAGAAAGAGAGTACGCAGGCTCACGACCACAGTTCTCGAGAATTGAGAAAACTTCATTTAAGAATAACTCGGCGGTCGCCTTCTCGTCTGGTTATCCGTTCGCGATCCAAAAACTCCAGCAAGGGGATGGCATATTTTCGGGAAACGCCGGCTAGCTCCTTGAACGTGGAAACATCGATCGCCCGCCCAGGCTCATGTTGGTCGCCAAACGCCTTGAGCCTGGCTATCAGTTTATCGAGCGCCTTTTGGTGGAAAAACAATTCCCCTTGAACCCGGACCAGAGTCCGACCATCGATCAAAAGCTGCAGTACTTTTCGACCGTGTTTTCTCTGCGAATTAGTGACCATGGCCTCCTGCATCGCCTCGTCTAGCGAAGGCGGTTCGAGGCCAGCCTTTTCATACAGTTGTGCCAATCGATCCCGCAATGCAGCATCTCCGGCTGAGAGTTCGACACTATGTGCATGAGCACGGACCATATCCCGGTCCGAAATAAGCGCGCCTTCCCGCTCCAGCGCTAGCAGCACCGCGCGAAAAATTTCAGGTGGAGTGTGAGCAAACCGTCGCTCGCGGAGAGTCTCGCGCGCCGCGCCTCTAGCCAACGGCTCTCGTCGGTGATGCTCGCTGACTTCATCCACGGCAGCCTGTTTCAGAAGCTGGAAGGTGGCCGTTGAAACAAACACACCTTCGCACTCAATTACTGCATCGCCCTGCTTTGCCTGAGTCAAAGTCCGATTGAGCGTGTCATCATTCCAGCCGGTGCGAGCGGCAAGATCCGCGAAGCGTTGACCCTGGTCCCCGGAAGATTCGACGAAGACCGAAACTCGATCCGCACCATTGGCAGCCATCAACTTCTGTAGCCGTTGACGTATCTGGGCCAGGTCGCGTCCACGGTGCTTGGCGGCAAAGGAATCGAGTATCAGTCCGCCGGCCGCAGTTTGCGAGGGTGAATAAGAACGAATAATGAATCGTTCTCCAGCCACCGCTACCACCGGTGCTTCCAGCCGCAGTTGCACAAACCCCGTGTCACCCTGCGCCAGCTGACCACCGTCGGTTAGCACCTGGACCCGCGCCAGAACTTCCGCCCCGTGAATGTGAAAACGAACGCGAGCTCGTGATCGCACTGCGCGAGCGGCATTCGGAAGCACGCTTAGATGTGCGTCGATAATCTGGGTGGCTCGCAGACGGGCGATTGGAGCGAGTACCATCCCGCGCTCAATCATCGCGGTATCGACACCCCCAAGATTAACTGCCGTTCTTTGGCCCGCAGTTGCCTGCGCCACAGTTTTTCCGTGCACCTGCAGTCCGCGCGCCCGCACCCGAGTCAGCGAAGGAAGGAGCTGTAGTTCAGCTCCTTCGGCAATCTCCCCGGTAACCAGAGTGCCGGTGATAACCGAGCCGAATCCCTTCATCGTAAAGGCGCGATCCACCGGCAACCGGCTAACTGAATCCGTGGGACGAGCAGGAACTTGCTCCGCCAATTCCTCCAAAGCGGCCTTCAATTTATCCAAACCCGCTCCCGTCTTCCCGCTTACCGCCAGCATTGGCGCGCCGTCCAGAAACGAACCGGCAACCAGTTCTTCCGCCTCAGCACGAACGAGATGGATCAACTCTTCCTCAACAAGATCTGTTTTGGTGATCACAATCAATCCTGTCTGCACACCCAGAAGGCGGCAGATGTCAAAATGCTCTCGGGTCTGCGGCATCACTCCCTCATCAGCCGCGATCACCAGAGCGACAACATCGATGCCGTGCGCCCCCGCCAGCATGTTTTTTACAAACCTTTCATGGCCGGGGACATCGACGAATCCGATGCGTAGATCGCCAAGCTCCAGATCGGCAAAGCCGAGGTCGATTGTTATTCCGCGTCGCTTTTCTTCCGGCAGCCGGTCCGGATCCCTTCCGGTGAGAGCGCGCACCAAGGCACTCTTGCCGTGATCAATGTGCCCTGCGGTGCCTACGATAATGGAACGCATAAGAAGGGTGCCAGGTGCCGGGTGTCAAATGTTGGATGTCAGTAGTAAGCTCATTGCGTCAGGTGCCGATTAGTTACGAAACCTCACAACCTCACAAGGAGACTTGCAATGAAAAGTTTTAGAGAGCTTAGAGTCTGGCAAGCAGCAATGAATCTAGTTGAGAGGATTTACCGTGTCACCCAGCGATTTCCTAAACCAGAGACTTATGGGCTGGTAAGCCAAATTCAGAGAGCTGCTGTTTCGATACTTCCAACATCGCCGAAGGACAAACAAGAGAGCACATCAAGGAGTATCTTCATCATTTGTCCATGGCGCAAGCTTCATTGGCGGAACTCGAAACCCAACTCGAGATATCCGGCCGTCTGAAGTATTTGCTTTCAGATCAACTCAAAGAACTTCTGACCGAAGTAAATTCTCTAGGCAGGCAAATGTACGCACTCCGAAATTCCCTGACGACAAAGTAGTTTGCCGGCACTCGGCACGTGACACCCGACACCTGATTATCCGGCACCTGGCACCTGATACCCGGCACCTGACACCGAGGCTTTCGCCAGGACGCTTTCATAAAACTGAATGTATTGGGGAATGACGATATCGGTGCGGTACCGCGCTAGTGCCAATTCACGCGCGCGGCGGCCCATGTTCCTTCGCAGGTCGGCATCAGCCAGCAGGCGGCCTGCATCCTCAGCCATCTTCTCAGTGTCGCCGACCTCGCTGAGAAAGCCTGTTTCCCCATCGGTCACTACTTCCGGAACGCCGCCCACTCGCGAGGCGATAACAGGCACTTCGCAGGCCATCGCTTCGAGTGCCGCCAGCCCAAATGATTCTTGCTCCGAAGGGAGCAGTAGCACGTCGGCCGCGGAGAGATAGTCCACGATGTTCGGTTGTTTTCCCACGAAGGAACATTTTTCATAAATGCCCAGGCATTGTGCTCGATGCTCGACATTCATCCGTTCGCTGCCGTCTCCCACCATCACGAGCCTAACGCTCGTGACCTTCCTCAGCACCCGCGCGAATATTTCCACGCATTCGATCGGTCGCTTCACGGGACGAAAGTTGGATACGTGGACCAGCAGTGACTCGCCATTTGGCGCCAGCGTCTGGCGCAATTCGTCAACCGGATGCCGTTTGTAGTCCGAAGCACAGACAAAATTGGGAATCACCGTGATGTCATCAAACTGAAAGATCTCCTTGGTGGCACCTTTTAAGTAATGCGAGATGGCCGTCACCCCATCTGATTGGACGATGCCGTAACGAGTGATGGGTAAATAGGAGCGGTCAGCGCCGACCAGAGTTATGTCTGTACCGTGGAGCGTGGTGATCACCGGCAGCCGTCGATTTGGTTTCAGAGACTCGCGCGCGAGGATGCCACTTATGGAATGCGGGATTGCGTAATGTACGTGCAGAAGATCAAGATTCTCTGTCTCAGCCACCTTGGCCATTTTTGTCGCTAGTGCGAGCGTGTACGGCTGATGCTCGAATAAGGGATACGACATCATCTCAACTTCGTGAAACCGTACCCGCTCGTTAAGCGCAGTCAG
>JBGTLM010000109.1:0-7239 GCA_041744135.1 Pyrinomonadaceae bacterium
CATGTTTCGTACCTGCTTTTCGTGGCGACCGTTAGATCAGAAACCCCTCGAAATTCCGTGGGCGGCGCCAATGGTTCTGGAACCTCGCCGGCCTAGCGGTTTTCAATGCTTTGGATCGCATCCATTAATTTGAAGAAAACCCCGAAGTCGTGGACGCTTCTTACCATGGACCTTCAGAGCCCTTGGCCTCTAATCCTTAATATAAGTTTGGTGTTAACCATTCAAAGACGAATCTCCAAATAAGTGGAATATTTATTGCATAGAAATGATGCAGGTTACTGCTTTCACATTCCGGTTTTAAGCGACTTCTAACCAGCGACATAGATCACCCCGGCTCGGGTTCACAAAATAAGGAGAGAACTGATGATTAAGGCAACCAGATACTTGCTCTTACTGGCGATTATTTTGTCTTTGTCAATTTCGATTCTAGCCCAGACTACCGGATCCATTTCGGGCGAAGTTAGAGACGAGAAGCAAGCAGTCATCCCCAATGCCTCCGTGACAGTGCGAACTGTCACGACTAACCAGACACGTACAGCTCAGACGGACCAAGACGGCCGCTATCGTTTCACCGGTCTGTCGGTTGGCGACTACGAAGTCGCTATTGAGGCTCCGGGCTTTGCCAAACATGTTCAGTCCGGAATCACGTTGTCAGTAGGTCAGCCGGCAGTCGTGGATATCACCATGAAGCCGGGGGGTGTGCAGGAGGTCGTCAATATTGTTGAGAACGCCTCGGTATTGAATACAACCAGTGCTGAGGTGGGTACGCGCTTTGACGAGAGGCGTCTTGCCGAGTTGCCTTTGAGCACTAACAGGAGTGTCTACAATATTGCACTGTCTGCACCGGGTGTTAGCCAATTAAACTCGGGACAATCTCAGTTTGCCGGCGGAACCGCGTTCTCGGCCAACGGCGGGCGTGTCCGCTCGAATAATTTCATGATCGACGGTCAAGACAACAACAATTTCGGCGTTGCCGGTTCCACGATTCCGCTCAACAACCCGGATGCCATTCAAGAGGTCCGCCTGGTAACTAACCAGTTCAGCGCTGAATACGGGCGCAACGCCAGCGCGGTCTTTAACGCCATCACGAAGAGCGGGACGAATAACTATCATGGCTCGGCTTTCTGGTTCCATAACGACAATGCGCTAAACGCTTGCAGCAATACGCAGAAAAGCGGCGGCTTCTGCAGATCAAGCGCCACTGACCCTTCCAGACAACATGCTCCGTTTCGCATTGAGAATCAGCTCGGCGGTACCTTCGGCGGCCCACTGCCTCTTCCGCGCTTTGGCGAAGGCGGACCCGGCTATTTTAGCGGCCGCGATCGCACCTTCTTATTCGTTTCGATACAGCGTTGGTGGGATCGCCAACTAGGTGTGGGCCAGGCGTTGAACGGCGCTCCGACAGCCCAGGGAAAAGCTATTCTCGAACAAGCCGCAGGGAATCGGCCTCAGGTAAGGGCCCTCCTGGATTTTCTTCCTGCCGCTCAGACGCCACTTGGCACCAGCGCGAGGTTTGTAGTTGGCGGGCAAACCTTCAACGTACCGCTAGGCTCGCTTGTAGGCTCCCAACCCTCTCTCTTTAACGACTGGCAGACGTCAGTTCGCATCGATCACAAATTCAACCCGCACAATACCTTGATGGGTCGGTACATCTATCAGGATTCCGATACTGTCGGTGGGACTGATTCACAGATTACGCCCCCGGGTTTTTCTTCAACGATAGCCGGACGCACTCAAGGCATAAACTTGTCACTCACGACCGTGCTTTCATCCAAGATAGTGAACGAAGCGCGCGCAGGCTTCCTTCGCAGTGCTTCCGGAACACTGGCCCTAGACCCAAGATCGGAGCTAATTCCGTCTATCGAAATCGTAGAATTAGGTCTGAGTGGATTTAACGCAAGCTCCACGCGCACGGGGATTGGTTTGGGCGTCAACCTGCCTCAATCGCAGGTGAGGAACACTTATCAGCTGCAAGACAACATCTCCTATACAACCGGCAACCATGGCTGGAAATTTGGCGTTGACATTCGTCGCAATCAACTCCACCAACTCTTCAAACCTACAACGCGCGGGCTACTGGAGTATTCGTCGTTGGATTTCCTCGTAAAAGACCTAGGTACGAGGGCGAATATCAATAAGGATCTCCCAGGAACGGCTAGCGTGCTGCACAACGATTGGCACGATTTCTTCTTCTACGGTCAGGACGAATGGAAGATAAGACCCAACTTCACCTTGACGCTGGGACTCCGCTACGAGAACCCCGGGCAACCAATTCAGGACCTGGTGGATTTTAATAAGCCGGTGGTCGCTGCCGCCGGAAATAACCCACAGTTCATAGTTGGGCCAATTCCTGGGCGTGACAATAATAACTTGCAGCCGCGCCTAGGCTTTAACTGGAACCTGCAGACCGACAACGGTGGGCTCCTGGGCTGGCTAACAGGGGGCGACAAGTTGGTACTCCGCGGAGGGTACTCGCGCACTCACGACTACGCCTTCACCAACATTGCACTCAATATATGGAGTAGCTTCCCCTTCGTAGCGGCAACTTCGCTGCCTGCGACGAGTTCAGTGCCGGACATCAATGACAACAATCGTGTCGTTGTGCGCATTCCGGGCGCCTTTGCCAACATCCAGAATCCGCCATTCAGCGCCGCCACGGTTAATCGCACAATCGTGGATAAGGATTTTCATATGCCCAGATATGATTCGTTCAGCTTGGAAGCGCAGCGCGAGTTCACCCGCGATCTAGTGTTGAGGGTCGGCTACGTTGGGACGAAAGGGACGGGTCTTTTCGAGTCGGTTGACGCGAACCCCACGATACCGGGCTGCACCGGTGCATCGGCGGCCAACAACTTCTGCCGCAGCATTCCCAATCAGGGACCGACGCGGTTACGAACAAACTCAGGCTCATCAATTTACCATTCATTGCAGACCAGCCTTGAGAAGCGCTTGAGCAGGAATTTCAGTTTTGGCTTGCATTACACCTGGAGCGCCTTTATCGACACAATGTCGGAAATCTTCAACGTGTCTTCGGGCGAGATTGCTGTCGCTCAGAACTCCTTCAATCGGCGGGCCGACCGGGCACGTTCCAGCTTTGATCGACCGCACCGCATCGCCGGCAACTTTGTTTACGAGCTGCCTTACTACCGCGATCAGAGAGGCTTTGCAGGCCACCTCCTCGGCGGCTGGCAAATCAATTCGTCCTTCTCGCTCCAGAGTGGTTCACCTTTCACACCGCTCAACGGATCCGATCCGGCCGGGGCGCTAGCCAGCATCTCAGCCCTCGTGGGTAATGCTATTCGCCCGAACGTAAACACGACGCTCAACCTTTCGAACATGAGCGTGGAAGAAGTGGTAGCGGCAGGTGGCCGGTCTCTGTTTTCAACAATTACTGCGGCGCAGCGACTCGGCAATGCTGGTCGAAATATCCTGCGTTCCGATGGAATCAACAACATCGACTTCGGCATCTTGAAAAACACACACATTGGCGAGAACCAGAGGCTGCAACTCAGGGCGGATTTCTTCAACGCCACGAACTCGCGTGACTTCGGTATTCCTGAAGGTCGCGTCAGCTCAAACAACTTCCTGAATCAGTGGGGCACTAACGGTGGAAATCGGCGGATTATCGTCGGCCTGCGGTACGTGTTCTAACTGTCAACCAACCGGCAGCAGACCGGCGTGATTAATTCAATCGGTTGGGCTGAAGATAACTTTTTCAGCCCAACTTTTGGTTTTGGGTGAACATATTTACCGTTGCGACTCGGGTGGTAGTATTATTGTGGTGAATTCCGCAAATCACTCCTCGAGGATCTCCGGAGGATAGCTATGAAGTCACTCGGTTTTGGACTGCTGATCCTTTCGCTGGCAACTGTGTCCCACGCGCAAACCCCGACAAACTCTCAAGATGCCCAGAATCTCGTGGTTCTCAAGTTTAGCTGGAACAAGGAACGCATCGGCTGGGAGAAAGATCCATTTGGTGGGCCCCTGGAGAATTTTGATGAAATGCGCGCGCGCGCGAGAAATGAGAGGCGAATCCTGGATGCAAAGAGGGGCGGTAGCTCGATTGAGGTCGATAAGCTCAAACGCGAGGCAAGCGCTGACGACGCCATTATTGCCAAACAACATCAAAACACGCGTGCTCGCTATGGTTTTGTGTATAGGGTGTCTTTGCAGAACAACGGCTTGAAGGTAATTAGATCTATCGATTGGGACTACGTTTTCTTTGATACTAATACCCAGAGCGAGCTTGGGAGACGGCAGTTCAGCAGCGAAGAAAAGATCTCGCCAGGAAAGACGAAGGAGCTAAGATTCTTCATACCGACTCCTCCGACCAAAACGGTGAGCGTCAACTCGTGGAATAAAGACGAGCGCACGAACCTCGTCGAGAGTGTCGTAATAGTGCGCGTCGAATACTCCGATGGCTCGGTTTGGCAGCAGCCTTAAGTTTGCCGTTATTACGCCTGCCCTATAGGAACTCTACTTTAGGTCAACTGCCAGCTTTGACTCACTACCGGTACCTTGAGAATCCGACAGGCATCTCCGAACGAAGCCGCGACGCTGACCCAGATCGCTCATGACGCCAAACGGCATTGGGGTTATCCCGAGGACTGGATTCAGCACTGGCAAGAGGACCTCACCATATCGGCCGATTTCATCAACGACAATCAGGTCTATGTGGCGGAGCGTGAAGGAGAGATTATTGGTTTCTACGCTCTTGTTCTCGGAGATCAGCGTGCCGAACTCGAACATATGTGGGTTGCACCCAAACACATTGGCACAGGTGTCGGTAAAGAACTCTTCATTCATGCAATGCAGAACGCCGCAGGAGATAACATCGCTGAGGTTGAGATTTCCGCTGACCCTAACGCGGAAGGTTTCTATCAAAGAATGGGTGCCAGACGAATCGGCGAAGTCACATCTGAAATTAACGGTCAGACGCGCAAGGTGCCCCGTTTGGCAGTCGATATTCCTTCATCATAATCCGCAGATTACGCCGATTACACAGGCTAAATAATAGAAAAACTGACAAATTCGGCTGGCGCTCCTCCTCGCCTTACCATCAGTGTAATCTTGGAATCTGCGGAAGAATATCCTAAGGGCCAAACCTCTGTTTGTACTCTCCTGATGTGAGGAAAGCTTTGACCATCTCGGCATTGACGAAATTCCCGTTGAATTGATTAAGCTTCCCCAGCCAAAAGTCGTAGCCATTGAAGTTTGAGTCGGGCAAATCGTTTGGATTCCGACGCAGGTAACCGAAGTACTGCATGAGCACAAATGCTTTGTTGAACTCGTTGCGAGCCAGGTCGGTATCCTCTGCCACGACCCGCAAGACCTGCGCTCGATTCTTTGCGCCCGAAGCGAGCTCGCTTACGAGTTGATTGCGTTCCGATGGCGACAACCCACCGCCGGCATTTTGGTTAAGCGCATCAACGAACTGAGCCGCCGTCAGTGTTTGTGGGTAGGCGCCGGTGAAGCGTGCCCGCGTCACATACTCAGCGGCGAAGGCCTTCTTATTGTTTTCTAACAGCTGCTCCCAACCCGTTTGCCCCACTATCACGCCCTGGCCGATCCGATTCGTGTCCGGAATAAACTCGCTGATCCTCAGTGGGACAGGAGCGCCCGGCAAGTTGCCATAGGCAGTTTTGTAAATTCGGTACACCAGATATCCGGTCTCCTGAAACTCAATTGACAGGAAGAAGGCCGCGGAGACATTAGTGCGCCTGAGATCAATGCATTGCGAGTCTGTGCCGCAGGAAGCAATCTGATTGGCCCAGAATGAGAGGCCACTTGCATCCGGCTCGCGATTGAGGAAGTCGAGATACTGTTGGCGCACAAAAAAGTTGGACGAACGCTCAATGGGATTAGGCTGGGGCAGGCCAAAAGCCAGACCCGAGAGAGCGAGACCGATGGAACTGTCGGCTTCAGTAAAGATTTCGCCATCGTTCAAGAATCCATTCAGGTACGGGTCGGGGAACGCGTCAATTCTCGGAGTGCCCCCATTGCCGCCGGAACCGTCGTCCAAGCCACTGGCATCTTCAATAACGTAGACATTTCCCAGGCCCGTGACCGCCAGCCCGTGAAGGAAAAGATTGTTATCGACTGAAAGACCTTCCACGACGACTTCATCTCGATCCGGTCGCCCGTCACCGTTGTCGTCGTAAAGAGCCAGCAACACTGTGTCATTGCCGGAAGAGTGTGAGAAGACTACGCCGAGGGAGTTGACGGCAATGTCCAGGGGCTCGTCATTCGCAAACGGATACGAATAGTATGGGGCAGCATCGAGAGTGTCGGGCAGGCCATCGGCGTTGGTGTCGCGAATGATTCGCAACTCATTGGAATTGAAATCCGCGACCAGGAGGTCATTATTTGGCAGCAGCGCCAGGGCGTTGGCGTTGTAAAGGCGATCATCGCCAACACGCACCAGCTCGACCGACCGCGAGTTGTCAAAACCTCCGGTGCTCGGATTCCTCACCAACAGTACGATTCCCGCCGAAGGCTCGTTGGCTGGATCGTTCGGATCAGACGAGTTGTAGTAGCCGCTGGAAGATACAACTACGAATTCACGGCCCGCACGCGACCTCCCGGCGACCACTGCCGCAGCCGAAGGAAGTTGAAAATCAATCTGGAGGTTGTAAGTATTGGACGTATCGACGCGGTAATCGCCATTAGTATCTAATGCGACCACCACCACCCCAACTGAAGTGTTGTTGAACGTGGCTGCATAGACTTCGTATCGAGCGCCTGACTGGCCCACAGCGACGTCGAACGCCCCCCCTGCAGAATCGAAAGTGGTCCGCTCGTCTGCCACTAAGTCGCTGTTTCTATCTACGAACTGTTCCACTGTTCCAGCATCGGAGGTCAGGCTCAGTTGTGATGTATGCAGCACGCGATTCAGCGGCGTGCCGGGGATAATTGCAGTTACTGGGGGGAAGGCTGCTGATGAAGATGCGCGAGCCGCACGGGTTGATAGAAAGAGAGAGCTTGATTTACGCCCCAGGTGACGAGGTCGCACTTCCACACTCCGTTGAACTCTAGAGGGCGCATAACCGCCCATCCGCCCCGCTCGGGTGAATATATCCGGCCGAGCTCCAAGAGCTCGGCGCATATCTGGTTTTAGTTTTGGTTCCAGCGTCTGAGCACTGCCGACCACGGCGAATAGAAATGCGCTTAATATCAAAGCCCCGAGGAGTCCTAAAAAGTAAATCGATAATCGCAAGATCTTCATTGCCCCCCCTATTT
>JBGTLM010000110.1:0-6611 GCA_041744135.1 Pyrinomonadaceae bacterium
TTCCGTCAACGGGACTGGTAAGCTCGGTGACGCTTGTTCGCTTCTCGCCGAGTACCGACGAAAGCGGGGCCCAACTCAAGTCGGCTTCCGTAGGTGCCTCTGAACCGCGTCGCCGATAAAGGATGTGACCATCTGAATCCAGAACTGAAATAATTACTTGTCGGGAAAGTTGGATGTTGTCGAACAATTCATTTATTGCTGCCCCATCAATGCGGGCAATGACCGCGCCGCCGTTTTCTATTGGCGCTGCGATCACCACAATCGGTCGAGCCTCGTCGAGGGTTCGGTCGGTAACTACCGCCCACGAATTACGCTCACGCATTTCTGAGACCAGGTGGTCGGTGAGAGCACTTGGCAAAACCTCTTTGCGGGATGGCTGTAAAACCGTCGTCGTGCCGCCAGCGTTTGTTATCCGCAGGTCCATCCAGAAGCGTCGTGTCTGCAGAACGCTCTCCAGGTTTTCATGAATAACCGTAGAACGAGGGTCGTTGTCTCCGGCGGAAGCCGCGATCGCCTCCAACGCTTTTTTCTGATCATCAAGCCACCGTTCAAGCGCGATCGACGCAAGGTCAACCTGCTGCTCGATCGAGTCGTCCAGTTGAGCTCGACTGAGCTGCCACATGCTTCGAAGATCGAGCGCGCCAAAAATCACCAGGGGCACGGCAATACCGACCGCAAGCAGAAGTAGTTTGCCGCGAATGCCCAATTTCCGCCCTCCTAAGAGTACTTTCCAACCAAAAGCCTCAATCCAATGTAACGCGGAGAAGAAGTATATCAACCACGAACGCTCATGACGTAAGGGGAAATACTCATTCGAGGCTGTGATTCCACTGATTCGCTCAGGAAGGGGCCGGCCTACTATGAGTTGGGAGGGACATCAATCCTTTCCAAGAGCTTCAGCACCGTCCGCATGGTTCTTCGCTAGACACGATCAGAGGAGTGAATTATGAAAGCCGCAGAACACATCCCCAACAAGGATGACACCACCTTCAAGAGCAAGACTTTGGTAAGATTTTCATGGCAGGCCATTTCCTGGCGGCGGGTCGCGTTGTATCTGACTCTTTCGCTGGGGTTCTTTCTTCTGGGATTCGTGCCAATGTGGTTTAAGGTCGGCAGCGCAATCGAGCAGCGTGACGCCGCTCAGCGTGAGGTGCGTTTAAGTCAACTCCAAAACACCTTGAGCGCAGCGATGATTGATGTCCACCGCGGCGAATACGAGCCCGCGCGGCAGTTAACAAGCGACTTTTATACAAACCTGCGGGGCCAAATAGATGCGGGAAATGCGTCTGTCTTCACTCCTCTGCAGCGTGAGGAGTTGAGGACATTACTGGACGAGCGCGACGACGTCATCACCTTGTTGGCGCGGAGCGACACTACCGCCGCAAATCGTTTATTCGCTATCTACTCGTCTTACAACAAACTCACCACGAGTGGCGGTTAGACTCTAGATGACCACGTTGCTGATGTGCGGCGGCTGCAAAAACTCAATCAATCGATTTGCAAGCCACTAAGTCGGAGGTCGCTAAAATGATTGGCCGTCATGCTAACTACTCTACATCGTCATAGTTTGTTCTCGGTCACTCCATTCATGCGTAATCCTTTCATGTAAGAGGCCGACAGCCAAGGAGCTTCAGCGAAAGAAGTTCGATTGAACTGGCCCCGGTGGCCGGTTGGAGAATTGTAACCTCGAAAGGGGAGTAGGTCGCCCACTTCAATGGGTTCGGTGAGGCCGTCAACACGGTGCCAACGTGGCACCCGGCGCATCGGGAAGAGCACATCCGGCTCAATGACCAAGACCTTTTGCGGCTCAGGCAGCGCGCAAAAGGTTTTTCTTTTTAGCGCGACTGCAGGAAGTCACATCCGCACTTGCGCGAAAGGATCCGGGTCATGATTCAGCTTTTCCCGTTCTCTGAGTATTGGTGGTTCTACCTGGCGTTCGTTGGACTTGTTCTCTTACTGTTAGCTCTCGACCTCGGGGTCTTCCATCGAAAGGCTCACACGGTAAGGTTCCGTGAGGCTGCCACCTGGAGCGTCGTATGGATAACTCTGGCGCTTCTGTTTTGTTTCCTTCTCTATCAGTACGCGCTCTGGAAGTTCCCGCAGGACCCGCGCCTGATGGCCTTGCCTGGGTTTGACCCAAAGGCTGCCGCGTGGCTTGTCTCGCTGGAGTTCCTGACGGGTTACGTGGTTGAGAAATCACTCTCCGTAGATAACATCTTCATTTTTGTAATGGTCTTCAGCTACTTCGCTATCCCAGCGAAGTACCAGCACCGCGTGCTCTTCTATGGCATCCTCGGGGCGCTCGTTTTCCGTGCGATATTCGTTGCACTGGGCTCAGCCCTCATGCAGTACCATTGGGTAGTCCTGTTCTTCGGCGTCTTTCTAATCTTCACCGGGATTAAGATCTTCTTCACTAAGGAGAAGGAGGTCGAACCAGAAAAAAATCTGCTGATTCGACTCATGCGCCGCGTCGTCCCCGTGACACATGAACTTCAGGGCTCCCAGTTTTTTGCTCGGCGCGATGGCCGGCTCTACGCCACACCCTTACTGGTCGCTTTGGTCTTTTTAGAGGCCACCGACATAGTCTTCGCAGTTGATTCAGTTCCAGCAATCTTTGCCTTGACCAATGAGCCGCTTGTTGTCTTCACTTCGAACATCTTCGCCATCCTCGGCCTGCGGGCACTTTACTTCATGCTGGCAGGCGCCGTAGATAAGTTTCACCTCATTAAGTACGGCTTGGGGATAGTCCTGATCTTTGTGGGACTAAAGATGGTCTGGCTCAACGAATTGTTCGGTGGCAAATTTCCAATCGGTATCTCACTCGGAATTATTGCAGTCGTTATCGGCGCTTCGGTTGTACTCTCCCTCGTTTTTCCCAAAGCAGTCCCCGAAGTCGCGCCGGAATCCAGTCCTGAGCCGGGAGCGACCTCCGAGATTTCGCCACGTATTCTAATCGACGAGAAGCTCAAGCCACTGGTGGGAACGCGCACTCCGCAGCGCCAGAATTTGGTAGTGAAGAAGAATGAACGCCAAAGCGACAGGTCTCCAACTATGGTCAGACGAAGATTGTCTGATCGAAAGCCTCTGGCGGCTTCTACGCCGCTCAAATACAACTCGCCGGCCCGAGGAAGCGCGTTATCCCACTCGGCAGTTCGCCTCATTGGGAAGACGCTCGGCTTTTACCTCGCGCTGATGGGGCTTGGTCTTATTGCGGCAGCCGCTCTGGGAGGTTAGTTCCATTTCATAATGCAACATCATCGCGCCAGCGCAGCTCACCTATTGAAAAAGCCAGTATTTAACTGGGCAAGCGTTTGAATTGAACAGGCCGGAAACCGAGCCCGCGTTGTGGCATCTATAACAACACACAATAACAAGCTTGCATCACTTCGTAGGTTGAAGGCACTCTTTACGCCTCGACTTCTCTACGTAGTGCGGCGCGGTTCGATGTAATCGTAGAGTAACTGCGAGGGTTATCAAGGGCACCTCGCAAGAGAGTAAGAGCATGGACTTTGGTCTCATTCTATTTTTCTTGTTCGTGACAGCCGCGGCACTGGCGGTCGCCTCGAAAACCATCCGCATTGTCCCCCAAGCGACAGTAATGATGGTAGAGCGCTTTGGCAGGTTCCATAAGCTTGCGGATAGCGGCCTTCACATGCTTGTCCCATTCATCGACAAACCTCGCGGTGTCTACTGGACGGGTACCTCTCCCGGCCTCTTTTCCATTGACATGCGCGAACAATTTCTCGATATGCCGCTGCAGGCCGCGATCACAAGGGACAATGTACAGATAGTCGTCGATGCGGTGGTCTACTGGCAGATTACAGACCCAATCAAGTCAGTATACGAAGTCGTGGACCTGATTGGCGGCATTATGCAACTGACCGTAACAGGAATGCGGAGCGTATTGGGAGATATGGAGTTGGATCAGTGCCTCTCCTCGCGGGAAGAGATCAACGGCAAGCTGCGTCTGAGTCTGGATGAGGCTACTGACAAGTGGGGTGTCAAAGTCTTGCGTGTCGACGTGAAGAACATCAATCCACCACAAGGCGTGCAAGTTACTATGGAGAAGCAGATGACGGCCGAGCGCAACCGCCGCGCCCTCGTCCTCCAGGCCGAAGGGGAACGTCAAGCGCATATCACCCGCGCCGATGGCGAGAAGCAGGCAGCAATTGCGATGGCAGAGGGGAACAAAACATCGGCCATTCTGCGGGCGGAGGGTGCAGCCCAGGCGCGCATGCTGACGGCCGAAGCAGAAGCGGAAGCCATTGCTCGCATAACAGAGGGAATGGCTCTCGCCCGGCCGCAAAACGACCTGACACTCGAAGGGACAACGGGCGCCGACCGGACCGCACCTGACCTCAACAATCCGGCACAGTACCTAATCACCGCACGCTACATCGAAGGGCTCAGAGACATGGCGAAGTCAGAGAACGCCAGGGTAGTTTTTATGCCCGCGCAGACCTCTCGCGTCTTAGGCGCCGTCGGCGCGATAAGAGAATTATTCACGCGGATTGGAGAAAAGACTTAGCTTCACTAACTCTCCCATGGAAATCGGCTACCTGGTATGTTCCGAGGCCCGCGAAGGTTCCTATTTGAATTCCGCGTCTCATACGACGCTTTGAAAAGCAGGATAATCCCGTATCCTTTTGTCCGAGAAGATGACTGGAGATTGGGCTAAGATGGTGGCGCGATGTGTTGATATGTAACCAGACGAAGCGATACCTTGACGACCGCTAGGCCCGTAAATACTGGCTTATATCGTTTCGTAAGATTACATGATGCCGCCTTCATGGGACTTAAAATCCGTTGGAATGGATGATTGCTCCTACCGCTGGCGCAAGCGGGCAATCATCGGATAAGATGCCACATTCGCGGTCAATGCGGCGAGTTTCGGGCTGAGGTCGTGGTCCAAGAATTCGCGTAAGTCACTGATAGTAAAGCGTTTATCGCCCGCTTGGCTCAGTGGTAGAGCACTCGCTTCACACGCGAGGGGTCAGAAGTTCGAATCTTCTAGCGGGCACCAATACGTTCAATAAGTTACGGGCGACTCCGAGTCGCCCGTTTCGCTCTGCACACACTTTCGCACACACTTTGATCGGAAAAACGATCGCCGATTTCCTACCAGACAAACGTAGCTTCACCTTTTGCAAACTTTCTCGCGGTTCGGCTGTGCCGCCTGATTTGAAGGTGGCGGCTATGCCCCACCGGGTCCGTGCTTCTTAGTTCTTCGGGCGCTGTGCCCCAGTTTTGGGGCGCAGCCCCAAGTCTTGACTAAGCTGCGACGGAAGGTCGTAGACCTTCCTCACATGGGGCGGCAAAGTCGTTGTCTCGTCCTTTGGTTCTGCCTAAAGACACCCTGTTAGATCCGAGATATCTTTGCGGTGCCTGTCGCTTGTCTTATCTGGAGTGCTAAAATCCGAACTAATCGCGACTGGCAAAGTACCTCTTACTTTCAATCAACGGAGACAAAAGCGCGATGCCTGAAGCATCTCTTTCAGCGCCCCCTGGCTTTAACGATCTATCGAAAGCCGAGCAAGTGCGATACCTGCAGGACCTCTGGGATCAGATCTCGGAGGACCCTAGCACTCTGCCCGTCCCAGAGCGTCATTTGCGATTAGCTGAAGAGCGTCTCAGGCGCTATCGCGAGGATCCCTCACGTTCACACTCAGCGCTTGAGGTTCTCGACCGCCTCGCGGATAAGTCCAAGTCGTAGTGAAGCCTTAAGGCATTCTCTATGATGAGGCTAGCGATGCTGACGTAGGAGCGATTTGAAATGAGCGACCCTCAGACTGCTACGGAGGGAGATCTCAAGTGCCAATGACAAACAGGAGGCTATTCAGATGGCCATCACCCCATATCTCTTATATGAAGATGTCGGCGGCGCTCTGAAGTTTCTTTCCAAGGCGTTTGGTTTCCGAAAGCACGGCCGGCCAACGTTGGGACCGGAGGGTAAGGTCAATCACGCGGCGATGAAACTCGGCGACGATTTAATTATGATGGGATGCCCTGGCTCAAACTATAAGAACCCGAAGCGGCTGCGACAGGCGACGCAGAGCCTCTACGTCAACGTCCCAAATGTAGACAGGCATTTTGAACGCGCCAGGAAAGCAGGAGCAACAATCCTGGAGGAACCTAAAGATACGTTCTATGGGCATCGTCGTTACGGCGCCGAGGATCCGGAAGGCCATCAGTGGTACTTCGCCCAGGAGATCGAAAAACAGGCAATTAAGAAACGCGCTGCTGGACGAACGAGCAAATAAGTTCCAATTACGGCCGCCTGGCAAGCTTTGGAAGAATTGACTGAAGACAGGACCAACGCGTTCCCATCAATCCGCCCAATACCACGTTACAGCCGGCGAATTCGAGCACTCAAGCGAGTTGCAGAGAACGGCAGCGACGCTTGTTCAGCTTTCGCGGTATCGGTCGCCGAATCACCGGCCTCTTTGAGGACGGAACCCGATCGCCGCGAGGAGCTGACTTGATTGTCTTTTCTTCTCGCCGTGCGACGCTGTCCTGCTCTTCCCTCTCCATCGGGATTCTTGTGACTGTTACGCTCACACGATTGTAGAAACTCGGTAAGTTGCTCTGCGCAGTAAAGAACGCGAGTTCCA
>JBGTLM010000111.1:0-8561 GCA_041744135.1 Pyrinomonadaceae bacterium
GCTGGTAGCGATGGCCCAGGAGACTGACGATCCTGTCAAGATCGAGGTCTATACGAAGTTTGTTAACAACCGAAAAACGAACGAAGCGGCAGCCTATCAAGCCGCAAAGGAATATCTGCAGAAGTATCCCAAGGATAACGATCAGTACACTCAGTATCTGCAGAAGTGGATCGTTATCTACGAACGAGATGAGCGCAAACGCACGCTGCCGCAACTCGTCTACAACGCAAAGAATTTTGCCGGGGCATACAGTGTGGGGAAGCAGATTTTGGCAGATGAGCCCGATTATCTCCCGGCTTTGATTCATCTCGGCTATGCCGGCTACCTGGCCATGACCACGGCAAAGAACGAATCGTTCAACGCGGACGCTCAGGCGTACGCGAATAAGGCCATTCAATCGATTGAGGCAGGCAAATCCCCGGTAAGCTGGTCGCCATTCAAAGGTAAAGACGACACCCTGGCTCAACTGTATTACACCGTGGGATTTCTTAGCTTGAAGAACGCGCCTGATCGGGCCATCGACCCGTTAATCAGGGCGGCGCACTTTGAAACTGATCTCAAGAAGTCGCCATCAATTTACTACTTTCTCGCAGCGGCATATGAAAGCGGTCCCTACAAGACAATGGCCGCCGCTTATCAGACGACTTTCGCAGGAAAGGATGAAACGGCGCAGAGCAAATCGGCTCTGGAAAAGTTAAATGTGATCATCGATCGAATGATTGATGCCTATGCACGCGCGGTTGCAGCCGCAGGAAATGACCCTGGCAATGCGCAAACCAAGACCCAGTGGTCGAATAAGCTGGCAGAATTCTACAAGTTTCGACATCAGGGATCTGATGTTGGCCTGAACGACTTAATCGTAGGAGCTTTCGCCAAGCCTTTACCGCCAAAACCTTTGTGACATAAAGGGAGGATTGTCATAGGTAAACTCTGCTTCGTTCGAATAGCGACGCCTGAAGACGACCTTAAATATGACTGCTCGTAGTAACGCATTCAGTCGTCCGCCGAAATTTCTCTGCCAGCCAAAAGTCATGATCGACCGCTGACGATACGCCGGCTGCGTTTAGTTTGCGTTATCCGGGGTCGGCTATTTGATTGCGATCGGGTCGTTCATGGTAGTGGGAATAGAGCCTCACCGCATGGCATCCGCACACTGAAACTTCCGATGCGCGGTTATGAATATCTGGTAAAAGACATCCCCGGATGAAGAACCGGACAATCATGGGCGACATCAACTACCATAATCGATACTTTGCCCCGACGGTTAACTCGGCGAACGGCGAGGTGAACGCCGGCACCTTGTTCCATTACCGGCAGCGCGGGCGAGTGGTATGGGCGACCTACGAAGGCGGGGATGTGCAGTTCGGCACTCTCGTCGCGCGTGTGAGCAATGACGGCACCCTCGACATGCGTTACAACCACGTCAACCGCGAGGGAGAGTTGATGACTGGGCACTGCCGCTCGACGCCGGAGGTGCTCGCGGACGGGCGGCTGCGGCTGCATGAGCGGTGGCGATGGACGAGCGGCGACGAATCTGAAGGCGAATCCGTGGTCGAAGAAACAAAAAGATGATGCAGCGGCTTATGAGCCGATCAGATGACCGACGCTTCGCGTAACGTGCTTAGTCTCGAAGAGCCGGCTCGCTGGAGACTACCAGCAGCTTCCTCACAGGCGTTCTGAAGAACAACTCATCGCAACGCGACGCCTCGACAGCTTCATTCTCAGATGCGTATGGGCTACGGCCCAGCCGCTACCGCTATCACGGCCAGGCGTACACGCGCAGAGCCCTGCGTCAATCGCTCGACAATGATGGAAACAGAGTTTGCTTTGGTAGCTACGCGTCCGGGATCTCGCGTCGCTTGAGCCGGAAGATTGAAAACGGGTGCTCGAAAAAGCAGCGCTTCTGTGCCTTAAGAAATGGCGCTCGCGGACTATGCCGGGGGTCAAGCCATGGCGGCGGTTGAGGATTCCCCCAGCTGAAGTTATCAGCCACAGAGTTCCGCAACTAAGTCTTAAGAATGTCGGTTTGTGATTTTAAGAGCTTACGCAGCTTCATTCTGGCCTTGTGCAGTTGTGATTTGGAAGTTCCTACTGCGATACCAAGGAATTTAGCAATCTCCTCGTGATCGTGTCCCTCTACATCATGTAACACAAAAACTGTGCGGTAGCCGGGCGGTAACTGAACTAGAGCTCGATCCAGCGCAATGCGGTCCAAGACGGGCATGGCATTTGGATTTTCTGTGCCACGGACAATCTGGACCGGGGTCTCACCCTCTTCCGTTGTCCGCTCCATCTTTACGCTTCTTTTTCGGAAGTGCATTAACACTTGGTTGACTGTCAGTCGATGCAGCCATGTAGTAAACGCCGAATCGCCTCGAAAGCTTCCAATTTTGCGAAACAGCTGGATGAATGCCTCCTGGGCAAGGTCCTCAGCCTCAGCAGTGTTTTGTGTCATGCGTAGGCACAACGAATAGACACGGCGGTTGTGGCGGTCATACAACTCTTCGAAAGATTGCATGTCGCCCAGCCCTGCGGCGCGGGCGAGTGCGTGATCAGATATCGGCTTATTCTCAGCCGTCAGCTGCTCAACTTCCTTATTTGTTGGCCACCTGGGAAGAATCTGCGTGTTGACCATAGTTCTGATTTCTCAGCAATCGCGGTGCCACCCATATGGTTTGAAATTGTTTTAAAACCCCAGGAATTCGTACCCTCTTCAACAAACAATGCGACCAATCAGGCCCTTGTGAACCAAAAGGTGTCGCTGGCTTTCGCGGTTTCGGAGCGCTACGGCATCGCTTCACTGAAGCTAAAGCGCTCGATAAGAGCTCCCGCCAAGTCCATTGCCGATGTGCAAGATGCTGGGTTGCACGTTGGGGGTGAGATAGATTTTGAAGAATCAAGCGGCTTGTGGTCACGTAACTCATCGCGAGTGCTAGCGCTGCGGTGGCTTGCATCTGGAAGGCGGAAGCGAGTCCACCGGGGTCGTGTTCGTTATCACCCCCACTGCTCCCAGGCTTCATCTAGGTTTGGGTAGTAGTGATGAGCGAAACCACCTCGTCACCGCGGAGCCGGCATAGGAGTGCATGCTTTGCGACAGATAGTGAGGGCCCTCCGGAACTGCGGTTGAAAGTTTCTCAAAGCCGACGGCTCGGTAGGTTAAATCGGGGGGGTCGCTTTTTCCTTTTTTTTCGTCGTTTCGCTTCTCACCCTGCTTATTATTCTGGGGTGGCTTCTCTCGTTTTGGTTCTTTTGGCTCAACAACAACCTTGGAGTTCGGTTTCGGGGGACGCTTATCGTCCTCCTTCTTTTGCGCGAAGGCGCCGACGGAAAGGAAACAGGTCATGCCTACCGCCATCAACTTTCGCTTTAAGTTTGTCATGATTGAGAGTCTCCTCATGGCCTAATCAAGCGCTCATGGGAGGGAGAAGAGGTTGCGCCGCTACAACCCGAGCAATATGGGTGCCACAGGGTGAGAGGCCTTAGTGGTTCGTTTTGGCCAACAAAGACGACCAGGAAGGCCCCCCAATACGCACGGTTTCGAGCGATTTCGCACCTTATCGTGCAGAAACGGATCATCTCCACTTGTCTCGGCTTATGGCTGCAATCCCTTTCGCTGCGGCTTAACTGTCAGTATCACCTCGCGGGTCGCGGGTGGGTTTATCCGTCCAAGAGTACGCACCGCTGAACCCACCCGCTACCCCCCGCGTGGTGGTAGTGACCTCATCACCTTGCACATCCGTTTAAACCGCGACTCGTGGCGCGGGATCTGGTTTGGAACCAAAACCCCACCATCAATTCAGTTACCGTCGGACACTAATGCTCAACGTGCCTACGTTTCCACTCACGTCAAAGGCCCGCAGCGATATGGTGTGTTCACCTGGCGCCAAACCTGCAAACTCCAGCGAATACCTCTCATTCCCGCTGTCGGCAATTCCATCATCGGGAAAGATCGGATTCCAGGGCGCGCCGTCGATACTCGCATCAGCTCTTTTGACTTTGCCGGTGGCGTCCTCGACGTCAAACACTGCCAACACTTTCTCGGGCCGTACCTGCGGTTGCCCTACTAGTTTTACTGCCGGCGGTGTGTTGTCAATATCAACCGCTTCGCTCAAACGCTCCCCTGACAAAGCCTGTCCAACCGGATTGTCGGCAGCGTCAGATGCCGTAATCTTGATGATGTATCGGCCATCCGCCAGCGTTGCACCATCGATGGTAAAAAAGTTGTCGCGCAGCTTGTCTCTTAACAAACGAAAGGTGCTTTCATTCAGCGCCCGGTAATAAACCGCATATTCGAGCGTATCGCCATTCCGATCCTCCGCTTGCCATTGAAAGGAGCGAGCACCTCGTTGAAACAAGCGTCGCGGAGGAACCTGCGCCACTGCGCCAAACAACGACGGATCCAGACCAGACGATTCAACGTTTGGATCTATCTGCATTTGAACTACGGACTGCAAACCTATTCCTACCGGCAACGCCGTGATCGAGAGCACCTCAGGCGCTACATTCCTCGGAAGATAAGCAATGCTCACATCCTCCATCCAAGTCGGAATCACTGCCCCGGGTGTTGACCGCAACATTGCGCGCCACTGAATGAAGCGCGCGCGCGGGCTGGAGATTTGGTTTCCCTCCGGACTGCGATAAGCGGTGCTCCAGTCGCTCCAGGTGGAATCCGGGCGCTCACCATTTCCCGTCCGAGTTTGCAATTCAACGTTGCCGGCACCCCGCCAGAAGACGCGTCCCCAGGTGGCCGTTAGTTTGGCGTCGCGCACCGGAGATTCATAGGAGCCGCCCGTGATCAACTCCTGGCCAAAGCGGAAGAGCTTCCCCTGATTGCTTGAAGCCGCATAGACCTGCCCGCTCCGCACAAGGAAAGAGGAAACCTGGCCCTCCGTCGATTGCAAGAGCAGCGTATCCCTACCGTCATTGGTGACAGAATAGATGCGCCCTTTATCAGCAGTGCCAATGAGCACGCTCCCAGGCTGTAAAGCCGGGGCGATGGCGAACGCCGTTACCGACGACGAACTCCATACGACATCAGCTGCGCCATCGGGCAGGATGCGGAACACCGCGCTGCGGGCATTCGAAAGATCAGTGCGGCTTCGTTGTGCTGCACCGGCGACCTGAATCTGCGTACCAGCCTCATCCACTGCCGTAATCGTCACGCTTGTCGTCGGAGTCCCTCCTGAGTCGGGGGGTTGGGGAGGTGGTCCGGGGGCTGCTTGTGGTCGGCTGGTTGAGGCGGCATCGCTGAGCCCAAGCGCATATATTGAACCATCGGCAGCGGGCGCCAGGGCATGAATCTCCCGAAGCTGTGCGTCAAAGAGCGCGAAAGCTTTGCCATCAGAGGAAATCCGGAGTACCAATCCGCCCGGGTCGGTTCCGGCAATCAGATCTCCCTGAGCTGTAACGGCCAAAGATATGACGTGAGTCTGATTGGTACTGATCAATAAGGACGATTCAGGCTTCACACCGGCGCTCGAAACGCGATAAAGCTTGCCATTGTCTCCGGTGCCGATGGCAATAGCGCCGTCGGGGAGAATTGCCAATGACCAGATGTATTTGTCTGGAGGATCGAAATAGACTTCAGCGCGACCGTCCGCTGCGATGCGATAGACTTTTCCCTCGGGTGAGCTGCCCGCATAGAGCACGCCGTCGCGTCCGATAGCTAGGGCCGTGACATCGAGCTCGGGAGCGTCGTAGAGCAAAGAGCCACGCCCATCGGCTCCCACACGATAGATCTTTCCATCGTGGCCAGTCCCGAGGTACACGGCACCCTGATCATCGATGGCGCTGGACCAGATAAACGCCTGTTCGGTGTTGAATATTTCCGTGAAGTTTGGCGCCAGCATCAGTACGCCGGTGTCAGTAATCGAAACTCCGCGGGCGTCTCCTCTTAATAGTTCAGCGCGCCCACTCGTTTCCCAGATCACAGGCTGGCCGGCCTGAATGCGGGGACAGAAACTCAATGCGAAGAGTATGAGCGTGGCGATCGAGAAGGCGCGATTAAGGTAATTGGATTGAACCATGATTAAGATTAATTCCCTATGTATTTTGCATATAATGAACGCGCGGTCTTCATTTCATCAGTGCCACGAATAATTGAGCGCGCGTCCTGAAAAACCGTCACTTCATAATCGCCTGTGCGAAAGCGCAGCAGGTACTCGTTAAATTTGACCTCTCCGACGCCGCGAAGCCGTTCCGCGAGACTCTTGAAGTCGACCTGCGTGGGCTGAACGGGCGAAATCTGAACCGCGTTTCTGCCACACATAACTGCCGAAAAATCGCCTGCGGCAGCCTCCAAAGTGTCATAGCGTCCCAGGGCGCAGGTCGTACACTCGGCAGCTGGAGGGCCGGGATTAATCTTCCGCCATTCATTTCGCCAGACATCAAACTGCATCAGCGACCGGTGGAGCTGTTCATGGTGGCCGGTCAATAGCTTAAGCGCCTCGCTGACCTGCACGGCAGCAACCACGCTGATGATAGGCATGATCACGCCCGCAGTATCGCAGGTTGGCGCGCTTGCCGCCGGCGGCGCCTCTTCGAAGACGCATCGCAGGCAGGGCGTTTGATGCGGCCGAATGGTCATGGTTACGCCGTAAGATCCTATCGCCGCACCGTAAATCCAGTTGAGCTCATGCTTCACGCAGGCATCGTTGATCAAATAACGCGTCGCGAAATTGTCTGTTCCGTCGAGGACAACATCGCAATCCTCTATCAATCGTTCGATGTTTGAATGGTTGACGTCCACGATCTCGGGTTCTGTTTCAATTTCCGAATTGAAGTCGCGGATATGGTTAGCGGCAGCGATCGCTTTTGGCATGCGCTCGGCCGCATCCCGCTCGGTGAACATAGTTTGTCGCTGGAGATTCGACGCCTCGACAAAATCACGATCGACGATCCGCAGCCGGCCGACGCCGGCGCGAGCCAAAGCCTCGGCGTGCGCCGACCCCAATGCGCCGCAGCCAATAATCAAGGCTCGCGATTCAAGCAGACGCTGCTGGCCTTCTTTGCCGATGCCGCCAAAGAGAATCTGTCGGCTGTAGCGCTCGTTCATAGTTTTGAAATCTACCAACTGAGATCGCAGATCTGACATCTGAGAAGTTTCTGAGATCTCTGATTTGAGAGTTCAGATCTATACTTGAGATCTGAAATAATCTGAGATCTCAGATCTGAGATCTCAGATCTGAAAGGGCCCCTATGGCAGCGTCCCGCATAACTTCCGCAGGTGCTACCGAACCTGTCCACAGTCGAAATTGCTCGCCAGCTTGCCTGACCAGCATCTCCAATCCACTAATCAACTCGCAACCAGCCTCGCGAGCCTCGCGTAGGAATCGGGTTTCCGCTGGATTGTAAACTAGATCATAGGCCAAGCGCGCGCCGCGAAGTTGAGCTGCGGTTGCGGGTGTCTCGGTTTCTTGCGTGCCTGAAGTTCCCAAAGTGGTAGCGTTGATTACTATGTCAAATCTCTCAAACAGCTCCGAGCCCAGCGGTTTCGACGTGGCACCAAATCTCTCAGCCAACGGTCGGGCTTTTCTAACATCGCGAGCAAAGATGGTTACCTCTGCGCCCTTCTTTCGCAGGCTCCACACAGCGGCACTCGCGGCCCCACCCGCACCGATCACAGCACAGCATGCCTCGCGTAAATCACTAATCCGGGGGATTATCGGGCTCAAGAACGCGTCAGCATCGCTGTTGAACCCGTGGAGTTTGTCGCTCTGAACCACAATCGTATTGACCGCTCCGATTTCCTTAGCGGCGGGATCAATCCAGTCCAGACAACTCATAACCGCAGCCTTGTGCGGCGCCGTCACACTCAAGCCCAGAAAGTTCCAATCGATCTCCCGAGTGCGAGGATGGACCATGCGCTTAATAAAGGACGAGATATCGCGAACCTCAAACGGCAGATAAACTCCATCAAACTGCGCAGACTCAAAGGCCGCATTATGGATGTACGGCGAAATCGAGTGCGTTACGGGCAAACCCGCGAGGCCCATGATGCGGGTCTGCCGATTAATTCCGTCAATCCGATACAGAGTCCTTAATTCCCGAGCAGTAATTTGACCCGGAGCTGTGGCGCTGTCATTTTCGAGGGCTCCATAAGTCAGAAAAGCCCCTCGAGATGGGCCCAGAACGCGAGTTGCGAGTCCCGCTGTTCCCATGGCGATGGCAATCATCTCTCGATTTTTGGAACGCGCTCGGTCAAGCAAGTGAAATGCAGCAATGCAGCCAGTGATATCGTCAGCCTGGAACGCGATCTTGAGAATGCGGGCGGGGGTCTGGATCATTCGATCAAAGATTCGATCGAGATCGCCAGGCACTCCTACAAAGTCGTGGTGAGAACAGATAACCCGGGTCCAATCAACTTTCTGCCCATAATCAAAAACCGATGCGTTAATAGCGATGTCAAGTTCGATATCGAGAAACTCGGCTGAAGTAGGGCGATCGAACAACCAAAAAGATAACCTGGATTTTGCATCAAGCTTCCGATGGCCACCCTGCTCGGTCGGACGAAAAGTCAAAATGGTTGGTCGCGTAGATTGGTCAATGAGGTGTTCACCGTT
>JBGTLM010000112.1:0-4204 GCA_041744135.1 Pyrinomonadaceae bacterium
CAGGTGCCCAACTTTAATCGTCAGGATGACGAGAAATCTCGACAGGGTGACGGGACGGAAACCGCGTGAGAATTTGCCGGCGGCTCAACCCTTCAGCAATTCTTTAGCGTGGCGCCGGGCGCTCGCTGTGATCTCAGCGCCGGTCAGCATCCGTGCGAGTTCCTCAATTTGTGCCTGACGATCCAAGTGAGCAACTTCGATCCTCGTCTGCCCGCGGACAACCTGCTTATGGACCAGCAGATGATTGTCCGCAAAACGCGCGATTTGCGGCTGATGTGTGACGCATAACACCTGATTAGATTGGGCCAACTTCTTGAGCTTTACACCGACTGCTTCGCTGACACGACCGCCAATACCTGTATCTATCTCGTCAAAGACGATTGTGCGTGGAAACTCCGAGGCGTTTGCTACTGTTTTCAGCACGAGCATGAGGCGAGAAGCCTCGCCACCGGAGGCTACTCTTGCCAGTGGCTTGACACCTTCTCCCACGTTGGCCGAAAAATAAAACTCCACTTGATCGATGCCGCGAATAGCGAAAAAAGAGGACGCCGTTTCGTCTGACAACTCCGCCACCGAGGGTGCGGTGATTTGGACCTGAAACCTGGCACTCTCCATCGCTACTTCGACCAGACCACATTCAACTGCCTGTTCGAATTTCTTCGCCGCGCGCATTCGTTCGGTGTGGAGTTTGCCGGCTCGTGCCAGGTAGTTCACCCGCGCCGAAGACAGCTCGGCTCGCAACTGTAGTTCGCGTTCAGCAGAATGCTCAACCTGGCGCAACCGGTCATCCGAGCGTGCCAGGTGTTCGAGTGAGCTCTCTATGGAGCCGCCGTACTTCCGCTTGAGCCGAGATATCTCGACGAGTCGATCCTCTATTTCCGCCAGGCGGGCAGGTGAGAATTCGAGCTTGTCTGAGAAGCCACGCAACGAAAAGGCGAGGTCTTCCAGGACCGCACTGGCGGCTTCGAGTCCCTCACGATAATCAGCGAAGGTAGATTCATATTCCGCAAGTTCCGCGACACGCTTCATTGCCTGTCGCACGCGAGTGAGCGCCGCCTCATTGTCTTCGTAAATCAGACGGTAGCTCTCATCAGAAAGCCCACTCAGTTTCTCGAAGTTAAGCAGTAGTCGACGCTCTTCCTCCAAAGTTGCGTCCTCGCCAATGGCTAGCTGCGCGCGATCGAGCTCGTTGATCTGAAACTTGAGAATATCTACCAGCTGAAACCTTTCCGCTTCGTCTCGTTGCAATTGGTCGAGCTCTCGTTTGCGGCCAAGCCAATAGTGGTAGGCCTCGCCCACTTCAGCGAGCCTCGCCGCATTAGTCGTGAAAGCATCGAGTAACTCGAGATGTGTTTCGGGACTGAAAAGCGTCTGCTGATCACCCTGGCCATGGATGTCGACAAGGAATGGGCGCAGCTCACGAAGAAGTGATTGCGTGGCCAGTTGATTGTTGATGAAGATCTTGTTGCGACCAGGAGCAGCCAGTTCGCGCCGGATGATGAGATCCATTTCCGGCGTGGCTTCCTCCTGTGGCCCAGGTGGCCCATGTGCCCCATCTGCTCCATCCGCCGCATGGCCAATCTCCCCTTCAATCCCGGCGGCAGCGAGGGCCGCTCCCAGGGGTGGACTGGGCGTCACAGAAAACAGGCCTTCGATAAAGCCTCGTTCTGCGCCCGTCTTGAGGAGATCAGAAGTGAACCTTCCGCCGATCAGGATACCCAAGGCATCCACAATGATTGACTTTCCAGAGCCGGTCTCGCCGGTAAGCAGATTGAGGCCCCTGCCAAACTCAACGCGCAGCTCATCAATCAGGGCGATGTTTGATATGTTCAGTAGCGAAAGCATTTTCTTGGTCGGCCAGGGAAGTCGTTCGAGTGCTCGCAAATATACACATCATGACCTGCGGAAACCACCACCTCGCGGTAGCCAGGTGGGTCCAACATACCAATCACTCAAGCCACGATGTGATGAAGTCAGTACCACCTCGCGGGAGCGGGTCGGTCCCCAGACCCACCCGCTACCGCGAGGTGGTACTGACTTTATGTAGAAGGACATTCAATCGCGTCTGAACACACGATGGAAGATTCCTAACCAATTTCCTTGTCGCCACGGATTATCGGAGTTAGTGTCATGTTGCAAGGTGAGACGTTGTCACCTAATAGTGAGTTTAGACAACATAATCTGTTGGGAAATCTGGAGGAAAACCTATGGCCGATGGTCATAGCGACACGTTACCGAAACCGTCGAAGCGTAGCGCGCGCTGGACTTCTTTTGTTGGGGCTCCGGCAGCAGGGCGAGTCGTTCGAGGTCTTCAAGAAGAAAGAAATCCGGCTCATCGTCTTCGTGTCGAACACAACCAACATACGCTGCTTCATTCACATTTCGAATGAAGACGGCGACGGTTGGACAACAATCGCGTTAGATAGAGCCACAAGGGAGTGGTCAATTGCCCAACGCCGACGTCAACTTGATGCGGCAATGGCGGCCTGTGAGCAACTCTATATTTGAATTGCCTGCCGTACACTTTTCAGCTTACAACCTGCGGAAGTTCCGTTTGAAGGGTGAGCAACATGAGATACCCGTGTCAGATACCTTTCGCGCGTGCTTCCGGCGTTGCTAAAATCCGAGAATGGTAATCACCACTGGCCAAGTTGGCGACGGCGTGATTCAAGTCGAGACCAAAGACTTGCCAGACGGCATTACCGTACCGCACTGGCTCACGAAGCTGACGAAACATTTGAGCTCGACGCCGCCCAAGAAGCTCAACCGCGTTAGCAGCAAAATGGCGAGAGAATCTCTTTTTGGCTTCCGGAATTCTTTTTCTTTTTGCCTAGTGAATTCAATAATCGCAACCGCCAGGACTTTCGGTTTAGCGTCTTGGATATTGATCGCCACTTCGACAGCCTTCTTGAATTCCCCGGCAGCTAGATAGCCCTTGATAATCTCGTCTTCGCCAACCGAATCGCTGCCTATCATGCTCGATCCTTCCTGGATGCTTGGGTGGGGCGGATTGTTTTGTACCTGTTTTGTATTACTGTCAAGTCAGCATCCCCGCGGCATAACACCGCAAATCGGAATATCATGACAAGCGCGTAATGCACAATGAGTGTTGGCTGCTTCCTCTTGAGCCACTTTCCTAGAACATGCTGAGCAAAAAAGTCCTACAATTTATTCTCTTAACTTTCCTTATCAGTTGGTCAGTGGCCTTCGCCGCATACCTGCTGCACATAACATACGGCTCAATCCTGAGCTTAATCATTATCGCGGTTTGTTACATGCCCGCACCCGCGTGTGCCACTCTGATCTTACAGAAGCTGGTGTATCGCGGTACGTTGACGCCATACGGGTTTACGCTCAAAAATTTATCGCTACGCTGGCTCTTGATAACCACCGTCGGCTTTGCATGGTTCATCGTCCTGGGAACATTTGTGCTAATTGGCATATTGGGAAACGGATTCGGAATAACTCTCTTTGGCAGGGTTGACTTCAGCGAAGCTGTGTTCATACAGCAGGTCATGATTTTTACGCGCGGGGCTTTTGGTAACGTGCCCCAACCTCTTCCCATTCCGCCAGTTGCCATCTTCCTGCTCAGCTTTGTGCAAGGTGTCATCGCCGGCTTTACCGTTAATCTTCCATTCACTTTTGGAGAAGAATTAGGTTGGCGCGGACTGTTGTTGAGAGAAACGCAAAAGTTTGGCTTTCTCAGAAGCAACTTATTTATTGGCGTGGTGTGGGGATTATGGCACGCACCCATCATTGCACAGGGGCACAACTATCCGGGCCATCCTGTAGCGGGAATATTTATGATGACGTTATTTACCACGACTCTATCTTTCCCGATGGCATATTGCCGGTTTAAGTCAAGGACCATTCTGGGGCCAAGTGCACTTCATGGAATGTTCAATCCGCTTGGGGTGCTGACAGCGTTGTTTGTTGCAGGTGCGAACCCGCTGTTTGGATTTGTCGCAGGCGTCGCTGGTATTGCGGTCACTATGTTGTTGACCATAGGCATATGTTTGTTCGATAAGAAATTTATCCGAGACTATCAGACCTTGTAAGTTTAATGTGGCGGTTACGACACTTTGGCTATTCCGAAATCCAGGAGTTTCACCAAACAGGACTGGGTCTCGTTGCCAATCACTCAATCAACAAAGTCCGGCAGCTCATCACCCTGCCCATACAACACATAGTCGATCGCTCTGGC
>JBGTLM010000113.1:0-5607 GCA_041744135.1 Pyrinomonadaceae bacterium
GCGCCATCTACTTCGTCCAGTTCGTAGATTGTGCAGATGTTAGGGTGCTCCAGTGAGGAAGCCAGTTGCGCCTCGCGCCTGAATCGCTCGAGGTTTGCAGGTTTGTTCGTAAGGTTCGGCGCGAGGACTTTGATTGCAACAACCCGATTAAGGTTTGTATCGAGCGCTCTGTAGATTGTGCCCTGGCCACCGGCGCCAATTTTTTCCAGAATCCGATAATTTAGTAGGTCTTTGCCAATCATCGCCGCTTCACCTGGCTGAGGTTTTTGCCGAACAATGCTCGCACTCTTCTACTCGTCAACTATGCCATTTAAGGTGAGCAAGTATACGCTCGCCGTGAAGCTCATTGCCGCACCGAACAGGAAGAACACACTAAGCGCTGTAATCGCGCGTAGGCGACAAACGCGCGCGACCGTCGACTTGTTGTGAATCATTGGGAAGCAATTCTAGGCGACAACTTGGGATCGCTCCAATACCGGTGAGAGCGAGGCTTTAAAATTGATGTATCGTTACGAGTCTAGTGCTGGCCAACGGCAGATACTTCTTGTGTCTATCCCCCATGATTTAGTTTCTTGTAAGTTGAATAAACGGCGAACAGACGATCGGCAGCAGCGGGATCACTGCGAGCTAACAAGGTAATGATGTCATCGCGCTCGGTTAGCAGCGGCTTTAGCTTGTCTCTCTGAGTTGCCGTGAATACCGACTCGTCCCCAGCGTCTACCTGAGTGCGCAAGTTTGTATAAAACTCACTCGTCGTCTGTCGCGCCGGCTCGTAATCGCCACGCTGGGAATCGACCATCGCAGCAGCCAGGCTGTTTTGTAGTTGACCTAGGCGCACTTCACGCTGCGCAGCGTCACGCTGTTCAATGGCGCTGCCGGCCTTGAGCCACATAGGAACGAATCCAAGTAGAAAGAACCCCAAGGATAACGTTGCATAGAGGGCCACCCGCCTCCACGGGATGGCCAGTCCTGAGATTTTTTCGCTCAAAATGTTGGGTTCTCGGGGGACGTGTGGTTCTGCGGCTTTCATGGCTTTTTCTCCTCTAATTCCTATTCACTAATTCTATTCGCTAAAGGGAACATCCAGGGACCGTTAGCCCCGCTAACGGCCCCCACACGTTAAGGTACATCTGACCCATAGTAGGCTTGGTTGATGCCGCGGCGAATCAGTGAAATCACACGTTGTCGTGAGTGTTTCCCCTTACAAGAACGGGAATCATGATTGCTATACTCCTTCTTTGTACAAGTCTCTTAACAAGTGAATCACTGACGGTAGGGTTTGAGGGGGCGATAGGATTGGGGATTCGTGGCAAATTACTGCTTCTTGCTGTTGGAATAGCGGTGCCGCTTGTCCTTGTTGGCGCGTTGGATCTAAGAAGCATGTGGCGACTCAGCCGGTCTCAGCTAGACGATTCGGTGAAACAGCAGGTCGACCTTGCCTCGGTGGCCCTGGAGCGTTGGTTGGATGATCAAAAGAAAGCCCTTGCGGCGATTGCCGCGTCTGCCGCCGACCAGGACACAAGCTTACCCGACATTCGAGACAACCTTGAGAAGGTCCTGCACACGCGACCTTTTTGGATGGATCTGCGAGTTACTAATGCTGGTGGCACCTCACTAATATCCCAGCCGGCTCGCAAGGAGTTGCTCTCGAGCGCACTCACGGATTATCTCGTCTCTGAGATGCGCGAGCGCAATTCATGGGCAGTAGTTACAGATCGAACCCTGGATGAGGCTCGGCCCATTGTGATCATCGCCGTTCCGATTGAGAAAAGCGGCGCGGTTATCGCCCGAATCGACGGGGCCGCAATCAATGAACTTTTTGACGGCATCGAACTCTCACGACAAGTAGTCATCTCTGTGCTGGATTCTGAAGGTCGCATCCTATACCGGCGCCGCGGCTCAGAAGCAGCGACGGAAGCGGACGTAAATTGGGCGCCAATTTCCTCGACCCTCACTGCCGAGGGGACGAATGTGGTGGAACTCACCAGCCCGATCGATGGGATAAAGCGCGTCTATGGAGTCACCCGGGTCAAAGACACCGGGCTGGTAGCAATGATTGGAATTCCGAGCTCAACTCTTTACGAACCGGCGCGTCGCCGCTTAAACCGTTACGCTTTAATTGGACTGATAGCCTTATTGCTTGCTGTTGGGGCGGCCCTCGCCATTGAGCGAAGTATCGTGGTGCCGGTAAGACGGCTGCGCTCAACCGCCCAACGGCTCGGTGCGGGTGATCTGTCAGCGCGAGCACCATTAGGTGAAGGTGGAGAAATCGGCGACCTTGGCACGGCGTTCAATACGATGGCCTCTCAAATCGCGGAGCGCGAGGAACGACTGACCGAGCTGGACCGATTGAAGTCAGAGTTTGTTGGTAGCGTTTCCCACGAATTGAAGACTCCTTTGACAACCATCAAACTGCTTGCACACCTGCTCCAGCGGGCCTCGCTTAATGAAGAGGAGAGGCTCGACTATCTGAAGACCATCGCCACTGAATGTGACAGACAAATCGAGTTCGTCGGCAATCTGCTGGATCTTTCGCGCATTGAAGCAGGTGCTTACGGATTACAAAAAACGCGGTTGGAAGCTAGTCAGTTGATCGTTTCGTGTGTGGAAATGGAAAAGTACCGGGCGGAGTCGCTGGGGTTGGACCTTACCGCGGACGTGCCCATCGGCTTGCCGCCCGTTCAAGGAGACTTCGAAGCCCTGCGCAGGGTAGTTCGCGGCTTGATCGACAACGCCCTCAAATATACTCCTGCGGGTGGTGCGGTTACTGTTTCAGCTCAACGGGCGGGCCAGACGCTGGCAATCGCCGTCAAAGATAACGGACAAGGCATTCCGCCGGCGGACGTGTCGCATGTCTTCGAGAAGTTTTATCGCGCTGGCGCGGTCACAGCCGAAGCGGACCAGTCAACATCGCCCGGCACAGCAGCGCCGGGGGTTGGCTTGGGTCTTTACCTGGCACATCGCATCGTGGCGCAATTGGACGGCGAGATTATCGTCGAAAGCAAGGTGGGTCGCGGCACGACCTTTACAGTGGTCCTGCCTTTATGGATTGATGATGGCGAGCCCGAGGCGAGAGTTGAGGAAGGTGCTAATGTCGAAGCGATTGTTGGTAGTTGATGATGAACCGAATCTTCTCCGCGCAGTGGCGGCATGCCTGAAGGCCGAAGACTATGAAGTGAGCACCGCTCGCAGCGGCCGGGAAGCTCTCCTGCAACTGGCGGAAACAGTGCCCGATCTCGTCGTCAGTGATGTCAGAATGCCGGGCATGGATGGATACCAGCTTGCGCGACAGCTCCGCGGTTCACCCAGAACGGCCCTGGTGCCTATCGTCTTTCTCACGGCG
This sequence comes from Pyrinomonadaceae bacterium, assembly GCA_041744135.1. GTDB lineage: Bacteria > Acidobacteriota > Blastocatellia > Pyrinomonadales > Pyrinomonadaceae > PSRF01. The sequence goes on from JBGTLM010000113.1 coordinate 3,344, forward strand.
AAGGACGAAACGGCGGATCGTATTGAGGGATTTCGCGCAGGCGTTGATGCTTACCTCACGAAACCGTTCGAGCCTGAGGAGTTGATCGCGGTGGTAAACGGGATTCTCAACAGAGTGGAGCGAACACATTCCCAAATCGCCCGCCTCGTAGGTTCTCAGTTAATTGAAGATGTACCAGTCACCTTTCAGGATGACGAACTGACTGATGCTGAGGATCGAGTCGCTTTGGCCGTTTCGCGCGGGTTGAGTAACAAAGAGATTGCCGCGGAACTGGAGATCAGTGTGCGCACAGTTGAGAATCACATCAGTCACATACTTGACAAGAAAGGATTTAACAACCGAGTAGAAATCGCGCGCCACGTTTTAGAGAAAGAGAACGCTCACAACAAGTGAAAGTTGTTTTGAAGTCTGGCTCGCCAAGGTGAGTAGTAACCCCCACACGTCTTGAGTGGTACTGCTGATTCCGCATTTCCCAAATCCGTTTACCATCCTCCTAATGATACTTGCCGCAAGGCGTTTAAGTTAGTAAGAGCGGCACAAATTTTCAACAGCACCGACGCGCGAGTGGCAACGCCGCAAGCTTCTTGCTGTTGCCAGTATTCAGGCTGAGGATCGACTACGAGCCGGAGTGGCCCTGAACCAATCGGTTAGTATTACGAAAAGAAATCAATGAAAGAGAAATACAATATCATCGAGGCCGCAGCCAAACTCGGCAATTTCCAAGTATTCACTAACCTGCTAAATGAAGCCGGACTGGAGCAGTCTTTAAGAGTGACGGGACCTTATACAGTCTTTGTTCCGACCGACGAGGCATTTTCAAGAGTGTCCAGAACGAAGTTGGACGACCTGCGAAAGCCTGAGAATCGAGAGACACTGCGGTTGATTTTGAGCCATCACATCGTTCCAGAGAAACTGTTGGCCAGGGATTTGAAGCGCATGGACAGCGTTAAGACCACCAGAGGGGAAGAATTAAGAATTGAGTCTCGAGCCGGCTTATGGGTAAATGAGGCTCAGGTCTTTTCGCCCGATCTCGAAGCGTCTAACGGGGTGATACATGTGATTGACACAGTTCTATGGCCTGAGATTCATACCCAGGCTGACTGGCAATTGCCCGGCTAATTGCCGCGATTCGCAAACCTCGAGGCAGATCGCCGCGAAAGACCTTGAATACCACGCCACATAGGTGTAATCACCTACACCCCTTAAGTAATTGCTCTCTTATCCCAGTCCAGCCTGTGTCATACGATCAAGGTGAAAGAAGGTGAGGAAAAAATCATGTTAAGACGACTATCAATAACTACGGTTCATGTCATGTGCTCGGTGGCGCTGGCCGTGTCGATGATGCTTCTGGGCTCCGTGGCGAAGGCGCAACAGACCCCGGAAGCTCAAAGTGACAACGCGGAATTGGTCAGCGGCAACGGTACGAGTCAAACAAAGGAACGGGCAAAGGAACTGGCAGCAACGGACAAGCCGGCAACCATTCCTGTGTCGCACGATTTTATGGGAGTGCGCCTGGGCATGAGCGCAGATGAAGTTCGAGAGACACTCGGAAAACTCAAAGACAAGGGTAAGAGTCAGGACCTCTTCGTCTTCTCGGACGTGCACTCGGCACAGGTCCATTACGACGATCAGGCGAAAGTCATAGCCCTCTCAATCGACTACATTGGGACGAAGAGTGAAGCGCCCATGCCTGAAAAGGTGTTGGGAGAATCCCTTCGGGCGAAGCCCGATGGTTCTATGTATCAACTCAAACGTTACCCTGACGCCGGTTACTGGGTAGCTTATAGCCGTACTGCAGGAGAAGATCCGATCACAACTGTCACGATTCAAAAGATGTAACTACTGTCTGAAGTGTTGTCACTGTTCGACTGCTCGTTTCGACCCCCCTATCAGGAACTACTACCCCCTCGGACAAAAACTCGCGCATTGGGCGCAACTTTCAGCCGCGATGAGCGAGTCTGGAGGGCGAAACAGTTAAGAAGAAGAAGGAGCACAACATGAGAATAAAAGAAAAACTAATCGTTATGAAAATAGTAACGGCACTGGTCAGCTTCGGCTTAATGCCGGCCGTGCTGGCCCAATCTCAACGGGCATACCGTTACAACGACAACTACATGCGACAACTGCTCAAGCGGGTCGAAACACGATCCGATCGTTTCAGTAATTTGTTGCCTAATGCTCTGGATCGGAGCCGCATCGACGGCACCCGGCGCGAGGATAATGTAAACAACCTCGTCACTGAGTTTGAGGCTGCGACCGATCAA
>JBGTLM010000114.1:0-7057 GCA_041744135.1 Pyrinomonadaceae bacterium
GGCCGTTAGACGAAGCCCAAATTTGGAGTCGAGAAGCGTCCAATCAGCGGAAACACGGCCGATAGATCGCTGGTAGACAATCCATACCAGGTCGCAAGCGTTGCCGCGTATTGTTCTACCGATGTCGTCGGTATCCAACGACCACGCGGATTTGTACCACCATCAGTGTCATTTGGTCCGCCCAGGGCTAACGTCGGATAGGTGCCATACAGAGTATTGCCGGCCACCGCGCCTCCGAGAACCAAATGGTGGTTGCCCCAGGCGTGATCACTCCCGGCCTGCCCGCCCGTGCCCGCCGGTTGAAGCGTGCGACTGAAATCTGAAAGGGTAAATGTGGTCACTTCATTCTGCCGTCCCAACTCAACCGTTGCTTCGTAGAAAGCCTTCATGGCCTGACTGACTTGCAGCACTAACCCACCCTGGCCTGCGATTTGGTTGGAATGCGTGTCAAACCCGCCTATCTGGGCGAAGAAAATCTGCCGCTTCATGTTGATGTTGGCTGAGGGGTCGGTGCACGCCTTAATGAGACGCGCTATCTGTAACAGCTGCCGACCAAGTGACGTGTTTGGGAAAGGCGTCGTCAAGACAGGGCTCACGGTGCTGAGGGCCACGTCGGTCTGAATAGCGCTGTTGCGAGTGTCGCTGGCAGCCTTTATGAGTTTGAAGTTGTTGTCAAGAGTGCGTAGCTCGTCGAAAGATACCGTCCGAGAAGCGTTATCACTTGCGGAGGCACCAGCTCCGTTATTGAGCTGAAGTACGTTGGCTAGAGTGGTGTTTGAATCGGCAACGGCGAGCTGACGAGTGTCGACTCCGGTCAAGAGCAGATTGATTCCAGCGATAGAGACATTCGCCGGGAAGGTAGCGAGTCCGTTCAGCGATTTTGTTAGATCTGAAACTCGACCGCCCCAACCCGTTTGGCTAACGACGTTGGCGATCGCAGTTTGAAACAATCCTACCTGATCTGAATGCGAGAATAGCTGCAGCGGTTTCTTGCCGGTACCGTTCTGATAGGTTGTGCGGGTCAATGGCTCGACCAGGGGACCGTTATTGCAAACTACGGCGAGCCGGCCCTGGTTGAAGAGGTCACGCACTTCCGGCATGTTCGGGTGAAACCCAAACGAGCCCCCGCCCGTCGGTGAAACCGCAAGGAGATTTGCTTGCGGAATCGTCAGGTCAACGCCACGGGCCGTGGCATAGGCAGCGTGCTGGTCCAGCGAGACCAGCAAATTGTTGCCGTCGTTTCCGCCGTTAAGAAAAATGCAAACGAGCGCTTTGTAGTCAGTGGCGGCCTGAGGCGTCAGAGCGTGGACTATGCCAAAGCTCTCGATGCTGGAAGCCATCGCCATGCTGCCAAGCGCGCACGCGCTCGTCCGAAGGAAGTCTCTGCGTGTTGTTGCCATTGTGGTTATCTCTGTATGTCGTACTGCGACGAGGTTGCTACCAGGTAGAGCGCTGTTCGGGCCCGCTTACGCGCCCGAAGTGCCAGGTCGGCGTCGTTGATGGCGTTCATGGCCGTAACCAGCGAGTTGCGCACCGGCGTGGACATGGTGCCATGCAGCATCAGCGCGTTGAGCTGATCGGCAATCGCTTCGGGATTGGAATTAGCGATTGCTTCCAGGTTCGTTAAGTCGAGTGAGGTTCCTCGGGGCCGGTCAGTACTGGTGGTCGTCGGGGCCACGCCGGTATATACGAGAGTGTTGACGTTGTTAGCCCGTCGCAGCGTGGTCGAGGTGGAGAGAATTCCAAACGCCGGGCCCAGCTTCTTCAGACCGGGAATTTCGTAACCGGGCTGATAGTAACTAAAGACCGTCGGCGGCAGGAAAATGGCTTGATCCAACGTGCCTGCAAAGTCGAGTGTTGACCTGCTGCCCAGCACCCCGTCGCTGGTCGACGTCTTGTCGAAGGACTTCACGTTGTTGGCGCGCATGATGTTGTTTAGGTACTGCGCTGGCTCCCGCAACTTTCCGAAGTTGAAATCTGTCTTCACATCGCCGCGGGCTTCCGGATCGAGAAGTACAGCTTGCACGACTGCTCGCATGTTGCCGCGCACGTTCGAGCAGTTCTGCGGGTAAAGAGCATCGCAGTCGTTGTTGAACACCCGCGCGACCCGTTCCACGTAAGGTGGACTTGGATTGCTCGTAACCAGATGCTGAATCATTTGCATGCCGATGAAGGGCCCGACGTTTGGGTGTTGGAAAATGTTATCGAGGGCGGCAGTCATGTCTGCTTGAGCGCAGGCGGCGTTGGTCTGGCCCTGCGCGCAGGCCGGGACTACCGTGCCGTTCAGCAGCGTCTTTGACGTGGCAAAATCATGGTTGGTACCTCCACGCGGCACCATCGGATCACGGAAGTTAGTGATGCCGGGCGCAATCGGGGCGGCCCAGTTCCAACCGGTGAAAACGCGGGTGAACTCGTTAACAGTTGTCTGCGAGTAAGAGGGGATGGGAGCGCCTTGAGCGTCTAGCTTCGGAGTACCATCGAGATTCAGCTCGCTCGTTCCTATTGAGAAAAGCTGAAGGATCTCGCGAGCGAAATTTTCGTTTGGATTACTGCGTGTGCTCAAGCGCATGTCCAGGTACTCGCCCATTGCCACATTCAAGGTTATCTCGTTTAAGAGCGTGCGATAGTTTCCGAAGGTTCCCCGGTCGAGGGCCTGAAGGTAAACCGTCAACCGACTTGGCACTGTGATATCGCGCCCGGACACGACAAAAATTTGATGTAAGGCAAAGGCCACACGCTGCCGCAACTGATCTGCACCGTACAACGAGTTGGTGTAGTAGGTCTTCTGCAGCGGGTACGTCTGGTAGTTGTCACGCACGCATTCCGGCGGGCTTCCGCTCGGACAGTTCGTGTTCAGGTCATCAAGCGGGAATGTAAGGTCAGGAAAGTTCGACCCCTTCGCAACGTTAGTCGGGGGAAGGTTGAATTGCTCGTCAAGGTAAGCCCGGAAGCCCATCGCCTTAACCCGAGCAACTTCGGCCGTTGTCGGACCCCAGGATGCTTGTTCGAGAAAACGCACGGTGTCGGCATCACTCGACGGGCCAGTGTAGGGGTCTACGACTAAAGGCTGATCCACGGGCGGTGGAGTGGCCGGGGCAGGGGTTGCTACTGCTCCGGTGTCGTCAGGTGGCCCGCCTCCCATATGACCAATTGCCACTCGAACTCGATTGCTGGACACGCCGTGCAGGTTTAGCGCCAGGAGGACGTCACCAACATCTCCCATGTCATCGGCTAGCCGCACGATTATCATTGTGATTCCCGGAAAGCCCGGCACCCGACCTACGTGCTCAACCCGAAGCGGATAATGCTTGCCCGCGCCATCCTGCGCGTCGGCTGTAAAAGCACTAGTTCCCTCAACTGAGGTACTCGATCCATAAGCGGCCAGTAGTTCCAGATTCATCGCGAAAATGGCGATCCGCGTGCGCGTGTCAGAACTAAATGGCACCGAGGCCGTCAGCGGGAACGGCTCAGCTTTCATCGTTACTGACTCGAACGCTATTGCGCGGGTGGAAGTGGACTCGCTCAACAAGGTAGGCGGCCTATTTGTCGCAGCCTGGAGCGTGGCTGCACCACCGCCGATACCAGTGAGAAGGACAATCTGGACAACAAAATAGACGAATCTAAGACCACTCTTAGGCGTCCAACGCAGGAGACTGTTTGTCATAAGGATGGCTCTCCGTCACAAGATCATTTGCGTAACCGCAAACTGTGAGGGTTCGCGATGGTGGGGCACCCGGTTAGACCCAGGTTAAACGTCAATATACCATGTTGGGCAAGCCCCGAGTCAATAACTTAGACGGCAAGAACCAGAATAAAGCTGAAAAAAGATCTGCCGGGCCGGCCAGAGGGCTCGCCGATTGGTGGAAAAGGTAATTTTAGTGCTGTCGCCCGCCAAGACAGGTCCGGACGTCGGGCCATGGCGCGGAAAACATGACCCTGCGTTTCAAGGTTTGGGGTTCGAGATGTGGTCCTCAAGAAGTTTTTGAGCCTTTATCCCGGGACTGATGAGGGCAAGTTTTTGTGACCAGTCATAGCCACTAAAAATTCCCACAACTTCCGCTTTTTGGTTATAAATTGGACTACCGGAATAGCCGTCCCGGCCCTCAATTCGCGCAGATAGAAATTCTTGTCCGCGGAAGTTATAAGAGCCGTAAAGTATTCCCTGGCTAACGGTCTTGTCCCCGTGTGGTCTGGCAATTAAGAGTAAACGCTCATCTTTGCTGGGACTTGCCTGGAAAGCCGGCGTTTTGACCTGTTTGCGGGAACCGCATATTTCCAGAAGCGCCAAATCGGCTTCTTTATCCACCCTAATCACAGTCGCCTGGCAGCCATTTACAAATACTTTTACCTGCAGTTGATCCTTTGGGCTGAAGCCCAGGGCAATCTTTTTTGAATCGCTTAACTCTCCGGAAACAACGTGATACGCGGTCATCACAAGTGCGTCACCGACAAGAAACCCGGTGGCGTGACCATTAGGCCCCAGGGCGAGCAGGAGAGACATGGCCCGCTGAAGGTTATTGCGATTCCTCTTGGAGAACTCCAGCTCCAAAGACAAGGTGTAGCTCGACTGTTGTTTGACAACTTGAGCGGTGCTGTTTTGCGCGGCACTGCTCGGCGCAAACATGGTGAGCCATACGACAATCAGAGCCAGGCCCCCAATCTTTCGTTTCATCTGAGCCTCCTTTGGGCAGATCAGATCTGTTTTAAGGTTTAGTACTTGTTCTTTGCTATGACGACGAGGCATCAATGCCGAACTCCTGTTTTCCAAGATATACTTAGCTCATTGAATTTGCGCTGCCCAACGGGAACGCCGCCGCAAGCTAAAGCTGTGTGGAGGAAAGTGAAGTTAGACTAATTGGTCGGGGCGAAAGGATTCAAATCTCCGATCACGATCCCGAACTATTCCCTTCCCTTACCATGAAGTAACTCAGGGTACCACTCAACTCTAAATCGTCAAAGAGTTTTAACTGCGGTTGGCGTGCATCTCTTTCGACCATACCTGAGCGTTAAGCTCAAGGACCTCAGATCCGTCCCATAGAATCGGCGAGGACATGCCTCAGTTTGTCCTGCGAGAGACACGCTGCATGTGCCGAAGGGTGACGACGGAACATTTCTCCGACACCATCCTCAGCAGTTCGCTAACTGTGTGGAGCTTGCTTTCCCTGGGCAGGCCCATGCCAGGGAAAAAGGAGACATCTTGCAGATCATCAGCACCGAGAAAGTCCAAGGGGTGTAGTTATAACGATACTGGCGTGCCCGTTAACCGGCAAAAGCGAATCGCGTTTCGGAAGTAGCTTAGAGCGATCGACGGCGAAATTGCGCTTAAATATAGAATGTAGCTTAGGTGAATCGGAACCTTGAGGATCGGCATCGTCGTCACTGGAATCCCAATCAAAGTTCCAGTATCCAACTCAAGGGAGTTACGTGCGGAGTTTCAACACCGCGAACACCGCGCAGTCTTACCGTAAGCTTACGAGCCATCGTAACGCGGCGCTCGACCACCGAGCGGAGCTTCGGAAGCTGGCCCAACGCCACCGCACCCTGCAACTCGTACAGTCGATAATTAAGTGCCAGGAAGTAGTGGTCCGGGTTAGTGTCACCGTAACCCCACTCGCATAATCGCATACGGGATGCAATTCGTTCGCTAGTAGGTGGCCTTCGCCCGTTTTCACAGTTTCTCATCTCGTGTCGCACCTACTTTCTCACCTCGTGACTCTTAGGATTCGAGGCCCAGAAAGGCCCGCATGCGATCGAGCTCCGCTTCGAGTTCGCGCTTGAAGGCCCGACCGCGCGAGGGCGAATCGACGTAGCCGAAGTCAGACTTGAGCTCGCCGTTCTTCAGTGACAGGTTGCCCCAGCCAATAACGCGGTCGCGCCAAAGCAGCGGCATAGCGTAATAGCCGAGTTTGCGTTGGGGCGCTGGTGTATAGGCTTCGAACCGGTACGCCCAGCCCCACAACAACTCGAAACGAGCGCGGTCACGCACCACCGGGTCGAAGGGAGCCAACAATCGCACCGTGTCAGGCGGCGCATGGCCCATCGCCTTCTCATCTGCGGGCCAATACCAATCGACGCCATCGCGACTTAGTGGCATGAGGTCAGTGCCGTAACGCGGTAGCGTCGGGTCGACTCGCGCATGCGAGAGCCGCTCTTTAGCTCGCTGCAATGCACTCTTCAACTCCGTCTGCCACTGCGGTACCGCAAAGCGCAGCCGGCTCACAAAGAACGACAGGCTCGGACCGGGCAACGGCGCGTAAATGCGGACAACCACATCGACCAGGGCATCGATCCTGGCATGTCGCTCGGCTGCATCGGTTGGCCCTGCGTGGTGCTGGTGCGCGGTGTAGATGCGGATGCCGTTCTCACGCCGCGCCACACGCAACAGGCCTCGGTAGTGCATGGCGTCCAGGAGGTGGGTCGTGGCGTTAGACGAGCCCCCCCAATAATTCTTTATGGTGCCGTGGGAGAAATGTTCATCCACTTCGCGCGGGTGCACTGCACCTCGTTCGCGCACGAATTCGAGCAGGAGTTGTGCCCGTTTCCTTTGTGCGGCGGGCCAGGGCGACCCCACGTCATCGGCAGGAACGCGGGCGTCCGAGCGCGGATGCATGAGTGCTTGCAAAGAGCTCGTCACGAAGCCGTAGATGATGAAGAAGTCCTCCTCGACGCCGAGGGTTTCGTAGCGGCGTTCAAGGTCACCGGCATGATAATTCTTGACGCGATGACGAAGGATTAGATCCTGAGCGCGCGCCGGCGCGCGGATCGGATCGGCCTGGACAAAACTCATCCTGTGGATGGCGCGTTTTAGCGTAGTGGGCTTAAAGAAGTTGCGCGCGACGGTAAACTGCCGCAGCTCTTCGAGGGTGATCAGCATGATCAGGGGTAAGCAATGTGCGCGCGGGTGCAGTTTGCCTCCGCTAGTGTCCTGACTCTAAAGTTCGCGTAACAAACCCGTCGGTATATTTGGGCGCGGTTAGTCTTCGGTCCCAGCGGGACCAAATGTTTATAGACCACGACGACCCGGACGAACTTCCTCGCTCCGTAGGAGCGAAACATT
>JBGTLM010000115.1:0-2421 GCA_041744135.1 Pyrinomonadaceae bacterium
CTCCTCGTCATAGTTCCATGAGACCGCGGATTTAATCATCAACCCGGCTACTTACTGACCAGCGGAATAAAGCCCATTTCAACCAGCCACATTTCGCATAGCTTCGTCCAGGTTTCAGTTGAGCCGGGATTATTGCGCAGCGCGATGGCGTGTCCGCCATTTGGAAAAATATGCAGGCTAGCCGAGATTTTTCTGTCCAATAATGCTTCGTAAAACATCAGGCTGTTGCGAACGTTTACAGCTTTATCGTCAAATGCGTGAACCACAAACGCCGGCGGAGTAGCTGGCGTAACCTGTCTCTCCAACGAATATTCTTCAATCAATTGCTTCGACGGATTTGCGCCAAGGAGATTTCTTTTGCTCCCCGCGTGCGCGTGTGAGCCCATCGTGATAACGGGCGAAACAAGAATCATAAAATTCGGCGTGAACGAAAATTTGTCGAGTTCGTCATTGATTTTTGCCGCGTCTTCCGTTGAAGATCCGAGATCTGCAGCCAGATGAGCGCCCGCCGAAGTTCCCATGACTCCAATTTTATCCGGCTTGACGCTCCATTTTTCGGCATTCGACCGAATGATTCGCACCGCCCGTTGAGCATCCTGCAAGGGTGCGATTGGTCTTTCTTTAAGGTCAGGCGAATTTGGCAAGCGATACTTCAGCACGAACGCGCTCACGCCCATCGAGTTAAACCATTTAGCTAACTGTGTTCCGCTGATGATGTAAGCGAGATGCGCATATCCGCCGCCAGGACAGATCACGACCGCCGCGCCTTTGTTTTCCTGCGAGGAAGGGAAAAAGGCGTACATTCCCGGAGCGCCGACCTGTTGAATTCGCTCGTTCTCAATTTTATCTTCGAGCTTAATGCCCCTGGAGTTGGGTATCTTGTCTTTGTCCCAAAGCGGAATGAATTCCTGCGCGCTGACTGTTTGCCAACTAAGAATGAGAACTAAAGAAGTTAGAATTGAACGCAGCATTTATCTTTTACTTCACAGTTGATTTGCGCCTGCCTGCCAGACTCTCTTGATGCGACGGCACCGGAGGCAGATTCTTTGTTGACGAAGAATCTGCGGCGGCTCGCATTAGATTGATTGCCAGCAAACGCGCTGCCGGATCAACCGCAACGGATTCTTCCAGATCGAGGTCGCACACCCACACCCGGCCAAGGCCGATGGGAATCTCGAACAGCACCGCCAGGTACTGCTCCGGCACTCGCTCCTCGGGGATGTAACTGTGTGAGGGAATGAACCTGATGAGTTCGCGCGCCGCGCCACCGGGCTTCAAGCGATGCGCGCTGCTGGCGACGAAGACGCGCCAATCATCCTTTCTTCCCCACCATTTGATATCCATCGCACGCAACCCTTCCATCAACTTTGTGCCGGCGGAAGGCGCGTAATCGGCATACTCCCCCGACACATTCTTCACGCTAACCACGTCGTTCGGGAACAAGTCCACGGCGCTCTTGCCCGGCGAAAACAGAATTGCCGTCGCACCCTGTTCGACTAGTTGACGCCCGCGCCCGCCCGGGCCCAAATCCTTCGGCACTCCTGCGGCTCCGACCAGTAGGACAGAGCGAGAGGCTTCCAGGTTTGACGGCATGCCATCTATGACCTGTTGAAAAATTCGCGCTCCGTTGATGAACTGCCGCAGCGCCTGGCCGAGCGAAAGAGTTGCTGCTCGACTGTTAACCATCGGTATGGTGGGTTGAGTGGGGCTAGCAAAAACTTCGACTCTATCGAGTGTCCGGCTAACTTCTCCTTTGCCGTCCGTGAGTCGAAGGACAAGACTCATGGACAGACGCGCCGCTTTCGTCTCCGGTACGCGAATGCGCAACGGCTGACGAATCGTCGCGTAGTAAGGAAGTTCTTCGATCGTTCCAACCTCGGTTGCGGCCACCTCTTTTTTCGTTCGTTCGTCAACAAACGAGGCCCGCAGCGTCAACCCGCTAAGATCGCGGAATCGCTCGTCATCGTTTGTGATGAAGACAGCGGTATTGATCTCTTCGCCGGCGTAGAAACGGCGGCGCGCTGTCTCCCACGCCAAGCCGACCGGCGACCACGCATCGCGCATCGCTTGATAAACCGGATAGGGCGAGGCGAGGCGCGCATCATAGCTGTGCGCAAACCAACACTCGGCCGAGAACAACATAAAACCTGCGGTGCGATCCCCGCGTTGAAAGCGCACCTGCTCCGCCCAACGCTTGGTCACGGCACGATTATGTTCGAGAAAGACCGCCGGATCGCTGCCGGGATAAGCGTCTTGCCCCACCCATGCTTGCGGGGTCAACAAATCTCGCGTGTAACGCAAAACCGGCAGCCCCGTGTCGAGGTTTGGATAGCCGGTGGACATCTCCTGCCCGATGAGCGGGCGATTCGGGGTGAGGTCTTTGATGTCCGCAATGGTGTCAATCACAAACGGCGAATCGCT
>JBGTLM010000116.1:0-17607 GCA_041744135.1 Pyrinomonadaceae bacterium
TACGGCGGCCACCTCGAGTTGGGTAGACTGCTCGGCGCTCAGGTAACAGTGCCACAATACACCAAGGATGCGGTTGTACTGCTTGATCTTCCCGCGCACCGTTTCGTGCAAGTTCTTCAGGAATTGGTCCACAAAGCCTGCAGCTGCGTTCTCCGACTCGCGCCTTAATAGTCCCTGTTCAGCATTTTCTCGCTTATCAACAGGTTCGAAATGATTCTCGTTGTCGCTGTCGTCCCCATCTAACGGGACCAGATAAATATCCATCACCGGTAGTCGAGACATCACCAGGCTGCGCAGGGTGCGCACGTCGGCGGGTGAGTCCATGGAGTCCAACACCGAAACGATGAGGTCCTCGAGATCCGGGTTGCTGATAACAACCTGAGAATCCCCGGTGCAGCCAACCATGCGGGTGTCACGGGCTCGCACCGAAACCTTGTGAGCTCGCTGCTCCAGATCATGCGAATCCCGACGTCGTTTTCCGTCGGGCCATTCGTTCAACCCGTAAACCCGGTCAGCCAAACGCCGATGCGGTTCGTCATTGGTGCCGCTTGAATCAAAGCGGCGGAAATTTGAACTGGATTGAATAAGAGTGGAAATCCGCCTTGCTAAACGGTAGCTTTCGGGATGACGCTTCCGGAGTTCTGCCGTCAACAGATTCGTGAGTTCAATTTGGCTGATTTCACACTCAATCTCGAAGTCGGTCATCTCCGTTTCGAGATAGTGTTCAAATCTGTTCTTACTTAAGAGCTGAACAAATAGTTCCTGGGTTAAATCTGTGTAGGCGGTTGTGGCGCCTTCCTCCACCAGGAGTCCTGCACTACGCGAAGCTCTGACCAGGGGGTGGTGGGAGACAATTCGGTGGAGCTCGGTCCAAAGACGGCCTACGTCTGAGGAACGAAGACTTTCAACCCACTTGCCGCTCTTCGCCTGTCGTTCAGCAGTACGTCGCGCCCGTGCCGGCGACGGCTGAATTTCATCGGCGCGGGGTTCGAGTTCTTTTTCGATTTCGTGACTTAAGGATTTCACTGGATTATCCGTTGTGGCGCAGAGGGGTTTATCGGCTTCTTACTTCAAATAGAGGCAAGGCTAGCTGTTTGTGGGGGCGTTTTCTGAGCTGAAAACCCTTACCGCCCGGGTAATCCCTCAAAAGAGGTGTAGAACGTCGCAGTGCAGATTGGGTGAAGTGAATGTCCCGGGAGGACCGAGACAGATCACGGCTGCCTACGGTTCAACCTCAAATTGCTACCTAGAGGGGAGATATTTACCCGTTTAGGGTGTCAGTCGGGAATGCTGTCTCTTGATAGGGGCCGAACAAAGGGAAGTTCTTCCTGGAAAGAAGAAGGTCAAAGAGTCGGCGCCCTCTGACTTAACGGGGCATATCTTAGCAAGATTTTAAATAATGGGCAACATGTTTTTACACGTGTGAGAAAGCATTGATAACATTGGGGAAATAGTTCGGGCGGGAGGCGAAAATCTCTGGAATTGGATATGAATTAGATCTTTCCTGCTGTTGAATAAGTGTTCTCCTTCACCGTTAGGCGAACGGCCAAATGCCCCTGGCTTTTCGTTGTTTAGCAGATGGAGTATCGAAGTCCGAATTCGTGCGGCATCAGGGGTTCAAATGAAATCCTCAAGCGTAAACTCGTTTACAAAGACAATCGCTTGCCCTTCGTCTAACCTACTACTCTCATGCCTTTTCCAGGCCCTCTCGCCTGAAATCATGACTCTCATTAGACACCATCTGGCGGCCTGTGACTTTTGTTGTGCCGAGATGCCGTTGCTCGCTCACTATGAAAGCCCGCTCAGGGGAGAATGCAAACCGCCCGACATACCCATCAATCTGCGGATTCTGGCTGAATCGTTGCTATGGAAGAGCAGCGCGGTGCGCAGGGTGTCAGAGCGAAAGAAAAGCTTGAAGTTTGGTCTTTCAATAGCCGGGAGTTAAAGTGGTTTCGCGCTTGCTGTCGGTTCAGGCCCTGCGGAAAGCCCATTCGCTTGCGGCAGATCAATCTCAAAAGTGGTTCCCTGCCCTAACTCCGAACTAACTCTAACCTCCCCGCCATGAGCCCGGGCTAAGTGTTTAACTATAGCCAACCCTAGACCAGTTCCACCCATCTCTCTCGAGCGGGCTCGATCAACCCGGTAGAAACGTTCGAACAGACGTTCGAGATGCTGCGCCGGAATCCCCTCACCGGTGTCTTTGACGAGAATGCGAGTGCGCGTGCCCGCTTCACACCCGATTGTGACCATTCCTCCATCGCGGTTGAACTTGATCGCGTTATCCACGAGGTTGTTAAGCATCTGTTCAAGGCGCCGGGGGTCAACGAAGACAAGTGTGTCGGGCCGCACCTCGTTGCTGATGGTAATGCCGCGCGAAGACGCCTTCGCCCTAAGAGACATGATCACGTCATTAACTAGCGGACTGAGCTCTATTTCTTCCGACTTGACCCCCACATTACCGGCTTCAATTGCACTCAATTCGAGTATATCGTCGATTAGATTTTGCATCCGAGCGGCATTCTTGCGAATTATCTCAAGGAATCGTTTACTGTTTTCACGGTCATCGAGTGCCCCTGCTTCGAGCGTTTCTACAAAAGCCACGATCGCTGTTAGAGGGGTCTTGAGTTCGTGGGAGACATTCGAAAGAAACTCCTGCCTCACCCGCTCGAGTTTTTCGAGTTGGGTTATGTCGAAGAAGACGCCAATCGCCCCCGCGGTGCTTGAACCATCGCTGCTGCCTAAGGGCACCACTCTTAGATCAAAAACGCGGCGGCCGGGGTCGTGTGTTTCTATCTCCACGCCCGACCGCTCATTTCCTTTGAGCGCATCGTGAAACGCACTGTAGATTGCCGGGTTCCGCGTCAATTCCGTCAAACGCTGAGATTCGAGTCTACCAGTAGCCAAATTGAAGAGCCGGTGTGCGGCAGGATTCGAAGCGACTACTCGCATATCGTTGTCGACGACCAGCAACCCCTCTCGCATTTCATCCAAAGTCGCCTCGAAGAGCTTTCCCAGAGCGAAGATCTCGGTTGACCGGGACTCAGAAGATCCGGATACATTTTGAGCGGGGAGCGAGGACGTGCGCGGTTGGTTGGCGTGGCGGCTTTTCAGCAGGAAGTATCCCGCCAGAAAACCAAGCGTGGCTGACACCAATGCAGTGAAGCTAAACGAAAAAATGAGGATGAGAATTCCGACAAGTGCGGCACATAGGGCAAGCGAAAAGCTGAGGTGCCTGGACACAATTCAGTACCTTTGACCGTTGTTAAGCTGCGGATTACGCGGATACATTTGGTAGAAACAAAACTAAAAAAAGGGTTCTGCCCAATCATTCGGGTTAACCTTTATATTATCCTCGCTGACCCGCATTAACCCGCGTTAATCTGCGGCTGGATCAAGACTGGTGTATGGTCAACTGCCTTCTGGCTTCTCGGAGCAGCCGGTAAAGCGGTAACCGACTCCGACAACAGTCTCTATGCAATTGCCACAAGTTTCTAACTTCTGGCGCAAACGCCTGATGTGCACATCCAGCGTGCGGGCGTCGCCATAATAACTGTAGCCCCAAACGTTATCGAGAAGCTGCTGCCGCGTTACTACTCGGTCGGCGCTTTTGGCGAGCACCGAGAGCAGGCTAAATTCCTTATTGGTAAGCTTAATTTTGCGACCGTCGCAGACAACTCTAATATCGGCGAAGTCGATCATCAGGTGATCGTCTTCGTAAGTCTTGGTGGCGCCTTCATCAATACGGCGCAAGATGGCGCGCACGCGCGCCAGGAGTTCTCTGACGGAGAAAGGCTTGGTTATGTAGTCGTCAGCGCCCAGGTCCAAACCGGCAACCCGATCAGACTCTGATCCCTTCGCAGTCAGGATGATAATCGGCGTGCGTCGGGTTAAGGGTTCCCGGCGAAACCGGCGGCAGAGTTCTGTGCCAGTCATACCTGGCAACATCAGGTCAAGCACAATCAGCATTGGTGGATTTCGTTCGTTCAACGCCTCGATCAAGCCTTGCTCACCCGTAGCCGCAACGACGGTTAGCAGGCCTTCTCGCTCGAGGTTATACTTCAGACTCTCCGAAATATCAGGATCGTCTTCGATGATCAAAACAGGACGTGCCATAAGTCTCAATTGCTGTGCTTGATAAAAGCTGCTTCCGCCATGTAGACGGTCAACTCGCAAATATCGGTAACGTAATCGCCGATGCGCTCGAGGTGCTTGGCCACGAAGATCAGCCGCGCGTCGCGACTGGCCGTCGAAGGCTCTGACACCATCCTCTCGATCAAGTTATGAAATACTCGATTGTAAAGTTCGTTAATATCGATATCGCGCTTGATGACCTCTCGAGCCTCCAGCGCGTCGTTGGAGGTGAAAGCGTCTAGCGCGGCGCGCAACATGGCAGAAGCTTGTTCGGCCATCAGGCGAAGTTCGATATTCTGTTTAAGCTCCGGCTCATTATTTAGATCGATGGCCGCGCGCGCGATGTTACATGCGTGATCAGCGATCCGTTCCAGAACGGGGGCCATTTTGGCTACCGAAATGACAAAGCGCAGGTCCCGGGCGGCAGGCTGCCTGAGGGCGATGATATCTATGCATTGCCGATCGATCTCCACCTCAATTCGATCGATGGCGTCGTCGTGGTTCAACACACCGCGCGCGAGATCGCTGTCCCGTTCCATCAGCGAGTGCATGGCCTTCTGAAGGGCTGCTTCGGCTTCGCCGCCCAGCAATAACACACGATCCCGTAGCGAATTCAGCTCATCGTCAAGGTGTCTGTGGTATTCCATAGAGTTATTTTAGATTTTAGATTTTAGATTTTTGGGATCGTTGATAAGTGAGAGTAACTTTCCGACTTCCGCTAGCGAGTGGAAGTCAAAATCAAAATCACCAATCTAAAAATCAAAAATCCTTTCACCCAAACCTTCCAGTGATGTAGTCCTCAGTCAACTTTTCGTCGGGGTTGGTAAACATCTTCTCGGTGGCGTTCACTTCGATGAGCTTACCCAGCAGGAAGAACGCCGTTAGATCGGAAACGCGCGCCGCCTGCTGCATGTTGTGGGTAACAATTACTATCGTGTACTGCTTCTTTAGTTCAACAATCAGTTCCTCGATTTTCGACGTGGCCATGGGGTCCAAAGCCGATGCGGGTTCGTCCATTAAGATAACGTCGGGACGAATGGCGAGCGCCCGGGCTATACATAATCTTTGCTGCTGGCCGCCTGACAAGCTCAGCGCGGATTGCTTTAAGCGATCCTTAACCTCAACCCAAAGCGCGGCGCCTTTGAGCGCCTGTTCCACACATCCCTCAAGCTCACTCTTGCTCGAGGTCATTCGGTTGATCCTTAATCCATAAGCTACGTTGTCGAATATTGACTTGGGAAATGGGTTCGACTTCTGAAAAACCATTCCCACCGTACGCCGCAGTTCTACGACATCGGTTCCGGTCGCGTAGATGTTCTGACCATCAATCAAGACCTCTCCTTCCACTCGGGTGCCCGGGATTATGTCGTTCATCCGATTCAGTATGCGCAGAAATGTCGATTTGCCGCAGCCTGATGGACCAATGAAAGCCGTGACGATCCGCTCCGGAATATCCAAAGAGACGTCGAAGAGAGCCTGCACGCGCCCGTAATAAAAGTTGAGATGGTGCACACCTATCTTGACTGGCGAGGTGAATGCCTCAACGCTGCGGTCGGGTCGCCTAGTCGCCGCATTCGGATCGACTGATTTTGAGAGCTGAGCGGACATGGAATTCAGTTTAGCCAAAATGCCCCGTGATGTATTCTTCGGTCAGCTTGATAGCTGGATTCTCAAACATTTCCTTCGTGGGCGCTAACTCTATAAGCTCGCCCAGATACATAAAAGCCGTGGAATCAGAAACACGCGCTGCTTGTTGCATGTTGTGCGTCACAATGACAACCGTCACCTCCCGCTTCAAATCGAAGATCAGATTTTCTATCTTGGCAGTGGCTATAGGATCCAGGGCCGACGTGGGCTCGTCAAACAATAAAATCTCCGGTTCCGTCGCCAGGGCACGGGCAATGCAGAGGCGCTGCTGCTGCCCGCCTGAAAGAGTGTAAGCAGACTCGCGCAGCCGATCCTTTACCTCGTCCCAGAGGGCCGCCGCACGAAGTGATTGTTCAACCTGGATCGTGAGTTCTTTGCCTGAAATACCTCGCAGTCGAAGTCCGAAGGCTACATTGTCGAAAACTGACTTGGGGAAGGCGTTGGGTTTCTGAAAAACCATGCTCATGCGCATACGCATTTCCAGGGGATCCGTTTCCGGGCCAATCAAATTGATACCACTTGGCTGCAAGATGATCTTTCCTTCATAGCGGGTTTCCGGGTAAAGGTCATGGATTCGATTGAAACAACGCAGCAAGGTTGACTTTCCACAACCCGAGGGACCAATGATGGCTGTCACCTGATTGGCAATGAAGACCATGTTGATATTCTTGAGAGCCTGCAGCTTTCCATAAAAAAAGTTCAGACCTTCCACTTCGGCTTTGATCTTCGGCGAACTCTCGACAGGACTGTTGGCCGCCACGGCGACCTCCGGGCTGACCTGCGGGCGAGCATATTGATCTCTTATCGTCATTTGCGTCAGGCGACCAATCCCCATTTCCAAACTTGCTGACTGGCTTCGGTTTCTCACCACTTAATGCGCTTGCGCACCCGGTAGCGGATCAGGATCGCAATCGCATTGAGTAGCAACGTCACCACGATCAATACCAATCCCGCCCCGGCAGCATTGACAACGAAATCCTGGTCTGGACGCGAGACCCAATTAAACATCTGAATCGGCAGCACGGAGAAGGGCGACCATAACCATTCGAAAGATAGAAATGGGGGCTGCGTTTTGAGGGGTAGCGGCGGCAAGAAAGCAATAAATGTAAGCGCCCCGATGGTAATCAGCGGAGCGGTCTCGCCAATGGCCCTGGACAGAGCGATGATAATTCCCGTCATCGTTCCTCCCAACGAATATGGAAGGAGATGATGTCTGACTACCTGCCACTTTGTGGATCCCAGCGCGTAGGCCGCCTCCCGTATACCCTGCGGAATCGTTCTTAGCGCTTCCCGCGTAGCGACGATTACGATGGGCAAAATCAGGAAAGCGAGCGTCAGCCCGCCCGTCAGCACACTCTGACCCAACTTGAATTGGTAGACGAGCAATCCCAGCGCCATCAAGCCATAGATTATCGACGGTACGCCGGCCAGGTTGGCGATGTTTATTTCAATAAGGTTCGTCAGCCAGTTCTTTCGCGCATACTCTTCGAGATATATTCCGGCGCCCACTCCCAACGGGACCGCTGTAAACGCGGTCACGAGCATTATAAGCAGGGTTCCGACCCAGGAAGAGAGAATGCCTGCACGCTCGGCGAAGCGCGAAGGGAATGAAGAAAGAAAAGTCCAGTTAAGACGGGTGAGTCCGTCCATCAAGAGATCCCCGAGAAGCGCCCCCAGCGTGGCTATGCCTACCAGGGTGCACACTATCCCCACGATGTTGAAAACGAAGTCCTGGCGCTTGCGCTTCGCAATAATGCGCTTGAAGTCGCTCACTCAATACACCTCTCTAAAGCGCTTGCGCAAAATGTACCCGAGGATATTGAATATGAGGGTCATGATAAAAAGCGTTACACCCGCCGCAAAGATTGATTGATACCCGATGCTACCGTGTGGCAAATCGCCGAGGCTAACCTGCACGATAAAAGCCGTAATTGTGGCTGCCGGCTCGCGTGGATCGAGCGTTAGGTTGGGCTGCATTCCGGCCGCGATAGCCACGATCATTGTTTCGCCAATGGCCCGTGAGATGGCGAGGATATAAGAGGCAACGATTCCTGATAACGCAGCGGGGTAAACAACTCTAAAAGCGGTAATGATTCGGTTCGCGCCCATGGCGTAGGCGCCCTCGCGAAGCGACATAGGAACAGCGCGCATCGCGTCCTCGCTCAACGAACTCACGTAAGGGATGATCATGATTCCCATGACCACGCCGGCGCTCAGCATATTGAAGGTAGGCAAGCCAGGTAAGACTTTCTGCAAGAGCGGAGACATGAACTGTAAAGCGAAATAACCATAAACCACAGTGGGCACCGCGCTCAGAAGCTCGAGCGTCGGTTTGATAATTTCGCGCACATACGAAGGTGCGAACTCGCTTAAATAGATAGCGACCACGGTACCGATTGGCAGCGCAACGGCCAAAGCAACTGCCGTGGTTACCAACGTGCCGGTGACGAGCGGCAGGATACCGAAGCGCGGTGATGCAAAAAGCGGCGTCCAGAGCGTGCCGGTTAGAAACTCTTTAAGAGAAACGTGCGTGAAAAAGCTCGAAGACTCGTAGAGCAAGGTGCCTACGATGCCAACCGTGATCGCAACCGACGAGAAGGCTGCCAGGAACAGTAGCGCTTCTATAAAACGCTCCTTAACATGAGACAACCGCTTTGTGGATGAAGGCCTGCGCGCGGATGGTGTTCCCATTCCCAGGTCGGCGGCAGCGGCGACAGGATGTTGCAGAACAGGTATCTCGTCCATGGCTATTTTGGCCGCTGGGTGACGGAAGGCGGAAGCGTCATTCACCCTGTCGATGGTTTATGATTTTGGTGGTCGTTTGAGGATCTCTTCCACTGGAAGTCCGACCTCGGGGACGCCGCCAAAGCCCGTCCCGGTTTGCAATGTGCGGACCCGGTCCATAGCCATTTGGTAGGCCGTGTCGGGCAGCGGCATATACTTGACCTCCGTAGCAAGAGTCTTGACGTTCTTGAGATAGAACTCCACGAATTCTTTCACGGCAGGTTTATCGAGCGACTTGCGGCTGACGTAGATGAACAACGGACGCGAAAGCGGGTTGTAGTTTCCGGCTAACACGTTCTCAGGGCTTGGTAGCACTGGTTCCTTAATCTTGTTTTTTTCCCACTCAATGGCGACTGCTTTCATCCTATTGCGGTGAGGAGCAAAGTAGGCGTAAGGGATATAGCCGAGGGCGTATTTGTTACCTTCAATTCCCTGGACCAGCACGTTGTCATCTTCACTTGCAGTGTAGTCGCCCCGGCTTGCTTTAGCCTTGCCGACAATGGCTTCGGTGAAATAATCAAATGTGCCTGAATCAGCTCCCGCACCGAAGAGTGCGATCTTTTCATTAGGCCACTCGGGACGAACCTGGTTCCAGTGAGTGATCTTGCCCTGCGCGTCAGGTTCCCAGATCTTCTTGAGCTCAGCCACTGTCATGGAAGTCACCCAGTTATTTTGAGGGTTTACGACCACCGTAAGTGCATCGAAAGCAACCGGCAGCTCGAGGAACTCGATGCCATTGGCCTTCGCCTGGGCCATCTCGTCGGTGAGTATGGGACGCGAGGCATCAGTAACGTCAATCTCCCCACGCACGAATTTTTTGAAACCGCCGCCGGTCCCCGAAATACCGACCGTCACGTGTACCTTTCCCTGCTTCTCTTTCTGGAACTCCTCAGCGACTGCCTCGGTGACCGGGAAGACAGTACTTGAACCGTCGACCTTGATAACGGCTGATTCAGTGGGCGCCGTATTTGCCGGGGTGCCACCGCCGTTGCAGGCAACTCCAAGTATTGCCGATGAAATGGCAGTAAATAAGGCAGGCCATCGCCGTACTTTCCGGGCAGGGAACATATTCTCTCCTAAAGGGCGCTTGGATTTTACGTTGAATCCTACTTGCGGGCTGTTACATCCATCTGAACTCGGTCTAAATTCTAGATAAACTCTGGTCGCCCGGGGCGGATAATAAATCCTCAAGCTCGTTGGGAACTAGCCAGAAGTAGTCTGTAGCCAACATTGACCATAGTCTCTATCCGCAGGTTGTAGGGCACAATCTTGCTTCTCAGCCGGTAAATATAGACGTGTAGACTTTCCGTGTTAAGAGGCTTGTCATTTCCCCAAGCGTTTTCCCAGAGTTCCTCCGCCGACACTATTCTCTCTGGTGAACGAGCTAAACGGGCGAAAATCAGAAACTCCGTGCGGGGAAGCTTGATTGACTGGCCGCCGCACGCGACATAGTAGTTCCTGTGCTCGACACGGAGAAAACCATCATCATAGACATCTCCCGTCGCCGGGTTTTCGTCTTTCCGATCGACTAGTGATGTCTCGTCAAGGACCATAGCTATTTCTCTTTGTTACCTGACTCGGTTTGGGTTTGGAGCTTCGCCGATTTGGCATCGTCCATCCGCGCGCGGATGAACGATCCCGAACCCGATTGTGGTTAGAATTTCAGCTTGGCTCTGAACTGCATCACGCGCGGTCCGCCAACCGTGCTCGTTATGCGCCCGAAGTCCGGACTACCCAACTCAAAGTCCGGCGAGGCGAAGTTTGCCCGGTTGAAGACGTTGAAGACGTCCCAACCCAGTTCGACGGCTACGTTTTCCGTGAGCTTCGTGCTCTTTACAATGCCAAGGTCAAACCTGGACTGTGATGGCGCTCGCAAAACGTTGCGTCCAAGGCTTCCGTTTTGCCCTAAAGGAGAGCAAAGAGCCGAGCGATTGAACGCCCCTTCAGTGATATCAGAACCTTGCTGGTCCAAGTTACCGCAAAGCGCCGGCCTCCCGAAGCCAAGCCGATAGAGGCCGCCGGAACCGCGCACCAAATCAGAGTATTGCGTGGCGGTTTGAATTTCCGGCTCAGGAGAGAAGATGCTGTAGGGCGTCCCGGTCTGTGCCTGGAAAAAGCCTGAGAATTGCCAGCCGGTAAAGAACTTACCGCCGGGGCCAAATGTCGGGATGTCATAAACGAAGTTAAGACTAAAGCGATGCGTACGATCATAATCGGAGACGGCGCGATTCGCATCGAGATTACGCAGGTCGCCTTGCACCACGAAGCCAGTGTTAGGCACGTCCGGCTTACCGGACCCAGCAGTACTTCCCGGATCACTTGAACTTGTATCAATCGACCTGGACCAGGTGTAGGCCGCGTTGAAGTGGAGGCCACGAGTCAGTCGTTGGCTCAGACTGAATTGTGCGCCGTGATAACTCGATTCCCCGTTTGACAGCAGCTGCAATGCTTCGGGCACGTTGAAGCCGAGGATTGGCACACGAGCCTCGAAGTTAATTACCTGACCGCCGCCAATAGTGCCCGCAGTTGCTCCGGGCGTCGCGTTGGCGGTGCAGGTAATTCGATTTGCCAAATTCAAGTCGATCGGCGTTCCAGAGGGAAAGGTCAAAACGCCGGCGGGCGTGCAGGACGCCGCGAGGCCGCCGACATAAGGGTTCGAGAACCCGAAAGCCCGACCGATCCCCCGGTCACGCGCGCTCGACCCTGCGTTAAGCGGGCCGTTAGGTGCGCCGGTCGCGAGGTAAGCCAGATTGAAACGCTCATAGATGTGGTCCGGCGTGTTGGTGTCGTTAAGATCAAATCCCTGGTTGAAAGCCACGGCCTGCAACAGATTCCTGCCGCGTGTGCCGACGTAGCGGGCCTCAAACAGCATGCTCTTGGTGATCTCGTACTGAACCCCGAGGTTCCACTGCTGGACGTAGGGAGTTTTCAGATTGCGATCCACGGCGCGAAACTCAAAGGTCTCGGCGATGTTGCCGAGGTTGGCGGCACTGCTCATGTTGCCTCGCGCGTCGAACGCGACGCCCGTGTTGTCGCGGATGACGTAAGTGCCACCGGTACCTGAAGCCCGGGTGATGCGAAAGGGCAGCCAGTTGCTCAGCGGCAGCGTGGTCGGCTGCGCTGAGAATGCAGTTGTGATTGGCACGTTGCCGGACGGCACGGTAATTTCAATTTCTCTCAGAAACGGATAGTTACTGAAAACAGTGTTGATGAAAGCCGCGCTGGGCCGGTCGTAGAAGAAACCGAAGCCACCGCGAACTACCATGCGATTTGAGTCGAGCGGGGAATAGGCAAATCCGATTCGCGGGGCGAAGTTGTTTGTATCTTGCCCGTTGAGTGTGTGCTGGTTGCCGGCACGAGCCGTCGCCGCAATCGCCCCGTCCACATTGCCGAGTCGGGTCAGCTGCACGTTGTCTGGCACTATGAAGCCCGGCGACGGACTGTCACAAAGCGCGAGGGTTCCGCCCGTCTGCGAGAAACACGGCTGGAAGCTGGAAAAGTCGAAGTTGCCGATGCGGCCCTGTTTCTCAGTCGGCCACATGAAGAGTTCGTAGCGCAGGCCGAGGTTCAGGCTCAGCTTGCGGGAGACTTTCCAGTCGTCCGCTATATAGCCGCTGAAATCCTGGAACCGGAAGCTCTTCTCGGTAATTCCGAACTGCGTGTCGGCCTCGGTGGCGTTGCCCGTCAGGAGCTGCGTGATGCTGTCAAACTTCTCGAATTCCGTAGCCTGCTCTTCCGGCAAACTCGAGTCATACTGGTGACGTTTGTAGTCACCACCGATGCGGAATGTGTGATTGTTTTTGATCCACGTAACATTGTCGGCGAAGCTGTAAGTTTGCTGCTTGCGACGGTTAAAAGAGTCGTTTGGTCCACCAATGGAAAACTGCGACAGATTAGTTCCGGGTCTGCCGATGAAGTGTCCGAGGCGTCGGGTGCCGGGGCTGTCATCAAATAGAAGCGCCGGGTTGCCGATGCCTAACGCCTCGCTGGTCAGTTCCTGCGACAGGAACGGATCGTCGAGAGTCCTTGTGTTATTCAGCAGGAAGAACCCGAAGCGTGCTTCATTAATGAGAGTCGGACCAAAGACATGCTGGTCGGAGATGGCCAGCGTACGGTTGCGATCGGCGCGGCGCAGTACAAAGGGTGAGATCAAGCTTGACGGATCCGGAAAGGAGTCAAGTGCCGGGAAGTTACTGAAGAAGAAGGTGCCGCTCAGCGTATTGCTCGTAGTTAGCCGCCCGTCAAGACGAGTGGTGAACTGGTGCTGCTCAAACTCAGAGGGGCGCACGTTGAGTTGCTGGACCAGCGGATTGTTCTCTCGCAATGTGCGACTAACAACCCCCGGTGCGTTGCCAAACTGAAACGCTCGCGCGCCGGCGCGATCAACGCCGATAAGGCGGGCATCGGGACGCGGCGATGGGATAATGAAGTCTCCCGTTGCCGGGTTCATTAAGTTAAATAGCCGCAATGCCACAGGCGAAATGTCAGCGGGTGACAGGCAGTTCACGCCAATGGTGCAGCCATTGTCCGCATTGAAGGCGGCGGCGAGATTCTGCGCCGTTCGAGCGCCACTAATCCGTCCCAAAGCCCTTGGCAGCACCGATGTACTTCTGGCCGTCGGCACGAAGCCGGTGATAGCGTTGGTGTACTGGTAGCCGCCGAAGAAGAAGAACTTTTCTTTGACGATAGGTCCGCCGATTGTAAAGCCCCCCTCGTTGCGCCGCGCTTTCGGCCGGTCAATGCCTTCCTTGTTGAAAAAGAAGTCGTTGGCGTTGAACTTCTCGTTCTGGATGTAGTAATAGGCAGTCCCATTAAATTTATTACCGCCGCTCTTGGTAACCAGCTGAAAGTTACCGCCGCCCGAACGCCCAGTCGAAGCGTCGTAAAGACTGGTCTGCAGCTTCACCTCTTGGAGGGTCTCCGGGGCAGGTGCGATATTGTCATTCAAGGAACCTTCGTTTGAGGTGATATTGGTGGCGTCCACGCCGTTGAAGAAAAGGCTCGTGCTGGTAGTACGTGTGCCATTGACGGAGGGCGACTGGTTGCCATTTCCGTTTGTCAGCA
This sequence comes from Pyrinomonadaceae bacterium, assembly GCA_041744135.1. Classification (GTDB taxonomy): domain Bacteria; phylum Acidobacteriota; class Blastocatellia; order Pyrinomonadales; family Pyrinomonadaceae; genus PSRF01. The sequence continues at coordinate 13,627 of JBGTLM010000116.1, forward strand.
CAGGCGACAATTCCGTGTTTACTCCAGCCTCGGTTGACAGTAGTTGGGTAAAACTGCGAGTCGAGGTGGGAACCGATACCAACTCATCCGCTGATAGCTGTCGAAACGTGGTGGCCGTCTCCGGTGTGACCAAAGCAGCACCTTCCACGATGTTGATAGTTGCCCCCACTTCACCAATTTCAAGCTTGTCTTCAAGCGTTCGTGGGACGCTCGCCTCCACCTCAACCTGTTCTCTCACTCGCTTCTTAAAGCCGGCAAGCTCGTAGGTGATCTCGTAGGTTCCGACGGCCAAACCTGGCATGGTCCATCGTCCCTCTTCGGTAGTTGTAATGGTACGCGTCGCACCCGTGCCAACATTCTTGAGTACGATAGCGACCCCCGGTAACGCTGCGCCATTTGGATCCTGAACAACCCCTGTCAGTGTTCCGGTCGAGCCTGACTGGCCCAGAACCGGGTCGCCTGAAAATTGGAACAAAGCCAACGCCACAAGGGCGAACAATATTTGAGAAAAGCGAGGATGCCTCTGGGAGTTTCTGTTGTACATGACCAAGTCTCCTGTCAATTGTGAATGATTGTGATCACCTGGTTGGCTCGCTCCCTAACTCGAACATTCGCGAGCTTCTCAATGATTGATTGAAATTTAGCTGTTGAGTTTCAACCGCCGACTCTAATAGCGGGAGGTTAAGGGACTGTGAATTGCGCCTTAAATGTTTGTTACCGCAGTTGAATTGTCGGGTTGAGAGAGGGATCGGGGCGGGTTATTTAACACGAAATTAACATGTCCGTAACAGATGGTGTGTAGGATGCACGTCCCCTCGGCATCAACTTTAAGGTACCCAAACTGCGATTGGATGCAGGTAACTCTATGGCAATTTCACATGAGCTCAGTGGCGAGATTGCTACCGCATTATTCGCGGCCAAGGAAAGGTCTCCTCGCGAGCTAAATGATTTTAAGGAGATGGTTTTTGCCATCCATGCCACGCTCGAACGGTTGGGCCATGATGCTCGAAGTGATCGAGGAAAGTCCCAATCCGTGACAAAGCCAGCCGGACGGCACAGCTGGCCCGATTCCCGCTAAGAGTGCGAGCGGGACTGCACACACCGAACCCACATTTTTTATTTTGACTTCGGAAGAGCTTCAGCCGAACGTAGGAGCGAGTTACCGCAGAAACGCAATGTTCTTATCTCCATTAGAGCCGCCAATCAGGTTCGCATCCCAGACCAGCAAATAGCGTTTTTTCTTTTTACCCTCGGCCACTTCCTGCTCAAAGGAAAGCTGAACCAACCGAGTTATGAAAGGGGAATCCTCAGTAAGCGGTGAATACGTATGGAAGTACTCTGCCCGTTGGGGAAGATCACACTCACGTCTCATCTCATTTATATGCGCTTCACATTCACCGATCTCACCCAGGCAAGTGGCGTCCAGAGAGTTGTTGACGACATGATCGAGCTCATGCAGTAAGCCCCAACCGGCGTCGAAGGCTCGCAATGCGGGCGCGTCGCCCATTACATTCTCGAAATCTGCAAAATCAATCTGTACCACGAACGCCGGACGGCTGTCGGGGACAAGCGCTTTCCACTTACCAGGAAGCACCTGGCAAAAGGCCACGTCGGCACGCTTGCTCGCATCCTCGAGCACCACAGCCGTGCTACCCATTACCACTCGTGACACCAGCTCTCTGGCTTTTTTCGACCCGCCGACGTGATTGGTACCTAACCGCAATACTCCTGCCCGGTCAAATTTCAGGTCGCTCAACCCTGTGATCTTGCGCAGCTTGCCGGCTAGCTCCTCGCGCCGCTCGACTGCGAGGCCGCTCCGGCAAACGACATTGCTCGTGTTTGTCTCCGCTAACAGATCGGCAGGCAAGGAAAGCAGAATGGCCGCGAGCCATGCTGCTAAGAGCGTACGAAAGAAGAGTATCCCGCGTGTCCTGGGTAGCAATATAGCTTCCTCCCACATAGGACCGTCAGAGACTTGTGTAAGTGTCGTTCACGGCGCCGATGTTACGGCGCGGTTACGACGATGTTACCAGAATGTTAACTGAGGATGATAGGCTTTTTTCTGAGGATGCTCGGGTGTGAACTATAGATGAATAGAGTCTGAACTGGACTGGACGTCAGAGCCTTCTAAGGTTCGGTGTTTTCTTAACTACCATTTAATTTGCTCGCCACGTGCTCTTAACCCTCACAAAGTATGGTTGGCAGCAAGAAAAATTAGACGAGGAGCAGAAATGATTATTGAACCATCTCAAACTGAGGACGATTTCAAGGTTCTTTGCGCGTGGTGTGGAGTAAAAATTCGCAGCGACAAAACCGAAGAATCTTACAGGACATGTTTGCAGTGTTTCTACCAGATCGTAGCTGATCAGCTCAATTCTGAAATTCGACCCGGCTCACTTCTGATTGCCAGTGACCGCTGAGGCGTTGCTGCCGAATCTTGCCAAGCTCCGCCTTGATGACATCCTCGTCCACCAGCGCCGGCAGATCAGGGTGGCAGTAAGGTATTAAACCTTGATTAAAGATAAGGTGAAAACATTCCTAAATGTGAAAAGCCAGAAAGTGTTGCCAAAGACCGGGAGGCGTAAAAAAGCCCCGGCAGGTCGGCAAACCGCCGGGGCTGAAAGGAGCATTTTGGGGCCGCAACACACCCGAGTTGCTGGAATCCTTCGGGCGTGTCGGGTGTCGCTGGCGGGAATACCCAACACTGGCGATCTCATCTCCCATTTCAGCTGCCGCGCTCACTCCCCCAGAATCAGCGCCGCAGCACAGGAAATTCAGTCCACGAAATGTCAACGTGTCGCTTACGCGAACCCAGTAACGAGTACCTGGGGGCGGATTGTGAACCGACGATGCTAATTGGCCGTTACTGTCAACTTAAATCTTGATTAAGAGAGGGCGACTTGGAGACCAGATTCGGATGACTTGCAGGTCAGCTTCGCAGCCCGCTTGAAGCGTCGAGCAAATATCAATCTAGAAACTTTTAGCCTGTAATAAAGTCAACAACACAGGCGTTTCTAAAGAGAAGGGTGCTCGGTAGGGCGGGGTTCAGCATCATCCCGCAGGGATGGAAGTTAATAGCCGTGGGCGAGCGTTGCGCGACGCCCACGGTTGGTCGAAGAACCAAGCCTGACCTTGAAGGTGAAATTCTCGGGCCTGGTTTCACCCTTTCAGGGTCAGGAATCTTAACTCTGCTCCTCCGTGGGCGTCTCGCAACGGTCGCCCACGCTATCGACTTAGATCCCTTCGGGATTTGAAACACTTGCAAACTACCGTAGGCCCCCCTGTCTCCGCTGCTTGACTCCTCACTCCTCATTCCTGAGTCCTGACTTCTGGCTCCTGACTTCAGAACCTAAACACCGTGTCGAATTGCAGCCGTGTCGTCGCGCGATCCAACGAGCCCGGTGGAGTCGGTAAAAACGGACCCAGCAAGCCATTCGCGCGTTGTGTCACGATACCGGTTATTGAAAATGTTACGCGTGGATCCACGGCATAGGCGAAAGCCAACCGGTGTGCGCGCAGGTCGGACTGCTGGGTTATGTCGGACATATTGAAAGGCGTTAGCACCGCATCTTTTTCCAGTCGCATAAATGTGTAGCCAAACGACAGGTCACCGCGTGCTCTCGTTTGCCCGACTAAAACCTCACCCCAAAAGCCCTGGTTCTCGTGATTGGGGAAAACCAAATCTCCCCCCTCGGGCCCTGCCCTGATAACGTCACGCGTCTGCGTGTTGGTAACCAAATTTAAAAGGATTGTGACCGGGAACCGCTTGTTGTGTTTGAGCTCAAGACGGGCAAGGAGATCGACGAGGTTGAAGCCAGAGGCGAGTCGCCCGTCACGATTAACAGCATTGTTACTGGCTGTGGATAACCCCAAGTTCCCATTGCCCGCCACCAGGAGATCACGTGGCACGGACACTTGTGTAGTCACAATTTGTGCGGGCGTTGTACCGTTGGCGGGAATTGTGAAGGTTAACGGAAGCAG
>JBGTLM010000117.1:0-12688 GCA_041744135.1 Pyrinomonadaceae bacterium
AGGGCCAACCGAGCGGCCACGAATCAGGACCAAGGATTCAAACGCTGCCCGAACTGCTGAGTGAAACCGAAGACCAACCCGAGCCGCAGTTTCCGCCGGCCGGCGAAGAGACGCCGGCATTTATTCTTTACACCTCCGGTAGTACGGGCGAGCCGAAGGGCGCCGTTCACTCCCAGGCGCACATCTATTACACGAACGACACTTTCTGCCGCGAAGTACTAAAACCGAAACCGAATGATCGGATCTTCTCGTCTTCGCGACTACCCTTTGCTTACGGACTGGGCAACAGCCTCTCATTTCCCCTGCTGAATGGTGCTACCACAATTCTCTGTCGCCACAAACCTTCCCCTGAAGTCATCAGCCGGATATTTTTCGATTACAAACCAACAGTCTTCTTCGGCGTTCCTGTTATCTACAATCTGCTGCTGGAACATCGTCGATGCGGCCACTCTCTCGACTGCTCAAGTCTGCGTATTTGCATTTCAGCCGGCGAAGCCTTACCGGCACCGTTGGGTGAGGAGTGGGAAAAAACGTTTGGCGTCCAGGTGCTTGATGGTATTGGCTCGACTGAGATGCTGCACATGTTCATATCGAACCATGAAGGCGAGGTCCGCTATGGCAGCAGCGGCAAGCTGCTTGAGGGCTACGCCGCGCGTTTGCTGGATGAACATGAGAATCCAACACCTCCCGGCGCCGAGGGCAACCTTTGGGTGAAGGGCGAGAGTGCCGCGCTGGGATACTGGCAAAAACCGGAAGTCACGGCCCGCACCTTCGTCGAGGGGTGGGTGCGCACTGGCGATCTCTACTTTTCAGATGATGGCTACTGGTTTCACAGGGGGCGGAGTGACGACTGTTTCAAATCAAGCGGCCAATGGGTCTCGCCAGTGGAAGTTGAAGGAGCGTTGCTGCGGCATAAGGGCGTCAGTCGAGCTGCGGTGGTGGAAGATTTTGATAAAGACGGTTTGCCCTGTGCATGTGCTTTTGTTATCTGTAAGCAGGCAGAACCGGAATTAGATCGACTCGAAGCAGAGTTGCGCGAGTTCTTGAGGCACTCACTACCGCGGTTCAAGCAGCCGCGACGGTACGTCTTTGTCAGCGAGTTGCCATACACTGCGACCGGAAAAGTCCAGCGATTCAAGTTGCGTGAACGACTCCGCAGTTCAGAGTCCAACCCTTAGGTTGCTATTTCGCGGTAAAAGCCATAAACCTGAACCTCTAAGAACTCAATACAGAATCGGGAGCGGTAGCGACCGCACTCAACTAACGAAATCTCATGTAGAATTCTTATGAAGAATGCGGACTCTTAACCCGCCGCGGAATAATTCATGAGGGGAGTGCAATCGCTACCGCTCCTGGTTCTGTATTGTGTGGCACAGTTGATTGAGTTCAAATCGTCTCGGCTTTGCTTCTTTGCGTCTTTGCGAGCTATAAAACTATCCATGCCTGACAAGAGTATCCAGGAAACTTACGCACCCCGGCTAACTTGCTTCGGGTGTGGGCCGGCAAACGAAAAAGGCTTGCACGTCCGCAGCTTTCCGACGGGCGACGAAGTGGTGGCCGAGTGGCAGCCGAAACCGGAATATGAATCGTTCACCGGCATGTTGAGCGGCGGCATAATCGGCACTCTCCTGGACTGCCACTGCAATTGGACCGCGGCCTGGCAGCTGATGAAAGAGTCAGGTTTGGACCACCCACCCTGCACGGTAACAGCCGAATATTCAATCAAGCTGCTTCGTCCCACGCCGTCAGACAAACCGGTGCGACTGGTAGCCCGCGTAGTTGAATCAACTGCCGATCGCGCTATGGTGGAAGGTGAATTGATCGCTCATGAAAAAGTCTGCGCCACCTGCCACGGCACGTTCGTGGCAGTGAAGCCTGGGCATCCGGCGTATCATCGTTGGTAGTTGCGTCGCGCACGTGCGTGAGTCGGGGTGCCTAGCTTTTTATTAATCAGAGCTCAGTCCTAATCAGAATTCCCAGAGTCCTTTGCACTTACTGTTAATGTCTCATCTAATACACCGCCCCCGACGGCTACGACGAACGCCCGAGTTGCGCGCGCTCGTGCGCGAGACGCATCTGGCGCGAGAGGATTTCATTCTGCCGTTGTTTGCCTGTCCCGGCCGAAATGTTCGTCGTGAGATTGGGTCGATGCCCGGCGTGTACAATCTGTCTGTCGATGAGATCGTGAATGAAGCTGCCGCGGCCCACGACCTTGGTGTAAGCGGAGTGATTCTTTTTGGCCTCCCGGAAACAAAAGACGAAATCGCATCCGGTGCTTACGCTGATAAAGGAATCGTGCAACAGGCAGTGCGCGCAATTCACCACTCTGTGCCAGACATGATGGTCATAACCGACACCTGTCTATGCGAGTACACTTCACATGGGCACTGCGGGGTGGTGCGTAACAACGAAATCTTGAATGATGAATCTCTTGAGTTGCTGGCACTCACCGCGGTCAGCCAGGCGGAAGCAGGCTCCGACATCGTGGCGCCGTCGGCAATGATGGATGGGCAAGTTGGGGCCATACGCGAAGCACTGGACGGCGCGGGCTTCGGAAATGTAGCCATCATGTCCTATGCCGTGAAATTCGCCTCGGCTTTCTACGGCCCGTTTCGCGAAGCGGCCGACAGCGCACCGGCGTTTGGCGATCGGCGCGCATATCAGATGGATTCGGCCAACGCCCGAGAGGCAATTCGCGAAGCCGAGCTGGATTACTACGAAGGCGCTGATATCCTGATAGTAAAACCCGCTGCGGTCTATTTGGATATTCTGAAAACGGTGCGCGACCGCTTCGACCTGCCCCTCGCCGCCTACCACGTGTCAGGGGAGTACGCGATGATAAAAGCGGCCTCACAAAAGGGCTGGATCGATGAGCAACGCGTAATGATGGAAACTTTAACCAGCATCAAGCGCGCGGGCGCGGACATTATTCTGACCTACTACGCCCGCGAAGCTATCAAAGCGCTGCGCTAACCAAAACAGATCAGCGGGCAGAACAAGTGGACAGGGACAGATTGGCAATTGGCAGTCTGCGCACTTTCTACGTTTCAAGCAACAAGCTAGTCGCAATTGTCATCACAGGAAGCGACGACTCTCGCGACTTTACCCAGCTATCAAGAAGCACCCCGCTCGAGTTTGAAACCTCAAGCGTCAGGAAATGTTCCGGAGGAGTTCTCATGACCCGACAGAGAACATTGTCAGCGCCTCGAATCAAGGGTCTTATTCTGGTTCCCCTACTGTTGTTTTTGGATGTCCAAGTTAAGGGGCAGTCCGGAAGGCGGGCGCCCCGCCGCGAATCCCGGTCAGCCTCCGCCATCACACCTGCTACGGACGGAAGCGATAGTGCTCCGAAAGTCGGGAACGAAAAAGGCAATCACAAACTCGAACAAAGAGTGACTTTGCTGGTGGCGAGGCAGCTGACTTCGAAACACCTGGCGAGCGAAATCACCATCTACGCGAGTTCTATCAAGCATCTGAATGAATTAACAAATGTCGGCGGCACTTCGATTGGCGACGTAAAACGTCAGGAGGCAATACTGCGCGCCCGGGAAGAGACAGAATCGTTTGTGGTTTTGTTGCAATTTGAAATTGATAATTTTCAGGAAGGCAGGCTGGTCCTCAACTCACCGGATCTCGAGGTCAAGTACTTCATATTTGCCCCAGGCACTGGTGAGCTAAAGACAAAAGGAAAGGTTTATTATCAAGCAATCGGTGGAGCGAAAATGCGAAAGGACAATTGGCCCAACGGCCCGCCCATCAAGATCACCGTCGAGGCCGCGGGGATAGAAATTGCCGAACGCGTTCACGATTGGCTGTTAGTAGCGGCAATGCCGCAACCACAAAAGTAAGCCTCGCTCCGCTGGGGTCCTGATTTCATTTTCTTTTTTGCGCTTTCGAGGCAAGACCGCGGTTCTCGCTGTTTGAGCAATTTCGACCGGCGACGATCCACGAAATTACACGAACCGACACGAAATTTTGTTAGTTGCTATTTCGTGAGAGTTCGTGGATCCTTTCTCTGGGCTACCCGTCACTCACGCCGCGGCCTATGAGGTCAGTACCACCTCGCGGTAGCGGGTGGGTCCTCGTTAGCTAGGCTCATCATCAAAGTCTTAGGATGGTACTGACCTTATGGGAACGCGGCTTGGGTGATTGGTAAGCTGGAGCCACCCGCTACCGCGAGGTGGTCCTCTTCTACCTTGGTTCTGGGTAAGGCCGGGTAGCTGCACATTACTTCAACTTCGCAACTTCATCCAACGCAGCAAGCACTCTTTCCAACCCCGCAGCTAACGTTTCCGTATCGCCCGAAAACCCCAAACGAAAATGCGCGGGCATGTCAAAGAAACTTCCCGGCACAACCGATGTTTCATACTTGGCCCTAAGCAAAGCGATCAGTTGCTCTGTGGTCCCGTGCTTCACTCGTGGAAAGACGATCGTACCGAATTCCGGTTTCACGGCTTCAAGATCATCGCGTGAATCGAGGAATTGATTAACCAGCCCGTGATTGGTTTGCAGTAGAGTCCGCGCCCTGGCGGAAATTTGATCCAGTTGTTGCAGGGCAATGGCACTCAACCGTTCTGCTGGATGCGCCGCCATTACGCCAAAGAGATCGTTTAGTCGCCAGATACCCTGTGCCACATCCGGCTCGGCCACGATCCAACCACAGCGAAGTCCGCTAAGCCCGAAGGCCTTTGTCAGACTACTGGTGACCACAAACTCGTTTCCTAGGTGGAAACAGGTGCGCACAGGTTTTTCAAAAAGGGTTTCGAGGTAAACCTCATCAACAAGCACCCGCGCATTCACACTTCGGGCAATCGAGCCTATCTGCCGAAGTGTTTCGTCGTCTGTCAGAACTCCCGAGGGATTGTGGAGATTTGTGATTACGATCAGGCAAGTCCGGGGGGTGATCTTTCCTTCGATTTCATCCGGGAGAGCTCTGAAACCCTCCTCGAAGCGCCGCTCGAAGCGTTTTACTTCTGCGCCGAGATGTCTCGCCAAAGCCAGCAATGGTTCGTACGTAGGACGCTCGATCAGCACCTCGTCTCCAGGCTTTAACAGGTAAGCCATGGCCAGATGATTGGCCAACGAAGTGCCAATGGCCGCAACGATCGAATCGACACCAACATTCAATCGCTGGGCAAGTCCCTGCTGCAGCGGCTCGTAGCCATAGCCGCCGGCTCGAGTAAGCTCAAGATCCTCGATGCGAGCACCGAGATCACTAAGAGGCAAATTTCCCAGACCGCTGGTGGCAAGATTAAACCGCGCACTCGAACGCGTCTTGGCCCAGTGCATGTACTCGGAACCAATCACCCCTCGCGCTCCGTTCATGCCATCTTTCTCACTCGCCAGAAAAAGTATGCTGGTATTCCGGCGCAGAGAATCGCTAATCCGATAAGCGTATTCTCCGGATACTTGTAGACCGTATTGATCACCACTAGCCAACAGATCACAACAAACAGGCCTGTAGTCACCGGATGGCCGGGTACCCTCGTAGTCGCGTTCCATTCGGCAGCATCGCGATTTTCTTTTCGCCTTCGAAACACGAAGATGCAAGACGCAGTTAGACCGAAGAAGATGAAGTCGACCGAAACCACATAATTCAAAATCTGCTCGTACCGTCCCGAGAGAGCGATGATTATGGCGAACAAACCCTGAATCGCGATGGCGACAATCGGCACCCGGGTCTTTGGATGGAGCCAGCCCACGGACTTGAAGAACAAGCCGTCCTCGGCCATCGCAAAATAAACGCGCGGTGCAGTGAGCATTCCCTGACTCAAAAAGCCGAGAGTCGAGATAGCGATTCCGGCGGCAATCGCCCGCGCTCCTGTGTCTCCCAACGCAAGTCGCATAATGTCGGAAGCAGGCGTAGTCGTCGCTGACAGACCTGAGGTGCCGAGCACGCGCAGACAAACGACGTTAACCGCCAGATAAAGGATCACCACTCCGGTGACGCCAATTATCAACCCCCGCGGAAGATTCTTTTTGGGCTCCCGTATCTCACCGGCGACGAAGCTCGCTGTTTGCCAGCCTCCATACGCGAAAAGCACCGGCACCATGGCCGCGCCGATCGTGCTAAGCAGATTGAGCGATACCGGCGGTGTGGGGTTCACAGTTTCGTCGGGATATGGGCCAGCCAACAGCAACCCGCACAAAATAAGTGCGAGGATCGCCAGAATCTTCAAGACCATGAGAAGACTCTGAACCGTGCTGCCGGCGCGAACACCAAGACAGTTGATGAGCGTCAAAGTGGCCAGCGCCAGCGTCGCGACCATCCACTCACCTAAGGCTAACCCGGTAAGCTGCAAAAAATATTTGGCGAAGGTCACCGCCACCGCTGCCATGCCCCCGGTCTGAATAACCAATAACAGAGCCCAGCCGTAGAGAAATGCGACTGACGGGTGAAAAGCCTCCCGGAGATATGCATATTGGCCCCCAACCTCCGGCCGCAGCGCGGCCAGTTCCGCCCAGATAAAAGCTGCGGCCAACGCAATCAACCCCCCCAAAGCCCAAACGCCTAAAATCAGGAATGGTGTGGTGACCTGTCGCGCCACAACATAAGGATTAATAAAAATGCCCGAGCCGATGATGCCGCCCATCACGATCATCATGGCATCAAACAATCCCAGGCGGCGGACCAAACGCGACCGGGTCTGGAGCGGAGAGGAATTTTCCATTAGCGACCTTCAGGATTCGAAACACCTTGATCTGACTTCAAGCTCAGACTGACCCTCTGCCGATTGTCCAATCGCGCAAAGTTGTTGCCGCTCTGACATAACACCAGAATTTGGAGAAGGCTAGTGAGGGTTTGTACCCTTTTTAGAATTCCTTTCGTGAGGTTCGACCCTTTAGAGGGTTGGAGGGTTGTGAGATTTCCGGGTGCCCCCCCCCGGCCCTTAACTTTCACGCCTTCAACGTAAAGACTCAACTCCACGACTGCAGCGTGGAAACTTAATGTTCCCTACACAGCTTCGGACTGCGAAGTGAAGTGAAACTCGTTGACCTTGAGCGCCGGCAGTAACGCAGAGCTCCCGCCTTGTCCCTCCGCGCTGCCTACGCGCTCCGGCGCACCGATCATCTCGACATTCCCCGGCGCCAGTAGTTTCATTAAGCTCTGATTGAAGCGAAAGTTCTTTACCGGATATTGTACGCGGCCGTTCTCGATATACCAGATACCGTCGCGGGTCAATCCGGTTTGCAACGCCGTCCGCAGATCCACACCTCGGATATACCAAAAACGACCAAGCAGGATTCCCCGATCCGTGGCTTTAATCATTTCCTCGAGGGAGGACGCACGGTGGGAACTTTCCATTATGTTGTTCACCGGCCCTGGGGTGGGCTCTTTGCCTTTTTGCTGCGCCCAGAATCGGGTGTAGATTAGATTCTCCAATACGCCATTGCGTACCAGATAGATCTTCTGAGCGGGGATCCCACTCTGCGCACTTTGGGAACCTGGTAACTCGGGATTCCAGGGATCGCTGTAGATGTTGATCCGCTCATCAAAGATTTTCTGGCCCACCTTAGTCTTCCCGCCGGGAGCGGAAAAAGGACTGCGTCCCTCGTCTGCGCTGCGTGCATCGAAACCAAAAGCAAAACCTGAGAGCAGGTCGGCAACAGCTTGCGGCTCCAGGATCGCCGGGTAAACGCCCGGTTCCAAAGTGCGCGGCTGGCGCGCCTCCAGCGCCTTGCGGATGGCCTCACGCGCCACGCGTTTGACGTCGAGCTGGGCGACATCAAAATGATTCCTCAGAAAGTAGCCTGAACTGCCGCCGTCAGGTGTGCGCGCCGTGGTTGAGAGGCTGACCAAACTGGAGCGCGAATAGTTGAAATTTCCGTTTTTGGTAGCCGCAGCCGCGGCCGTGCCGCGGGCCTGATGAAACCCCGCGCCGACCACTCCAGCTTTTTCACAGTTTGCAATGATATCGTTGATTGCCCGCGCGCGTACCGCTAGTGAAATATTTGAAGTGCTCTCGGCGTAACCAGCCACCGGCTTATAAGTCTGAAGACCCAGAGTCGGCAGGTATTCGCGGTCGACGGGTGAAATGCGTGCGAGGCTCTCAGCCTCAGCAACGGCGGCTCGGAGCGCCTCGTCGTCGACTTCGTTTGTGGAAGACGAGCCGCGTTTCTTGTCAATCCAAACCGTCACCCCAACAGTCGTATTCTCGCGGGCTCCGCTGGTAGTAAAAGCGTTGGCTGCGAATCGCAAGTGCGAATAGTTTTCGCTGTCCACACTGACAGCGGCATCATCGGCTTTTACGTAGCGGAGCAGTTTATCTGTAAGCTCGCGGGCTTCTTTTTCAGCGATTAACATCCAAGACCCCCCCGTCCTAAGAGATTAACTTTTGACATGCCGAGCTGTTAGGTCTTTTGTGCTGTTTCGTTTGATTTCGTGGATCGTGTCTTTGTTAACGGTATGGCGATCCACGAAATCACACGAAGAATCACGAAAAACAAAAGCGCTTTCCATCATCCAATGGAACCGGAACGTTTGACTGTTACACCGTTCTTTGAAGAGAACATCACTAATTGGGAGCTGTGTTAAGAACATTGACTTGACGAAAACGCGCTACCGGGCAACCGTGGCTGACCGCATTCGATTGGCCCGGCTCGCCCTTACCGTCGTTAAAGCTGCCACCGATCTCGTAAGTCGCCTGTCCGCCCAATCCGTCACAGGAATTCCAGAAGTCGGTCGTGCGCGACTGGTAAGCGACATCTCGCACCATGGGGCCCACTTTTCCATTCTTGATCTCCCAGAATGTCTGACCGCCGAATTGGAAGTTGTAACGTTGCTGATCGATGGAATAGCTTCCGTCGCCGTAGATGAGAATCCCCTTCTCCACCCCTGCCACCAGGCTGTCCATGCTCGTGTTATCCGACGCCGCCTGCAGTGAGACATTGGGCATCCGGGGAAAGGAAATGCTGCCCCAGCTATCGGCGTGCAAACAACCATAAGACTTTTTGCCGGGTGCCATCTGGGCAAGGTCACGAGTGGTTTGCCAGTCCACGAAAAGGCCATCCCTAATCAGATGCCACTGCTGCCCGGGAACACCTTCGTCATCGTATCCGACCGTTGCCAGCCCGCCGCGCTGAGTTCGATCGGCAACGAAGTTCACAATCTTGGATCCAAACTGCAGCTTGCCAGTCTTATCTGGAGTTATAAAACTGGTGCCGGCATAGTCAGCTTCCCACCAGAGCGCGCGATCGAGTTCCGTCGGATGGCCCACCGATTCGTGAATGGTCAACCACAGATGCGACGGATGCAACACCAGGTCATACTTGCCTGGCTCGATTGGCCTCGCCTTGAGTTTGGTCACCGCGTCTTGGCCCGCCCGCTCCGCTTCCTGCAGCCACGGATACTTTTCCACGTACTCGTACCCCAGCCCTTGCGGTCCGCCAAAGGAACTACGTGACTGAAAATCGCCTGTCAAGCGGTCGACGGCCGTCACGTTGAAACTCGGATTAGCACGAATGATGTACTGCTCGATACGAGAGCCGTCGGTTGAGGCATAGAATTTTTGTTCGTTTACAAACCCCATGGAAGAACTGACAAAGCTCACGCCTTCGGTCTTCATCGCCTGCTCATTCAGCTTGAGGAGAAAATGAATCTTGTCGTCGATGGCAACGTCAAAAGGATCTTTTTCAAAGGCGCTCTTCCAGTTCGCGACGGCTTTGGACGCCGGCGCCATGGTCACTCGTTTTCGCTGGTAGACTGAATTTGCCCGGGCAATCTCTACCGCCTGTCGCGTAAGACGTCGTACTTCCTCAGGAGAAACATCGCGGCTGGAAGCGAAACCCCAGGTCCCCTTGAAAAGCACTCGTACTCCAAAGCCGAAATTCTGGCTGCGCGAAACATTCTGCACCTGCTTCTCACGAGTAGAGATCTGCTCGTTGCGATAGCGATTGATTCTTATGTCGGCGTAAGTCACGCCCAGCTTACGCGCGGTAGTTAGCGCGATATCGGCGAGCGCATTCTTGTCTACAGCAGCAGCGGCTGCAGCTTCGGCCATCTGAACTCCGCCGACCCATGCTGGCAGCGCCGACGGCAGTGCTGCTACGCCGGCAGCTAAACCGGCAGTCTTGATAAACTCGCGTCGAGAGGTTGTCATCGGAGACCTCGCCGTTGTATTCGGAAGTTCTAAGAAAAGTCTGCGCCGGGAATGTGTTGCGGTCTATAGCTCCACCTTAGCCTGCTCGGGTATCGTGTCGAAGTAATGCCAAGCCTCAGCGAATTCTTGTAAGAGCTTCGGGTGAATCCCTGGGAGTTTGGGGTGCCGAAAATCCTTGCCGAAGCGGCCTGCCTCGTTTGTCAAAACTGAGCCAGGCACGATGTAATATCGAACCGCTTCGCCGGGCTTGTTCAGGAGGACAAATACGTAGATGTGGCCCGCCTTGACTCTATCCTGGCTAATAAGAAAATAGTTTGTCTTGCGTAGCGCTTTAACTTGGACGGCAAAGGTATGATCTATTGCAGGATTATGCGCAAGCAGGTCAATGGCCTTGGCATTGCCGAACGTAACTGAGGTTTGAAGACCACGCTTCAACAACTCCGCGGCAACGAAGAATTCGCCAGCAAGAGCGGAGAGCTGTCCATCGGCGCGAGTTTTTGTTGGAATTGCCACGGCCATCAGAGACTCCTTTCAGGAAAATACTTTAGAGCCGCATAATGGCCAGACTTAACCACCTGCCGCACATAGCAAACTCCAATACAGTGGGTGAAGAGGCAAGAGCCACAGCTCTGGCGCGGCGCCGCCACGTCAATTACTGGCTGAAACAAGTTCCCATCGTTGAGCGCGTTCGATCAGCGCTTCTTCGAGCTGGGGCCAGTCGTGCAAGGTAGCTGGCTCGAAGTCTGCACCATTTGGCCAAACCAATGTATGAACCTCGAGGTCTATCCTAACCCTATCGAAGACTTCAATGTCTCGTAATGGCCGGTATAACTCACCGGCCAAGACAGGTTGGAAATTGATCGTCTGTTCGCTTAGATCGTCAAAGACGACGCGAAGTGTATATGGCCTTACTATGTTGAATGAAGTGACTCGATAGATGGGATGAAGCATCGTTAAATTACCTAAGCGGCTCAATTGGCAAAGGCGCCTGCCCAGCCTGCAGCCTTTCCCAGTCTTCGATCAACTCCGGTTGATGCAGTTCGGCCCACGCTTCAACCAACCTTTGTTGCCTCCGGGGCAAAGAACCGGAAACTATTTCGACAGGATCAATGCCCAAAACCACCGTTCGTTCCTAGTAGTAAGCGTGGAAGTGCGGCCTGTGATGAGGCGCACCAAGCTCTGAATACATGCGGATGATTATGCCAAAAAACCTGCTTAGCCCCGGCACGGATCTAGCATAGCAAAGTGCTGCGGGCTACAGCCAGAGCATCAGTCACGCATTCGGGTGAAGTGCCTCCGATTTGTAACTTTGTTCCCAGCGTTCGTTCGAGAGAAAGCGACACCAAAACGTCGTCCTCAATTGAAGCGGAAAGCGAGCGCATTTCATCGATAGAGAGTTCGTGAAGTTCAAGCCCCCGTGAGATCGCGTGCACGACGATTCTTCCCACTGTCTCGTGCGCTTCACGAAAAGACGTTCCTTTGCGCACGAGATAATCGGCCAGCTCCGTGGCATTCATGTAACCTGTTGATGCGGCGTCGCGAGTGCGTTCCTCGATGACGCTCAAGTTGCGCAGAACCGTTTCGGTGACTCCCAGACAGGCGCTGACGGTGTCAAAAGAATCAAAGACCGCCTCTTTGTCCTCCTGCATGTCTTTGTTGTAAGCGAGCGGCAAGCCCTTGAGCATTGCCAGCAACGATGTACCATGGCCAAAAACGCGGCCGGCCTTGCCGCGCACAAGTTCCATCGAGTCGGGGTTCTTCTTTTGCGGCATCAGGCTGGAGCCGGTGGCCACCGCATCACTCAATTCGAAAAAACCAAATTCAGTGGTCGCATAGAGGATGACATCTTCCGCCAGCCGCGAGAGGTGAATCATGATTAGCGAACCGGCGCTCACAAACTCCACGCAGAAATCACGATCGCTTACCGCATCAATACTGTTGCGAGAAACGCTGTCAAAGCCCAGCTCGCGCGCGACGGATTCACGATCGATAGGGTAAGAAGTTCCGGCGAGTGCCGCGGAACCGAGTGGCAATACGTTCACCCGTTTGCGGCAATCCTCAAGGCGCTCGCGATCACGGGACAGCATTTCAAAGTAAGCCAGACACCAATGTGCGAAGAGTATGGGCTGTGCTCTTTGCAAATGTGTGTAACCCGGGAGCACGGCGCCGAGATGCGCCTCAGCCAAATCCAACAAAGCCCCCTGGGTGGCACTCACGCGCTGGAACAGATCGTCTACCGCTTCTCGCAACCAAATGCGAAGATCGGTAGCGACCTGATCGTTTCGGCTGCGCCCGGTGTGCAGCTTTCGTCCCGTGTCGCCTATCAACTCCACCAGGCGCGCCTCCACGAACGAATGAACGTCTTCGGATTCAAGGTTGTCGAAATAGCCAGCGGCGGTGCCGCGATCGAGTATGGTTTTTAGGCCGCCGTTAATTTTCGTTGCTTCCTCGCCGGTTAGAACGCCGGCACTCGACAGGCTATTGCAGTGGGCCACACTGGCGCGCACGTCAGCCGCAAACAATCTGCGGTCGAAACCAAACGAGCGGTTGAAATCAACAAAGCCGCGATCCGCTTCGCCGGTGAATCG
>JBGTLM010000118.1:0-6142 GCA_041744135.1 Pyrinomonadaceae bacterium
GTTCGATCAGTGGGGCAGCCCCGCGGCTGACGATCAGGTGGCGCTGGAAACGTCCGCCGGAGAGTTGGTACGGACTGATCGCAAATCGGGAGCGAAAGCGATTGTAGATCGGGCTGCGGAAATAGAGTCTTCCTCAGAGTCCAACATCTCAAAACGATCCGCTTCAATTCCGGGCGATCGGACAAACAAACAAGCATCGGGACCAAGCCAGGTCATTGTTCCCCTCGTGCAGGGCGAGGCGATTGTTACACTCATCGCTTCCGGCGCTCCCGGTGAAGCCCGACTCCACGCACAGATGGGTCAAACCGAAGCGGAAGCGAGAGTGCGTATCACCCCCGAATCAAGGCCAACGATTCTGGTGGGTCTGGCGGAGATGACTGTGGGCCAGTCAGTGCCCGAAGTTAACTTGCGCGGCGAAGAGGGTCACCTGCGCAATCGCCTCAGTTTTTTCTACAGTGGGCCTATCGGTGAGCGCAATCTTCTGACCCTGTCGTACGACACACAACGCCCAATCAATCGCACCGCCGGACGTGACCGGCTCTTCCAACTGGATCCGCTCGATCGCGTCTACCCATTGTTCGGCGATTCATCGACGCGCTATGAAGCGGCCCAATCGAACTCGAAACTCTATGCACGGTTGGATCGCGGCCGCTCCTACGCAATGTTTGGAGACTTTGAAGCCGACCTGGAAGACCTGACCCTCGCCGGTTATGCGCGCAAACTCACCGGTGTGAAGGTCCACCTGGAGAACTCGGAAGGTGATTTTGTATCGGTCACAGGTGCCCGACCCGATACAGCGTTTGCGCGTGACGTCTTTCCAGCCGGCACTCTGGGGTTGCTGCGACTCTCGCACGGTGAAATTCTGCCAGGATCGGAAACGGTGGTCCTGGAGATCCGCGACCGGCGCAACCCAGAAATCATTCTCTCACGTGAGACCCTGGGCCGCTCGATCGACTACAACTTGAATTCTGTCACCGGGGAGCTCTTCTTCCTCCGTTACATATCTACTTTCGACTTCAACCTCAACCTGACGCAGTTGGTTGTCACCTATGAACATCGGGCTAATTCCCTTTCTAGCGCCGTATACACGGCGCGCGCGCGCAAGACTTTCCCCGAGCTCGGCCTGCAACTGGGATTTGCGGGAGTGATGCAGCGGCAGGAGGAGACCGGCTCCTTCCTGGTGGGTGGCATCGATGGCGAAAAGACCCTGCCCAACAAGGGGACGTTCCGTTTTGCCTTTGCTCGTAGCCAGGGCGAAATCATGGGCGTGGGGAACTTCTTTGAAACCGGCTCGAGCGAACACAATGGCAACGCCGTCGACATTCAGCTTAACCAGCCTCTCAGCTTTTATCAGGGCGTGGTCCGCGCACGATATTCCGCTGCCTCAGCGGGTTTCTTAAATCCATTCGGCGCCACTGTTACAGCAGGGTCGCGACGTGGGGAGGTTTCCTTCGAGCTGAAACCGCGTTCATCGACTCTTTTGCGGTTCGGTGTGATGGATGAACGAAACCAAACGTCAAGGGTTGATAACAGCCGGCTGACCTTCTCTGCTGGATGGGACGAAACCATCAACGAGCGTGTTCGTTTGCATCTGGGATACGACCATCGCAGCCTCGCCGACGCGCTCACCGATCGAAGCACTGAGTCAAACTTATTCACGGTGGGAGCGGATATCAAGGTGACGGACAAGCTCCAATTCGCCGTCAAACGTGAACAGAATCTGGGGGAGACTGATCCGACCTACCCGGATCAGACCACCCTGGCGGCGACCTACAAGGTCAATCAGTGGGCCAAGCTTTTCTTCACGCAGCGCTTGGCTTCAGCACCGATCACGCCCATTGGTGATTTTTCCGGCAGCGGGGCTGGATTTGCTTCCTCGGGCGCGCGCCGGGAAACTGCTTTCGGCATCGAAACCCGGCTCGGCAAATACAGCTCTATGATTGGCCGGTATCAGCTTGAGAACGGTATCAACGGCACCGATAGTTTTGCCGTGATTGGTTTGCAAAACCGGCTACCTATTAACAAAGAGCTTTCGCTTGAGCTTGGTTTCGAGCGTGGTTTTCATATCGCCGGTAATGGCGAGAGTTTTAACAGCGTGACCCTGGGGTTGGGCTGGCAGCCAACCAAAGACTTCCGCTCGTCCGCCCGCTATGAGTTTCGCGATCGTGCGGGTGCGGGCCAGCTGTTAGCTTTTGGCGCGGCCGGGCGAATTCGAGAAGGCATCACGGCGCTTTCTCGTTTCCAGTTTTCACGCACCAGTTTCGAAGGTCGCCAGAGCTCATCGGTGGAAGGAACAGCCGCCCTCGCGTATCGGCCATTGAAGTCCGATCGTGCTGGTCTACTGTTTAGTTTCACTCATCGTTCGAGGCTTCAGGATGCGGCGAGCGGATCGTCGGTCGAAACTCGCGATCGCCTGGATGCGCTAAGCACTGATGGCTATTTTCAAGCTACCGACCGCCTGGAGCTTTACGGCCGGTTGGCGCTGCGGCTTAACGCCAACGGGCAAGGGGATCTGCCTTTCGTTTCAACCTTCACTTATTTGGCGCAGGGACGTGCGCAGTATCGTCTGACACGCCGGTTCGACTGGGCCGTTGAGATGCGTCGGTTGACTCAGCCATCCTCCGGCACTAGCCGCTCAGTTTATGGGAGCGAGGTTGGATTCTGGGCGCTGCCAGATCTACGTGTAGGGTTGGGTTACAACTTCAGCGCGAAACGTGAGCCGGTAGGAGCGGTTACCTACCCCGCAAGTCGTGGTTTTTACTTCACGCTAACTTCCAAACTCTCTCGCATCTTTGATCTTCTGGGGACCGCGCAAGATGGGTACGTAGGAACGGCCAAGGAGTCGGCTGAGGCTGACAAAAAGTGAGTGTGCGGCAGTCAGACTGGTAATGCTCTTTTGATGACGAGAAGTTGCTGAGAACATCTTCAAACATGCTAAAACCCGGCCGAGCTGATTTCCTAAGAACCTGCGCGCGCGCTCTCATGGTGAAAGCATGCGTGCTGTTGTTCTCCTTTGGAGTGTGGGGTGTTCGAACAGCACAAGCCGGGCTGACTATTGAACCAACCAGCTGGAATGTGATTGGTCTTGACAGCAATAACACAAGCGCTGGTCCTGCTACATTTCCCATAGGCGCGCGCGTTTGCAACACGGGTGGTGCCACAGTCACGAACGTTTCAGCTACCTTCGTTTGGGATTCCTTTAACACATATCTTAATCTCAGCGTTCCGAGCACTGTAAACGTGTCGTCCCTTGCTTCTGGAGCGTGCATCGATTTCTATTATGGGGTTAGCATCACGCGCAGCTCTGCCGCTTATAACGCCACTCGGAGATATCACATTACCGTTACCGGAGATACGGTGGCGGCCGTAAGCACACCGACACCGCGTGAACTATATGTTGAACGCATAATTTCTCAAGGCAGAAATTCAATAGACTCAATTAGTGGGCCTACTACAGTCTACGTCGGCCAGACTTACACCTATACCGTGAACGCCAGCACTGCGCCCGGAGGTTATAGCCAACTCGAAGCTTTCCTGGAGTTGCCGAATGTTATCTTCCAGGTACAGTCCATCGCCACGACGTACACGGCGCCCAGCGGTGGTACCAACAATAAGTTTTACGCGGATGCTTGCGGCTGGGACAATAATCCCCTGAGTCCCAATTATCGCAGTTGTATTGGTCCGCCGAATTATTCTGGTGGAAAAGCTGGGGGCACTGTGGTTACCACTTATACAGTTAAGATCCTGTCAACAGGCACAACTACAGCCAGCACGGTGATACTGGACTTTTCGGGCAGCAGCTATCACTACAACAGCGATCATGGAACGAAAATCATCACGATTACGTCGCTTCCACCGCCGCTCACTTTGAGCAAGATCGCGAATCCCACCTCTCTTAGCGCTGGCGGTACAGTCGACTACACACTGCGTCTCGTCAACACGGCTTCGTTCGCCATGACAGTGGATGATTTCGTTGACATCTTACCTACCACTCCAGCCAATGCGACCTACACAACTAGCTCGTCAAAATTTAACGGTGTCGCCATCAGCAATCCTGCGATTGCGGGCGCTACTCTCACGTGGAGTGGGTCATTTCCTGTGCCGGCAGGGCAGATCAGAGATCTAACTTTCCAGGTAGTGCTTCCAAATGTGCCGGGCATCTACACCAATCAAGCTATCGCCCATCTTGGTTCTAATCAGATCGATACCACGACCAGTACCTCAGACAACGTTCCGGCCACGGCTGATGTAACTATTCAGTCACCGCCGCTGGTTGATCTGTTGAAATCCGTTAATGTCACCAGCCCACAGTCGCCAGGCGCCGATCTTATATACACCATCATTTTCACTAACACCGGCGGAATACCGGCAACCGGCCTCATAGTGACGGATCCCATTCCCGCGGACACAGATTTCAAGTTCGGTTCGGTAACCAGCAGTTTGGGAACAACTGGCCTCACTGTAGCGGTGGAGTATTCTAACGATACTGGCGCCACTTGGACCTATATGCCGGTGAGTGGTGGTGGAGGTGCACCGGCGGGTTACGACCGGACCGTCACAAATGTTAGATGGTCGCTTACCGGGAATCTTGGTCAAACATCTCCCAACAACACCGGCGGCGTGGGTTTTACCGTTAGGATTCGCTAGCTGAACTTGGCTGAGGCAAGGATCCAAGAACCGACACGAACCAACATGAATGTTTTTGGTCTTATTTCATGTGATCTCGTGGATCATGGTCGGCTCTACGTTTGTGAACTATCCCCCGAATACTACTCGGCCATCAACAATTGTCAGCACGACTCTTACCTTTTCTATTTCCTTCGGATCGATCTTGTAAATATCGCGTGACAGCATCACCAGATCGGCTAGCTTGCCGGGAGTAATGCTGCCCTTCACCGTGTCCTGAAACTCGGCATACGCCGAACCCATAGTGTAGGCACGAACAGCCTCTTCAACCGAGATCTTCTGCTCGGGAACCCATCCTTGGGGATTTTTCTCATCGAGCGTGCGACGAGTAACGGCCGCATAAATACTGGCCATCGGATCGAGAGGGGCCACACTCCAGTCGGTACCGAAGGCGAGTGTGGTACCGGCGTCCAGAAGCGAGCGGAAAGCGTAGGTTGTTCTCGCGCGTTCCTTGCCAATCCTCTTCTCCGCCCAACGGCCGTCATCAATAGCGTGATAAGGCTGCATCGAAGCAATTACCCGGGCCCGGCTGAAGCGGGGAATATCTTCGCGCCGCAAATGTTGCGCGTGCTCGATGCGAAAGCGCCGATCGCTTTCACCATGCTCGCGGGTCACTTCCTCAAAGATCGACAGGATCAGCTCGTTTGCCCGGTCCCCAATGGCATGAATCATGATCTGCAGCCCGGCGCGGTCGGCTGCGCGTACGCGCGTGCGCATCGCGCCCTCGGGAAACATCTCATCGCCGGCAAGGCCACTTGTATTCGGGTCATCCTTGTATGGCTCATAGAAGAATGCGGTAGTCGACCCGAGGCTGCCGTCGGAAAAACCCTTCAGCCCCCCAATCCGCAACATGTGACTGCCAAAGTGTGCGCGTACACCTGCTCGCGCCAGACGCTCCCAAGCGGGCAACGGTGAAACCGCATAGATGCGCGTCTTCAGTTCACCGCGATCCAGTAGCGTCTGGTAAACGCCAACATCGTTCCCTGCGGACATGTCCTGCACGCTTGTGACCCCGAGTCGGGCTGCGTGCTCCGTGGCTGCGCGTGCGACTACGACTTTCTCCTCAAAGCTCGACTCCGGAACTATTTTCCAGACGTAACTCATCGCCGCATCTTTCAGAACCCCCGTGGGTTCGCCCGTCTTGGCGTCACGCACGACCAGCCCGCCAGGCGGATCCGGCGTTTCTCTCGTTACCCCCGCCAGCTTCAAGGCGAGGCTGTTAGCTAGAGCCATGTGCCCATCGAGTCGGCTGACAAATACAGGCGTATTAGGGGTGAAGCGATCGATTAGTTGTTTGACGGGCAGCGGGGCGCTTCCATTAACATTGGCCCAACGCTCGTGGTCCCAATTGCCCCCAGTAATCCAACGCCCTGCCGGCGCCTTTTCGGCAAATCGCCGAATACGTTCTGCAAACTCTTGCGGAGTATCGGCATCGCGCAGATCGACGCTCGAAAGC
>JBGTLM010000119.1:0-10664 GCA_041744135.1 Pyrinomonadaceae bacterium
GTCACACTACACGGACGCAGTTGTAGTCGTTCAGGAAGCGCAGACAACTCGGCTGACGGAACGAAGGTCTGCTTCATCGAAAAGGCGTGAACGGTTGGCCCGTGCTCTTGCAGGTACTCCAGCCGCTGCTTCGCCTCCGCCACAGTTGGCCGATGCCCGACTCGGATCCACCACAATGCCACGTTCGGTTGTTCGAATCGCGAGAACCATTCTCGTCATCTCTTCATGACCTCCCCGTGAGCACTCTGGTACGCGTACGCCCTCAGCGTCTCGACCGATTCCCACACCGACATGTTGAAGAGAATTCGATCGTCGTCGTACGGCCGCAAGTAGGTCGCGTTTCCCTCATCTCCCTGGAAGCGCCACACAAAGCCAGGAGTGCCGTCCGCGAGTGCGTTGATTTCGTCGAGCAACGCGACGAACTCTGCCATCATCGAGCTATCGAGTGGCGCGAGCATCCTTGCGATATTACCTGTGCTAAGTGGTGTCCATCATGCGTCATGTGGCCTCCCATACTTCTGAAATGAGAATGCAGGACTACTTCAACGAGACCTCACGCACCAAACGAATTGTAATCACTTCGCGGGAATCAGCTCGTTTCTTTACAGCTGCCGCTGTTGCTTCCGGCGAGCCATAGTGCTTGTTATAAATAGCGCCCACTTTTGCTTCCAGCATATCGAGCGCCGCATAATTTGGGTACCCAATAGACAGCATAACGTCCCAATCGTCAGGGCGATCCTTCAGCGGATTCAGGAATATCTTGTAATCCGTCATGACGCCTTCTTTTTTTGCTTGCTCGACAACCACCTTCGAAGCCTCGCGAAAGTCCTTCCAGAATGCGTCTTCTTGCCCCGGCTTAATCCGGTAGTAAACCATTCTCCAAACGGTTCCGGCCTCGTAGTTCGGGTTTTGCGCAAACGCAGCATTTACTGCGACGAGCAGCGTCGCAACAAACAGCATCCCCACCAGTGCCTTCCTCATGTTACTTCCTCTGTGAAAAACGTAGCGTAGAGTGTCAAGCGACTGTGGAATGTAGCCGATGATTCAGCCGTCGCTTCAGTCATGAAAATCTATCCGCACTCGAGATCAACGGTCTTTGAGCCTAAAGAAGGTGACCTAGGTCAGCGTGATCCTACCGCGTCCACGATATCGTTATTACTGCTCATTCGCATCGCCCGGATCTCGTCAGGTACCCGGCGCCAGATATCGGGATAGGAAGTCCCTGGTGGCGTTCCTATAGTACTCCGCGCTCTTGCCGGCATAGCTGTGAAACTGCCCGGGAAGGATGACCAGCTCATGTTTGATTCCGAGCTCGATCAACTCGTGGACCAACCGAAGGGTCTCCGAAAAAATTATGGACTCACTAGTGCCGCAGACAAGGAGAAGGTGTCCCTTGATCTTTGCCGCCATTGGGTAAGAGGATGCCCGGTCGTAGGCTGCTTTGTTTTGCGCGGGGAGTCCCATATAGGGTTCGTAAAGGAGCCCCCCAGACGGATTGAAGCCCGAACTACTGGCGACGGCGACCTTGTAAAGGTCCGGCGCGTCAGCGAGTGCCCTGAAGGCGGCGGTACCACCCCAGGAATGACCGAAAATGCCGACCCGACTCAGATCCATATAGCTGTTTTTCGATCCTAGTTGTCGGATTGCTCCGGCGTGATCGGGAAACAGAGACTGTTGCCAGTTCTCGTAATCCGCATCCTGAAATGCTTTGGACCGCTCAGGGGTGCCGCGGCCATCCAGGACCACCACGACAAAGCCAAGCTGTGCGAGGGCTTGCGGAAAATTGTTCTCCACCTCGAAGCCATGGTTGGTGCGCACGATTTGCGGGCCGCCGTAGATGTACTCCACTACAGGATATTTTTTGCGC
Source organism: Pyrinomonadaceae bacterium (assembly GCA_041744135.1). GTDB lineage: Bacteria > Acidobacteriota > Blastocatellia > Pyrinomonadales > Pyrinomonadaceae > PSRF01. The sequence goes on from JBGTLM010000119.1 coordinate 1,868, forward strand.
GAGTCGAAATCGAAAGGCTTGTAAAGAACTCCCCAAAGGGGGGTCTTTCCATCCGCGGCCTTGACCACAAATTCTTCCGGTGGCGTCCAGCCCACCTGCCGGAGACGGCTGATATCGGCATGTGCCATTGTCTGAAGCAACCGCCCGGCACTTGTCCGCAGCTCAATTGTCGGAGGACGATCCGGCGATGAATGCCGGTCAATAAAGAAGCGCAATGAAGGAGCAAACTGAATCTGGTGCTGGCCTTCTGCTTCCGTCAGTTTCTGCATCGTCCCGCCCTGAAGCGGCACTCGATAAAGGTGAGTGTCGTAAAGCCGGGGCTCGGCATGCGCGGTGAAATACACAAAGCCGGATTGCTGGTCCACCGCCTGCACGCCCAACACCGGGAATTGACCTTCTGTAAGCCTTCGGATCAGCTTTCCCTGGAGGTCATACAGATACAGATGATTCCACCCGTCGCGCTCTGATTCCCAGATGAACGACTTGCCGTCTGGCAGCAGAGTAAACCGCGCAGTTCCGGGAAAGAATACCTCGAATATCGACCTGACGAATGTCGGACCCTGCTCTGTAAGAATCACTCGGGTCTTGCCGGTAGCTGGTTCCGCCCCGATGATGTCCACTCTTCGGAAGTCTCGAGCAAAGCGGGCCAGCAACACCTCTGACCCATCCGGCAGCCAACCGAGCAACAGGAAGTATTGATCCTTCGTATCTCCGAGATCGAGCTTCACGGCCTTTCGGCCCAGAATATCCAGGATATAGGGCTGAACGCGGTCGATTGGACCGCCAGCATAGGGGAAGCGCACCCAATAGAGGTCTGGGCTGCTCTTGAGATACTGCACCACGGGTATTTTTGGGACGTCGCGACGGTCCATCGTCGCTGCGAAAAGATACAGGGAATTCGGCGACCAGGGAGATACGGATCTGCCCTGCCTTGATTCCAAATCCCAATCAAAGTCTTCCGCACCGTCAGTCGTGAACTGAGTCATGTGACTATCTGACGTTGTCCGCAACCACACATTGTGGTCCTGGATCAAGGCGAACAAATTGCGATCCGGGGAGAGGACTTCGGGCACCGGACCCGGACCCGCCACGTACAGCTCGCGCAAGAATGTGCGCGGAGTGAACCGCTGTTGCTCCGTGAGACCATAGAACAAACCGCTCGGGTTGGGCCGCGAGATCTTCTTCACCGCGTAAGTCTGCAGATCAAGTTCGAACTGCATGCCTTCCAGGTCGAAGCGGACTCGATCGCCCGGCAGTTCGGAAAATTGCTGAAACGGCACTCCTTGAGGGGCAAGCCTATGCCCCAAAGTCTGCTCCAGTGCGCGGCGTAATCGTAATGAGTCAAAATACTCCGTTCGAGTGTTCGAAACCGGATCGACCTTATAGATTACCGTCTCATCGGAACTGCCTTCTGAGTACCAGAAGCTGGATCCGTCGCCTCGCCAATGTGGGACAATGCTGGCACCAGTTACCAGGGAGTCCATTTCCAAATAGCTTTGATATACGCTTTCGCGCCTGCGGCCGGCTGCGTCGGGATCCGCCTGTTGCCGAGGCTGAGCCGTCACCACAACGCTCAGGATTAAACAGACAGAGACGACCAAGCCGGACGGGTTTATCCTCATTATCCTGATCTGAAAAAAAGGGGGTGAGTCCATTACCCCCTGACTAAAGAACCCCAACAGTCCTAGTCTCATGTTTCCACCTCGGTTTTTTTTCACGGATTACTCTGGTCGAGCCCTGCAAATGTGTAACGGACTTGTAGACCCACGATTCCTTCCATTGACATTTAAGAATGCAGGTCTACTTCAACGAGACCTCACGCACCAAACGCATGCTGATCACTTCGCGCAACTCACCGCGTTTTTTTCCAGCTGCCGCCGATGCTTCCGGCGAACCATAGTGCTTGCTATAGAGAGCGGCCGCTTTTGCTTCCAGTTGATCGAGCATAGCGTAATTCGGGAGCGCAATCGTTAGCAGCACGTCCCAATCGTCTGGGCGAGCCTTCAGCGGGTTCTGGAATATTTTGTAATCCAGAAAAGTGCCTTCTTTTTTTGCTTGTTCGAAGATCGGCTTCAAATTCTCCTGAAAATCCTTCCAGGATGCGGCATCCTGTCCCGGCTTGATCCGGTAATAAATCATTCTCCAAACGGGTCCGGGGTTTTGCGCGAACGCCGCATTATTTGCGACGAGCAGCGTTGTAACAAACAGTGTCCCCAACAGTGCTTTCCTCATATTACCTCCTCAGTTTTATCGGTTAAAAGAATCCCTGGAATGACGGTTTGGGTCAGTTTAGAGTTCAAACTTTAGTTGTGGCCGCGAAACGGCAACCTAAAGGTTGAACTCTAAACCGCTATCAGTCAGTGCTGCCGGCTTCTGGCTAACACACGACGCACGGTGTCTATGACGAAATCAGGCGCTTCGAAAGGAAAGTTGTGCCCGGTTCCGGCGGGCGTATGAATCAACTCGGATTTCGACGACGCGCTCAGATAACGCAGCCGCGACCGCTGAAGAAAATTGAGCGCCCGCCGCAGGTCCTCGCCGCCGAGGCCAAGCTGCTGCTCGACGTCCTTCGGGTCATTGTCCGCGGGAACGACGACGAAGACCGGGAGGTCGCCAAGCTCACCGTCATAGACCAGCAGATCCGCGACGTTCTTGGAATCGCTCCACTCGCCAATAATGGACGCCGAGGCAAAGTTTGAAGCCGGCGCGGCACTGCGCGCTCTCATCGCTCCCCTGACCTCTGCCAAGCTCTCGTCGGACACGGGATCCGACCAGACCCCGAACAGTTTCAAAAAAGCGGCGCGTCCTCTGCTACGCGCGAGTCCGGCCGGTATATTCGGGCCTCCGCCACCCGGCAGATAGGTGAACACATCCGGCGGCGTGGCATCGAGCAACATGACGGCCGCCGTTTTTTCCCTGTACCGTCTGGCGTAATTCGCCGCCAGCAATCCGCCGTATGAATGGCCGATCAGAATGAAAGGCCCGCGCTCGCCGGCATTGTCGAGCAGCGTCTTGAGTTCCTCCGCTTCCCGTGCCGTGCGGCGGGGGAATGGTCCTGTGTCGCTCCAGCCCATCCCCGGCCGATCAAAGAGGATCGAGCGGGTCTCATTCCGCATCGCCTTGTGAAAAGGGTAGAGCGCGAGTCCCGGGGCATGGCCTCCCGGAATCCAGACCAGCGTCGGCCCGCCCTTTGCCTCTCCCTCGGCCATGATGTGCATTCGATAGCCGCCCACATCAACCAGCTTTCCCATCGGCGGATGCCCCGCCTCCGCCCAGCTGATGCGGACCACCGCGACGACGCTTCCCACTGCGAGCAGTAAGGCCAGAGCGTAAATGGCATAGCCGGCAAACCGCACACGCGGATAGCCCCGCCAACGCGCCGCGCGCACGATGAGCCAGCCGAGTCCGGCCACGAGCGCCGCAATGACCAGCCCGCTCCATGAATGCGCCAGCAGCGCATAGATCGTATTCATCTTGACCCCTCTGAGCACGGAACGGCAGGCGTAACCAGGCGGGAGAAGAAGACGATGTCGAATGCCTTTCCGACATTGAGCGTGTCGGGAAGTTCTATGCCGTAAAGCTCGTGCGGATGCTGCAACCATGAGGCAATCCCCCGGGGCGCCGTGCGCAGATCCAACAGGAAGAACGGCGTGTCCAACGTAGACAGCAGCGCTTCCAAAGATCTAGATGTGGCCGGGAGGCGTTTCTGCTTACAATTGCTGGTGTCCTGGGCGAGGAGATTCCCGATTGTGACGAGTTGAACCCCATACCGACGCTGCAGATAAGTACCCATCATGGGAGGCAGCAGGACCATGGGAGCAGGAGGCAGGCCGTACGCATTGTTCTCCGGGATGCGGATAGTGGTCAGTGCCGTGGCAGTATGATCACGGTGCGCAAAAACCAGGATCTTGCCATCGGGGCCCTGTTGCTCCTTGATCCACTCGACGTTGTCAGCCGCGGCCCGATCACTGACGGCGACGGTACCGCCCAACGAAGCCGGTCCCGCTTTCGGCGTCCAGCCAATCGGAACCTGCCTCAGGTATTCGTCAACCTGCCCGGCAACGACGGCGGAGCGATAGGCAAGCTGATAGGCTCGGTCCGAGCTTGCCGCCGTGTACGAGGCCTCGTGTATCTTGAACAACGAGATCATATCGACGATCGCTGCCGTCATCTGATCCCGCAGCGGTTGCGAGAGCTCCGAATATTGATTGGGCGCATCCGAGAGGCGATCGAGGATCAGCTTCGGAAGAATGGCCTTGGTCCGATTCCGTAGCGTGGTCGCCGCGGAGGAATCGACACCATCCAGGTAGCGCAGCGCATCCTCGAAGGCCAGGGTTATTTTAGAGTCTCCGTCGGAGCCGGGCAGAATGAACCCATAGAATTCGATCTTCCGGGAATGCTTCGGATCGGCGTTGTACTCGCGCATCCACTGCACCAGGGTGGCCGACTGCGGAAGCTTATTAAAGGCGGGATGGACCCCCCGGGCGACTACGGTCTTGAGATCTCCAGGCCCGCCGCGCACATATTGATTTACCCCATAACCTTCGGTGATTCCCGATTCGATGGCGATCGCCGTGAAGCCCATCTTCTCCACCAAAAACCGGAACAGCAGGTTGCGAAACTCGAGCGGCTCGGCGCCGCCGTGCAGGCCCTCGCCAAAGGAGACGACAGAGGCGTTGCCGATCATTCGGCGAAGAGGCTCCAGGTCGGATAACTGGGCCTGGGGTCCCACTCTGGCGATCGGATGCAGGTCTTGGCGAGCCCAGTTGAGGAACTCTCTGTCCACGGAATCGTTCTTGGTGGCCGTTTGCGCATCCGCCAAGCGTGGAAGGAATAGCAGCGCGATCACGACAATCACGAAAGCTTGCAATTGCCGAGTGAAGTGCGCGGCCAAGAGCACCTCGTAGCCGCGGATTCGCATTCTGAATCCTCCGTTATTGCTATCCACATTTGAGCGAATTAACGAAGCGAACTATTTTGGTGGCTGCGCGGATGTTCAGCTTAAGTCCCTTCACCACTTCAGAAGCTATACTTCAAAGCGAACTGGATAATTCGCGGGTTCGAAACGGTATTTGAAATAACTCCGAACGACGGCGAAGCAAGATCAGCGTTCGGCAAGCCAAAGTTAGGCGTGTTGGTCAAATTGAAGAACTCCGCGCGGAACAGCAGATTCGTCTCCTTGATGATCCGGAAACTCCTCTGAATCGCGAAATCCAGATTTCGCTGGCCGGGAGCCCGCACGATCCCCTTCCCACAATTGCCAAAGCCCGTCCCGTTGCCAATGGTCGGCGCGGTGGTAAATCCGGCGCTGTTAAAATAGCCGTTAAGACGACTGGTGACCGATCCTGAACTGACAGGGTTCTGGCCGCTACACTGCGCCCGAGCGGTACCTGGTGAGGCGCCGAAAATAGTCCCCGCTCTTGAGTCCACGACGGTGATCGGAGTTCCTGATTGAAAAACGGTTAGGCCCGAAAATTGCCATCTCGACAACAAGAGCTGCAATGGCCGCGGGCCACGCCGGAACTCCGGCGGCTGGTAAACAAAGCTGTAGACAAACCGGTGGGGGCGATCAAAGTCGGAAGGCCCATACCCACTGCGGAAATCGGTTTGGTCACCCAGGATGGATCCGATATCAAAAGTGGTGCTTCCCCTACCTCCGGAGGAAACATCCAGACTTTTCGACCATGTATAACTGGCCAGGAAATCCAGACCACGGCTCAACCGCTTGGTCACACTGGTCTGGAGCGAGTGGTAGTTTGAGTTGAATATCGTCTCAACTATGCTTGCTCCTGCGGCAAGGCCGACAATTGGAACCCTCTGCTGGACGTTACCGACACTAGTCGTCGTGACCCCATGCACAGGATTCTGAGGCGTTGCGATAAGTGCTTGGTTGAACCCGACGCTGCCGCCAAGACGAGTTCCTTTCGAACCAACGTATCCCACCTCCAGCAGGAAATTGCGGACAAACTCATACTGAAGATTGAGACCGTATTGCTGGACATACGGACTGCGGACCGACGTAGAAATCCCGATTGGGCTAATGGTGCTGCTGCTGGTGCGCGGCACGAAAAGGGGAAAACTCGAAGGCGGCAGTCCCGGAGGACTAACCGGTACCTGGAAGGTGGCGTTTGCATTGGCTGGTCCCCCACGAATGTCAAACAGGGTGAACGGCAAATTGGCAGCCGTCTGAAGAGCCACCTGCCCCGTCAGCCGCTGATAGTAGATTCCGTATCCCCCTCGAAGTACGAGGTCGTCTCGCACGCGATATGCGAACCCCAAGCGCGGCGCAAAATCGTTCAAATCCTTATCCCACAGGCCCGACTCCTGGCGCTGCGTCACTCCCGGAGGAAGCGGGCCGCTGTAGTTTTGCTCCAATAGGATTCCGGTCAGTGTGCCCCCCGCTGGAGGCTCAGGGATGGCGAGACTGGGATCGAAGTTGCCCAAACGGCCGCGAATATCCGTGGGCGGGCCGAAGAATTCCCACCGCAGGCCAAGATTCAACGTGAGCCGAGGTGAGACCCGAAAGTCGTCCTGGACGAATCCGGCAAAGTTGCTATAACGGTCAGCCTTTTCGAGCGAACCGGATGCGAGAATGCTCACAAGCACATTGCTGAAAATACCCGTGCCGTTTTGTGCTCCGCTTAGGCCCAGCAAAAAGTCAGGAAAGGTGGGAAAGATCATTAACCCTCTTTGGAAGATTGACGGGTATTGAGTGCGCGCGTCGCGCTTGAATTCACCGCCCATTCGGAGGCTGTGCTTGCCGGTGATAAAAGAAACCGTGTCTTGCACAATAAATGAATTGGTGGTCTCGGTCAGGAACAGGTCTGGCCCAAGACTGAAGAGTCCTGAGACCTGAATGGTAGGAATGCCCGGCAGACCGCCGGGCGAGGTGATGCCGAGGTCGGTGTTGGTGATCGGTTCGGGTTGTGTCTGTTCACCACGGAATCGGATGTATCCCACCCGGGCAACGTTGGTCAAATTCGATTTGAACGTATGCGTATCCGACAACACCACCATGAGGTTCTTGCTGTCCTGGATCAGCCCATAGCCGGGGAGGTTGGCGCGAAAAAAGGGTGACTCCTGGGGGGCGTGCGCGTAGAAGAACCTACTCGAGAATTGATTGCGATCGGAAAAAGCGTGATCTATGTTTCCGGTAATCTGGTCTTCGCGGTACTTGACTGGCGACGAAAAGGAGGATTGCCCGAGACCGTTCGGCAGGATAACCTGTGGAGTTGGGATCGCGAATTCGCCGTTAGCTAACCTGAAATTCAGGAGCCTGAGCGCCACCGGATTGATGTTGGAGCCGTCCGCGGCGATGGCCGGCCCGACTCCTCCAAATATGTTCTGGAACTGTCCGCGTTGACCTGCGAACAATCTCCCGAGTGCGGCTGCCGACCGGTCATTGGTCAGCGGAGGAAGAAATGCGGTCCGAAAACCAAGCGTGGACAGTCCATTGCGCTGGATGGTGCCCTGATAGGAGCCAAAGACAAAGGTCTTGTTCTGACGAATCGGCCCGCCGAGCGTAAAGCCATACTGATTTTGCTTCAGCACCGGCCGCCGCCGACCAGCCCGGTTCAGAAAGAAATCATTGGCGTTGAGGGCGTCGTTGCGGAAAAACTCCCAGAGCGTGCCGTGCCAGGAATTAGTCCCGGATTTGCTCACAATATCTATATTGGCGCCGGCGCCTCGACCTTTACTGGCATCATACAATCCAGTCTGCGCCTTAAACTCCTGAATCGTATCCGGCGCCGGAATCGCCAGGCCGACTTGGGCGCCAAATCCAGAGGCCGCGTTTTCGGCAAAATTGTTGGCATCCACTCCGTTAAACTCGAAATTGTTGAAGGTGGTCCTGGCCCCGTTGGCTGAAATATTCTGAGTGTTTCTGCCGACTTCTCCGGCGTTCGGAAGTTCGACGGTAGTTCCGGTCGAGAGCGCCAGGATCTGGGTGAAGTTACGGCTGGATAAGGGTAGTGAGACGATAAATTGTTCCGAGGTGGTCCGTCCCAGGGCTGCGCTATCAGTTTGCAGTATCGGCACACCTTCTTCGATCATGATCTGTGCCTCTACCCCGCCGATCTCGAGGCTGAAGTCGAGACGGGCCACCTGCGCCACTTCCAGCTTGATCCCGATCCGGCTCACGGTTTGAAATCCGGTGGCTTGAACGGTGAGCTTGTAGTTTCCGGGCGTGACAAACGAGATGCTGTAATAGCCAAGATCATTCGTAGTCGTGTTGCGCTTGATGCCTGTGTCTTCATTGACCAGGTTGATCGCTGCATTGGAAACGACCGCTTGCGCTGAGTCTTTGACGATTCCTGTGACCTCTGCGGTTTGACCGAGGCTCATGGCTGAAAAGCTGACGATTGCAGCGGTCAGCAAAATGCTCCGGTAGAGAACCTGTATCATCATAGCTACTCCTTTATGGCTGTTTCGGGACCAGCGATTCAGGGTTGCCGAGGAATTCTCCGGCGACTCTCTTTTCAAGATGTGGTAGTTGAGATTCTAAAAGAGCGAACGCGGCGAGCAGTTCACGAGCGGCGCCCGACGGCGAAACCCGCGCGTTCGAGCTTACAGTAAAAAGCGCAGTGGTCATTCGATCAAGCTGCTGAACGGTCTTGATGAGAGGCGCGGAAAAATCCGGCCAGGTCGCTTCCCATTCGCTGTTCGCAGCGATCGCGCCTGTTGATTCGTTCGCGATGGCACTCAGCGCTGGTTTCACGAGCGTTGACGCGCGCGTGATGTGCAGGTGCAGAGACCCGAGGTGACTACGCACAAGCGCCTCAAGCTTGCGGCGTGATGA
>JBGTLM010000120.1:0-3896 GCA_041744135.1 Pyrinomonadaceae bacterium
GGCGCCATCGCCTTGCACACGCGCCGGGGAAAAGAGCACATGGACGGTGCGGGTCCGCCGGGAAATCACGTTGAGAATGTCGCGGATAGCAGCGCCAGTTGGCGAAGTGACAATGCCCACCCGCCGCGGAAAGACCGGAAAGGGTCGTTTCAAATGTTTCGCGAACAGTCCTTCGGCTTGCAAGCGATCGCGAAGCTGCTCGTAAGCAATTCGCAGCGCTCCGGCACCCACAGGATCGAGAGCTTCTACAATTAGCTCGTAATCCCCGCGTGCTTCATAAACACTCACCCGGCCCCTGGCCCTGACATGTAGTCCGTCCATCGGACGAAAGCGTATGCGAGCGTTTGCTGCACGAAAACATTTCGCGCGCAGCTGAGCGCCTTCGTCCTTAAGGGTGAAATACCAATGACCGGATGAATGCGCCTTGAAGTTTGAGATCTCGCCTTCCACCCACACGGAAGAGAAACGCGCCTCCAGCGCATTTCGGACGGCGCCGGTTAGCTCAGAAACGGTCAGCGGGCCACGGTCAATTTCGTCAAAGAGTGCTGCGAAGAGGGGTTGAGACATGTTACCAGGCTGTTGCTAACGAGAAGCGAAATACCTCATTCAACTTCTCGACGTCAGGTTTGGGTCCAATCTGTTCAGGCATCTCAGTTTTAAGCCGACTGAATTCACTTTCAATAAAATCCGAGAGTTCCGGGATTTTGGGACCGCGATCCAATTCCTTCCCAGCTTTCTTAAGGCGAAGTAGCTCGTTAATGCCTTTCTTGAGAGCTTCGTCATGCACCAGACGATTCACCAAAGTTTCGAATTCCACGGGCACTGCGGATTCTTCTTCCGATATCCATCTGATAGCCAGGAGCGGCCTCAAAATGTAGAAGTATTTCTTCAGCCACACTTGGTCACCTTTGGCGTATTCGCGATAGTTTCCCTGCGCCATGTGAAGGTAGTGATGACTACAAGCGATAGGCGAATAGAATTCTGGTATTAACTCCCTAAGCTGCGCAGCAATTTCCGGTATTTCAAGATACAAAATCGGTGAATTGAGCCACTCTAGCAGAGGCGGATTTGATTTGTAGAGTAGCTTCAGTGCTTTTCGCAGATCCCAACCGTTAATATCCAAACTGTCGGTAATCGGAAGTTCGAAAACGTCCGGCTGATTCTCAAGGTTTACGGACAAATACCAGTCAGACGGATTTAGGTAGATAAACCGAACGTCGTAATCACTGTCTTCCGACGGGAATCCCCACGCTCGACTGCCGGACTCGCAAGCATAGACTATCCTGAAGTTCTGTTCTCTCTGAATCTTAAGCAGCGCAGCTTCTATAATTTTATTCATCAATGCTTGCGGCTTTCATTCGGTGAGGATCACTGATCACGGCGTTGCGACATTCCTGAGCTCAGGCAACACCGAGCGGATCTAAACTCAATTCGGCTTAATTGCGGTTTCACTGGGCGTTGAGTGCCTGGATCCGGTCGCTACTCTATATATGAAAGGGCGCTCGCGGTTCTGTAGTTAACGACGTGCTCGATCCAATTATGTTCGTGAAGTACTTTTCCATTCTGAGTTTTGACACAGCCTCGGTAGCGACCCGGTCTGATCTGCGGCATTCAGCGAACCGTGTCAGAATTCACCCGACGGCATGCTCCTCAGGTTGGGACCGGATCGCTAACGCTCGCCGTTCTGACAGGCGCTGATCACTCTACCCGCGCCTCACGGCGTTGCAACGCCAACCACCGGACTCAGCCGCACCGATGCGCCTTCGCGATTAGCGCGCACACGCACCCGCCGATTACCAGAGGGAGTTGAGTTAGATGCATAGGTGATCGTGTATGCGGTGCGCAACTGCACTACGACATCATCGTAAGCGCGTTGCAGATCATGCAGCCGGCGGATTGGATAGTAGACGCCGCCCGAAGCCGCGGCAAGTTTTCGCCCTTCTGCTTCAGCTCGCGTTGTAAGAGTCAGATAACGGCTACGCAGGGGATCAATGGTTACGTCAGGCCTAGGCACGCTCGACTCAGGAATTAACCCGGAAGGAACGTAGAGAGGATAAACCAGCGCGCCGGATTCACTGAGCGCTTCCAGTAAGGCGGGAAACGGCACGAACGACTTGTTATCATCACCGTCAGACATCACGACCACCGCGGTCCGCTCGCCGCGCAACTTCTTTAGCGGATCGGCAAGCACATAAGCCAGCGCATCGTAAAAGGCCGTGGGACCGCCGGCTTCAATTTCATCCAGTTTCTTGGAGAGCAGATGCCGGTTAGTGGTGAAGTCTGAAATTAACTGGATGTCGTCGCGAAAACTGATGATTGAGATGCGGTCCTGCGGGCTGGCAGTATTGAGAAAATCGCGAGCCGCCCTGCGAATAAAATCAATTCGTTCTTCGACACTGCCGGAAACATCAAGCAACAGAACCAGATTGAATGGCTCCTGAGTGGGGACCACGGTTTTCACCGGTCGTTCTGTGCCGTTCTCATAAACCGTAAAGTCGCCGGCTTTCATTCCGCCGATTGCTCGACCGTGGCGGTCAGTGACGCTGGCGTTTAGACGCATCAGCTGTGGGGCGACTGCCGTGACGACCTGTCCGGGTGGCTGCCGCCGCAGCAGCATAGGTTCCTTGTCAGGCGGAGGCAGGGTCTTCGCGTAGTCGCCAAACATTTTGGGCGAGACTTTTCGGATCGCGTCGATTAACTGACTGTCGCCACTGCGAACAATACCGCGCGCCGCTTCGGTAAGCGGTCGCTGGCTCAGATCGCTTGGTACCATCTCTGGATCTACGTTTAGCAGTACTACCCCCCTCCGCGTCAGGAAATTAAGCTCGACGCGTTCCTCTTTGGTTGGTTTCTTCTCACCAAGTTTCCCTGAGATCGAGAAAAAGCCTCCGCGCTTATCTTTAATTTCGGGGAGCTCCACGTCGCTCAAATAACGCGGCCGGCTTGCCTGCCAGAGAAAATTAAACTTCAAGGCTTCGAGAGGTACGTTCGCGTGGATGGTTCCGGTGTTCGTAGTGACCTCTGCGGACTCAATGTTTCCGCTTATATCAACGGCCCCCGCTTCGGTTTCAACGGTAGCCTTCGACCTGAGTGGAATTCGCACCACAAGATCAATGCGATCCTTCTCCCCCCGGTCCCGCACATCAATTCGTATGGTGCCGGCTTTCGCCTCGATCAGGACGTCTGTGGAGTCAACGGGGATGCCGCGGGACTTGGCCTCGACGGTCACTTTCTTCTGGTGCGTCTCAGCAGCAATGATTTCCACACGACCATTGAGGTTCTTAACAGAAAGGGAGACTCTGTCGGGCGTATCGAGCTCGCGCCGATAGTTTTGAGCTGCAACGGGGGAGAAGGCCAGGGTCAGAAGACCCATCACCGCAAGCGACCTAAGCAGCGCTCTCTTGGGCGCCGACTGGGCGTTTTTGAAGTTCTGGTAAAGCATGCGGGTTGATCTTGCCTAGCAAATTGCCCCCGGTCAAGCGCGCATTAAATTGGGCGTTTATGTCAGGCCGGCGGGCGGTAGCGACTGTGTCAAGAGCCAGTTAACCCCAAAGGGGCTCGATACGCGTAATTTCAGGAGGCCCGCAAAAGCGGAGCACGCTCGGCTCAAGCTGCTATTCCACTCTACGTTGAATTAACAATTCAAGCTCGCAGAATTCGCAGGTTGGAAGGTGGGTAAAGCGCGGCGCGCCCCTGCTCTAGCGTAGCGTCTCTCACTAAATGAAGAAACCGCTTACTTCTTATGCAGACTGGGTCTAGTGTCCTGACTCTAAAGTTCTAAACACAAATCCTGCCCTCGCCGCAGAGCGGCGAAATGTTTATAGACACGTTGCTGAAAAGAACTTCCTCGCTCCGGAGGAGCGAAATGTGCTTTTCGGCTACCAAATGTTTCGCTC
>JBGTLM010000121.1:0-11630 GCA_041744135.1 Pyrinomonadaceae bacterium
CGCCATCCGCGAGGCGAAGGGGCAGCGAGTTTGATTTCCGGCAAGAAAACATCCGGGAAAGGATTTGCAAGATCATGAAGCCATTTGCGTACAGCCGCGCGACGCAAGCCGCCGCCGCCGTCCGGCAGGTCTCAAGCGAGCAGTCGGCGAAGTTCATCGCCGGCGGCACGAATTTGCTCGACCTGATGAAGTCCGGCGTCGAATTGCCCGACCGCCTGGTGGATATCGCCCGGCTGCCGCTCGCCGAGATCACGGCCCTGCAGCAGGGCGGTGTCCGCATCGGCGCGATGGCTAGCAACAGTAAAACGGCGAACCACCCGCTCGTCCGTAAGCGCTACCCCGTGCTCACCCAGGCGTTCCTCGCCGGCGCCACAGGGCAGATTCGGAACATGGCAAGCGTCGGCGGTAACCTGATGCAGCGGACGCGCTGCCCGTACTTTTACGACCCGGCGATGCGGTGCAACAAGCGCGAGCCGAACGCGGGCTGCTCGGCGATCGAGGGCTTCAACCGCATCCACGCGGTCATTGGCGCGAGCGAACAGTGCATCGCCGTGCATCCCTCGGACATGTGTGTGGCGCTCGCCGCGCTCGACGCGGTGGTGAGGGTGCAGGGGCCGGAAGGCGAGCGGGAGATTCCGATTAATGATTTTCATCGCCTGCCCGGAGACACGCCGCACCAGGATACGAACCTGCGGCACGGCGAGTTGATCACCGCCGTGGATTTGCCCGTCCTCCCGTCTGCCACGAGATCGCATTACTTGAAGGTACGGGATCGCGGCTCCTACGAGTTCGCACTCGTCTCAGTCGCCGCCGTCATGGCCGTGAGCGGAGGGAGAGTGCGGGACGCGCGTGTGGCGTTGGGGGGCGTGGCACACAAGCCGTGGCGCGCGCGCCAAGCGGAAAACATTCTCACCGGTGCTAAGGCGAACGAAGAGATTTATCGCAAAGCCGCGGAAGCGGCCCTCAGTGGGGCGCAGGGTTACAAGCACAACACGTTTAAGATTGAGTTGGCGAAGCGCGCCATCGTCCGCGCGCTGTCCACGGCGGGAGAGTCAAAGGCATGAGCAACGAGATCGGGAAACCGCTGAGCCGGCTGGACGGCAAGCCGAAGGTGACAGGTGGGGCGCGTTACACGGCTGATACGTCCGTCGAAGGATTAACCTACGCGGTGTTTGCGACGGCCACGATCCCGCATGGGCGAATCACGAGGATTGACGCGGTGGCAGCGGAGACCGCGCCCGGCGTGCTGAAGGTCTTGACACATCTCAACACGCCGAAGCTTAAGCCGATCCAACACCCGCCGGCGGGACAATCTCTCATGCCACTCCAAGACGACCGCATCCTCTATGAGGGGCAGCCGGTCGCGCTCGTCATCGCCGATACGTGGGAGCGTGCGCGGCAAGCCGCCGACCTCGTCCGTTTCGAGTACGCGCGCGCGCCGTTCCTTATGGACTTCAAAGAGCATTTGGACAAGGCCGTTTCAGTCAAGGGCTTCTTCGAGCCTGACTCGAAAACCGGCGACTTCGACAGAGCGTTCGCCAGCGCCCCGGTCAAGTTAAAGCAGAACTACCACATCGCCGACCGTCACCACAACGCGATGGAGTCGTCCGCCACCATCGCCGCATGGCGCGGCGGCAAGCTCGACATGTACGACACCGTGCAGGGAGTCTTTGTTGCCCGCACGGTCATCGCTCAGGCGCTCGACCTCAAGCCCGAGTACGTGAGGATTCGCTCGAAGTACCTCGGCGGCGGCTACGGCTGCAAGGGCTTCGTCTGGCCGCACCAGATTCTCGCGGCAGTCGCCGCGCGCGAGGTTAGGCGGCCCGTCAAACTCGTCCTCACGCGGGCGCAGGACTACACCTCGCACGGTTATCAGGCGGCCACTGAGCAGACCGTGACGCTCGCCGCCGGGCGCGACGGGCAACTCGTCGCTCTCCGCCACGAGAGCGTCGCACCGGGATCGATGTCCGACAACTACGTTGAGTACGGGGCCATCGCGTCGCGCGTGATGTACGCCTGCCCGGCGATTGAGACGAAGCATCGCATCGTGCGCGTTCACCGCAGCGTCGGCACGCCGATGCGCGCGCCACAGGAAGGTCCTTCGATGTTCGGGCTCGAGTGCGCGATGGACGAACTGGCTTACGAACTCGGTATGGACCCGGTGGAGTTGCGCCTGAAGAACTACGCCGAGCGCGACCCGACGAAGGGGAAGCCCTTCTCGTCGAAGAAGCTCAGGGAGTGTTACCTCGAAGGGGCACAGCGCTTCGGCTGGGAACGGCGCACGCCGAAACCCGGCTCAATGCGCGACGGGCACGATCTCATCGGCTGGGGCATGGCGAGCGGGCTGATGGAAACCTACAGGTTCCCGGCCGCGGCGCGGGTAACGATTGAGCGCGGCGGCACCGTCCTCATCGAATCCGGCACGCAGGAGATCGGCACGGGCGTCTACACCATCATGCCGCAGATCGCTGCAGACGTTCTCGGCGTCGCGCCTGAGCGCGTCCGGCTGGTTCTGGGCGACACGACACTCCCTGAGGCCGGCATGACTGCCGGCTCATCCACGACGATGGGCGTCGGCTCCGCCGTCCACGACGCGGCGACGAAGCTGAAGCAGAAGATCGCCGAGATGGCGGCCGGACCCATCGCGCCCAATGCCTACGCCGACCTGCTCAAACGCCGGGGGCTGGAGAAGCTCTCCGCCGAAGGCTCTTGGAAGCCCGACGGAGAGGCCGGGACGGGCGAGTCGAAGGAGTGGTCGATGTTCACCTTCGGTGCGGTCTTCGTCGAGGTGCGGGTGGACGAATCACTGCGCGTGCCGCGCCTCGCACGCTGCGTCGGCGTCTATAGCGCCGGGCGGATCATCAACCCAAAGACCGCGCGCAGCCAGATGACCGGCGGCATGATCTGGGGCTTGGGTCAGGCGCTCCTGGAGCAGACGGAGCTGGAACTGAACTACGGGCGCTACCTCGCCAAGGACTTGGCGAACTACCTTGTACCGGTCAACGCCGACGTGCCCGACCTCGAAGCGTACTTCGTGGATGAGGTTGACGCGCATGCCAACCCGCTCGGCGCGAAGGGAATCGGGGAACTGGGTGCAGTCGGCGTCGCACCCGCCATCGCCAACGCCATCTATCACGCGACCGGCGTGCGCGTGCGTAATCTGCCCATCACGGTCGAGAAGCTGTTGTAGTAGCCGGTCCATACCCGCAACGAATACTTCGACTCTAGGTTCGGAAGGAACTCCCGCTTGCCCCTAGCTAGCAGGCTGGTGAAAAAGGCGTGGACCATTATAAGAAGGACAAGACGATCCACGAAAGTACACGAAATGACTCGAATAAAGACCTTCCTTCGTGTTGGTTCGGAGATTTCGTGGATCGTTCTTAGTTTTTCAGCAGACTGCTAAGGCAAGCTCGGGATGGAGGGTTCCCTCCAAGATCCTCCGGGAAAGGTGAGTTCATATGCTCCGAAGATTTCAGCGGCTTTGGCCACTCAATCAGATTTAGTGCGGCGGGACGCCAACCACTGGACAGTGTTTTTCGCCCCACTTACACATCGCGTCCACCACGGGCGCCAGGCTCTTGCCGAGGGGCGTCAGCGAGTACTCGACCTTCGGCGGCACCTCTGCGAAGACTTTCCGCCGCACGAGTCCGTCGCGCTACATCTGCCTGAGTTGCTGCGTCAGGATTTTCTGCGTGACCCCGCTCAGTTGACGTCTGAGTTCGGAGAAGCGCTTGGTCCCCGGGAAGAGGTGCCAGAGGATCAGCACCTTCCATCTGCCTTCGATCACGTTCAGCGTGGTCTCGGCAGGACACTTCGCCTCTTTTCTCTTCATCAATCCCCCAATGGTATCGCACAGGTAACTACACCACTTATTTGTGCCTACTTCACAGTCCGGAATCCAGGTGATAGATGAGTATAAACCATAGTCGAGTATATCCGTCCCGCTGGCGACGTCCTGCTGCTGGGAATGATGCGTCTGAATAATTTTGTTTGGGCGGCTATCGATTGAACCGGATGCCCCGATTGTACAAAACCGAAAGGAACTGAGGATGGCTGAACTTCTCAACGACGAAGATATGGCTCAGCTTGAGCCAGCCGAACACGTTAGCTTTCATTCGCCGGTCCCGGTGCGACCCATCTCGAATGGCGAGATCATGGTCGGAACGCAGACCGACAACCAGCGGAAAGTTGAATCCCGCATACGTGATCTCGCGGGTGAATTCAGCCGCGGGCAAGGCGTCAGCCGGCGAAATTTCCTGCTCACAGCCGCGGGGATGGCAACCGCCTTTCTGGCGATGAACGAGGTTTACGGTGATTTGTTTGACGTAAACCGGGCGGAGGCCGCAACACTTGATCTCGCGGACGCTCGGGCTAAAAGCCTCGCCTCGCAGTTCGTGTTTGACGTCCACACCCACTTCTTGCGGCCTAATCCGAGCCCAGACTCGTCGCTTCGAAACATCGTTGATTTGCGCAAGCTGGGCCGGAAGTGGAATCCCGCCCTTCGCTTGAAGCCCCCAACCTACGAGGACTTGTCATACGATAATTTCGTCAAGGAGATGTTCCTCGACAGCGATACCAAGCTGGCGATCCTTAGCGGAGCGCCGGCGGAGAATCCCGACGAATGGATGCTCACCAACGACGCCATCGCGGCCGCCAGGGCGCGCGTGAACGCGCAAGCCGGAACACGCAGGCTGATGTCGCATGCGGTGTTGAGCCCCACGGATGTGGGTTGGCTCGACGAAGTCGACCGTGCCGTCGAGGTCCACAAGCCCGATGCCTGGAAACTCTACACTATCGGCGACTCGAATCGACTCGAAGTTGCCCGCCCCTGGCAGCTCGATAACGAGAAGCTGGCCTATCCTGGCTATGAGAAGTTCGTCAAAGCGGGAATCCGCAATGTCTGCATTCACAAGGGCCTTTTCCCGCCGAGCCAGGAGCGGCAATTCCCGCATCTGACCGCGGCCGCGCGGGTCAATGACGTTGCCAAAGCGGCGAAGGATTGGCCGCAGCTCAACTTCATTATTTACCACGCGGCCTTCCGGCATTTCGGCGAAGGCGTTGACCTCAAGGTCGTCTATGCCGAGTTCGAACGGACCGGCCGGATCGATTGGGTCAGCGACCTGGCCGAGATCCCGGCGCGCCACGGTGTCAAGAACGTCTATTGCGATATCGGCGGGACCTTCGCTATCACCTGCATCGACCATCCCCGGCTTTCCGCCGCCGTGCTCGGAATCCTCATCAAGGGCCTTGGCGCCGAGCATGTGACTTGGGGCACGGATGCGATCTGGTTCGGTTCGCCGCAGTGGCAAATCGAAGCCCTGCGCCGGATCGAAATTCCCAAGGATCTCCAAAAGAGATTTGGCTTCGCGCCGCTGGGCGCCGCGGACGGGCCCGTCAAGTCGGGGATACTCGGCGCCAACAGCGCTCGTCTCTACGGCATCAAGCCCAAGGTCGCCTCCGCCATATTTGCCAACGACAAATTCGCGGGCTTCAAGGCTGACTACGAAGCAAGCGGCGGGCGGCGCAGCAATCTCGCCTACGGCCTCGTGCGCAAGGAAGCGGGCCCGGCACAAGCTTGAACTTTGGTTCAGTTGAAAGTTCTCCACCATCCAGAAAGAGGAAAAACGCCATGAAGATCGCCATTGTTGGAGCCGGGCACGTCGGAAAAACCTACGGAAAACTGCTCGTGCAGGGAGGTCACGAGGTCATTCTCACCTGGTCGAAAAACGCGGCATCTCTCGCCCGCGCGACCGAGGAAATCGGGCACGGCGCGCGTCATGCCGACCCTGCTGTCGCTGTGAACGAAGCCGAGCTGGTGCTGTTTGCGCCGCGTTGGGAACACATTGAAGCCGCAGTTCGTGCCGCAGGTTCGTGGGCGGGCAAGCTCGTCGTCGACGCGAGCAATCCGTACAATCCGCAGCGCGATGGCTATGTCGATTTAGGAACCCAGAACGCTTCCCAGGTCGTCATCGCGGCTCTGCCCGGAGCGCGATACGTCAAAGCGCTCAACACACTGCCTGTGGAAGAAGGCTTTGTCACCAACAGCGCGGGACGCACCGGCGAGGACCGCGTGGTGCTTTTCATGAGCGGCGATGACGCCGAAGCGAAGGCGAATGTCGCGGACATCATTTCGGCAATTGGGTTTGAGCCATTCGATCTAGGCAGCGTCGCCGAAAGCGCGCAGCAGCAGCCTGAGGGCGACTATTACGGCGGTGAGTTTCATCTGCGCGATGGACACCCCGTGCGTGCCGGGGCATAAGAAAGTGAACAACATTATGACTAGAAGAACAATTCAGCTGACGTTAAGCATTTTACTTTTAACTTATTTCGCACAACCAATTTTCCCCCAGAACTCCCGCACGAATCGAACCACAGACGCCCGGATGGCGAAAGCGACGCCGTTCAAAATAAGTGTGCCGCAGGCAAGGCTGGATGAAATTATGGGGCGCGTTCGCACCTACAAATTTCACGATGCGCCCGTCGGTGCCGGATGGAAATACGGCACCGACCAGGATTATCTGAAAAAACTCGTCGCACATTGGACGACCAAATATGATTGGCGCGAAGAGGAGCGCGAAATAAATCGCTTCCAGCATTTTCGCGCCCGAGTTGACGGCGGGGCCGTGCATTTTATCTACGAAAAGGGTTCGGGGAAAAATCCGCAGCCGCTCCTGCTGCTGCACGGGTGGCCTTATTCTTCCGTTTCGTTTCTCGGCGTGATCGAACCGCTCGCACATCCGGAACGTTTCGGCGGCAACGCGGCAGACGGTTTTGATGTGATCGTGCCGGATTTGCCCGGTTTCGGATATTCCGAAGCACCGCGCGAATTACAAGGTCTGCATTTTTTTTCAAACCGGATCAATCGGTTAATGACCGACGTTCTCGGCTACAAGAAATACATTGTGCAGGGCGGTGATATGGGCGATGCCGTCGGCCTTTGGATTGCGCTCGACCATCCCGAAAACCTTCTCGGTTTGCACGAAAACCAGCTTGCTCTGCGCGGAGCGGACGCGCCGTTTCAAAGCGGACAGATTGCAGGCGAATCAACCGCCGAAGAACGAGCGTTTATGAAGCGCGAACAGGAAAACGCCGGGAAGCAGTTCGCTTATTTTAACTTGCATATGACCCGCTCCGAAACGCTTTCCGCTCTGGCTATGGATTCGCCGGTCGGTCAGGCTTCGTGGATTATCGAGAAATTTTATTTCTGGTCGGACAAAACCCAAAAACCTTTTGAGCAGGTTTACTCAATGGATCATCTCTTGACCGAGGCGATGTATTACCTTGTGACAGATTCGTTTCATACGTCGATTCGTCCGTACACGGCGTTCGGCGCAATGAAAAGTGAAGCCCTGAAAATTCCTCCGCCGGGAAAAAAAATCACCGTGCCCGTAAGCCTTGCCGTCTTCCCGAACGATGTGCTCGCGCTCGTGCCCCCGCGTTCGCTGCTGGAGCGATCCCGCGCCGACATTCGGCAATGGACTGTGTTCCCTCGCGGCGGACATTTTCCGTTTTTGGAAGAACCGCAACTATATATCGAAGATTTACGACGTTTCGGAAGGCTTTTGAAATGACAAGGGCAGTAAATCATTTGTTCACCGGCCGCCATTGGGACCCGAACGCCTGAATGGCGAACTGATTAAACAGAACGTCGATCTTAGCGAAGAGGAATACGATCCGAACGGGGCGGAAGGCGATTACAAGACGTATACGCCGGAGGATAGAATCCCGAAATAGACCGGCTCGAAACTTGACCTTTTAGCAGACAGACAAGGAGAAAAAAATGCTTGGTAACTTTCCAATCGAAGTAGTGCTTTTGGCAACCGACCTAAAGGCTTCCCGTGACTTTTATGTGCAGAAGATCGGACTTGAGATCGTCCGCGAATCCGAGGATGCCGTCTCGTTCAAATGCGGCGGCGAGTGTCGTCTGACGGTGTCCGCCAGCACGACCGGGACCGCCGATGAGCAGACACAGGCATTTTGGCTGGTCGAGGACCTTGCCGCCGAACTCGCCGAGTTGCGTTCACGCGGGGTGGAAATTATGGAATATGACACGCCGGAGATGAAGACCAAAGACGGAGTCTTTGACTCCGGCGACCTTTTGCATGCGTGGTTTGTTGATCCGGGCAAGAACGCGCTCGGAATTGATCAGTATAAGTGATTCAATGCTCGCTGACGGTTTGCACTGGAAAAAACAAACACCGGGAAGTTTTTAAACAGCTCTTAATTTGTCGTGGTGCCGATGATACCGTGTGCGATGCCTTACAGATGTTAAGTCAGGCATTAGTTAAAATTAAATATTTGCTGCGAACCTGTGCACATCTTGACTCTGATTCAGTTGGTTCTACTGGGAATTTAGTGGGGCCATCCACATTTAGCTTACGATCGGCACTAAGGCTACGCCCAATAAGGTAGTCAAACCTAACCGCCTTTTGTTGTGGCAGCCCGTTTGCGCTTTGCTAAACTTAAGGCAATAAATAACTTGGTCGAGTCAAGCCATTTCTTTAGGGGCTGTTTATCTAAAGTTGGCGAAAGTTGCCCAACCAGCAAATTTTGGCGGATATAAACAGTCTCCACTAAATTCCCAGTAGAACCATTCAGTTAAGGTTCTCCGCCATTCAGAAAGAGGAAAAATACTATGAAGATCGCCATTGTTGGGGCTGCCGTGGCCGGGATGGTGTTGTATTCGAATATCGCCTTTGCCCAGACGCCGAGTTGGGTGCCGCCGCCCGAGAACCAGCGTTGCCCGTCGAAATGGGGTGCAACCGACGAGCGCGGCTCCGCCAACCATCAAAAGCCCGCGACCGTGGTGAATGCCGCCAAGCTGATCAAGACCGGCGAGGTGATCGAAATCGCGCATGTGCTGGGCCCCAACATGCCATTCTTCAGCATGCCGCCCTTCGGCACGGTGCGTTTCGACGTGCATACCAAACGCACCGTCATATTCCCGCAGTCGAACCGCCGCGGCTCGAACGAGGAGATCGTGATCTCCGAGATCGGCCATGTCGGAACGCAGCTCGACGGGCTCGCGCATCAGAGCCACGAGGACAGCTGGTACAACTGCGTGAAGGTCAGCGAGAACGTGACGCGGACAGGCTTCGGCAAGTTCGGCATCCACAATGTCGGTCAGCTCTTCACGCGTGGTGTGCTGATCGACGTCGCCGGATTCAAGGGCGTCGAGATGCTCGGCGACAACTACGAGATCACCGTAGAAGACCTCGAAGGCGCCCTCAAGAAGCAGAATCTCACGCTGCAGGCAGGCGATGCCATGCTCATCCATACCGGTTGGGGCAAGCTTTACGGCAAGGACAACGCACGCTTCCTCAACTCCTCTCCCGGCATCGGCGTCAAGGCCGCGCAGTGGCTGATCACCAAGGATCCGATGCTGCTCGGTTCGGACAACTGGGTGGTCGAAGTGAGCCCCAATCCCGATCCGCTGCTCTCTCTGCCGGTGCACCAGATCGCCCTAGTGGTGAACGGCGTGTACATTTTGGAAAGCATGAAGCTCGACGAACTGGCAGCCAAGCGGGTGCATGAGTTCGCATTCATCATGCAGCCGCTGAAGATGCAGGGCGGTTCGGGTTCGACGGTGTCGCCCACCGCGGTGCGCTAAACCTTTGCTTCCGGCGGTGGCTGACCTGACAGGTCGCCATCTGCCGGGAGCAAGCGAACGGTCCGCCGAGAGCACCGGGCGAGCGGCCACGATCCTGCGCACGTGGGGGGCCGAGGAAACCGCGACGCGCTGCGGAAAGCGATGGAGAGCTGATCGCAGCCTTCGTCCACAAAGAGTCGAGCTTCGGCGGATAATGAGCGGTCGATCTCAATCGCACAAAGCATAAGGACAAACATTATGAAAATCGCATTTATCGGTTACGGCAACATGGCGGCATCTCTGGCTTCGCGCTGGGTCGCCAAGCACGATCTCTTCGCCGGTGGACGAGATACCGAGAAGGCCCGGAATCTCGCGGGAACTTTGGGGCATGGCACTCGGTTTGGCTCAGAGACGGACGCAGCGGCTTTCGGCGAAGTTGTGGTTTTAGCCACCCCGCACGAAGCGGTTTTCGATGCGATGGCCGCGGCCGGGGGGCCCGCTGCCTTTGCCGGAAAGGTGTTGCTCGACATCAACAACCCGGTCGATGTCAAGCAGGGCAACTTTCTCGCTAAGACATACGATGGAACATCGCTGGCCGAGGCCATTGCCGCTCATGCTCCCGGGGCACGGGTGGTCAAAGCCTTCAACATGTGTCAGGCAATGGTTTGGACGATGGACCCGCCTCTGTTTGACGGTCGAAAATTGGTTACTCTCTATTGCGGCGACGATGCAGAGGCCAAGCGTCAGGCTGCGACCTTGATTAGCGATATTGGTTGCGACCCAGTGGACATCGGAGAACTGAAATATGCACGATTGCTGGAGCCGGCAGCAGCGATTGTGATCAAACTTCTTCTCTCCGGTCGAGATCCGCACACGGTGCTTAATCTTATTCAACCGGAGGCCAAACCAATCGCGTGAAACGCCGCCCGACCTATCGAGTTGCACGATTTTCAAAGAGAAAAGGTAAAAATGATCAAACTAAAGCCAGCGTCAATTTTCCTTTTGAGCATTGTATTAATGCTATCTGGAATGTCTGGATGTAGCACGAATAGTTCTTCAGAACAATCCATTTCGTCTCAAACGCAGCAAGCTAAACCTGCGACAAGCGATGTTTCGCAATCAGAGGTTGTAAAGCCCGGCGCGGCGCGGGATGTGAGTGAGTTGAAATGGACGGCGCAGGCTCCCGGACTGCCGATACAGGAGAGTACGCTTTGGGGCGACCGGAAAGAAGGCTCGTCGGGCGTGTTGGTAAAACTTCCGGGCGGCTTCGATTCGGGCCTTCATGCTCACACCGGTGATTACCACGGTGTGCTCGTCGCGGGGACGTGGATTCACATTGAGGAGGGCGCAGTCGGGTCAGGCAAAGAGCTTTCACCCGGCTCTTATGTAATGCAGCCGGGCAAAGGAATGCACATTGACAAGTGCAAGCCGGGCGCCGAATGCATCCTTTTCCTTTATCAGGATCAGAAGGCGGACGTCATTCTGCCTGAGAAATAAAAAGAGGAAAAGCCATCGTCACGCCGACTCGCTGGCGCCCGAATCTCAAGGGGAAAATACTTGATAAAACCAAAGCCAACGGCAATTTTTCTTTTCAGCATAGAGTTAACAATCTTCGCTTTCAGTGGATGCAGCACGAATAATCCTTCGGGACGATCGGCTTCGCCTCAAACGCAGCCTTCGACACCTGTAGCGACAAATACTTCACAATCGCAACAACAGCCCGCCCTGGTGCCGGTAGCGGATCAGATGATCGTGCGGCCGTTTGAGGATCTCAAGTTTGAAACACGTCCCGACGGATCAGCCGCATTGGCTGTTATATCCGGTGATCCGGCGATTGGGCCGAGCATAGCGCTGCTCAAGTTTAAGGATGGCCCGCTTCATTGGCACTCGTCGGATTATTATGCGTTGGTTCTTCGAGGCACGGCGAAGCATTGGGCTGAGGGTGATTCGGAGAAAGCCGCACCGCCGCTTGGGCCCGGAAGTTTTTGGTTCCAGCCCGCAAACCAACTGCATTCCGACTTATGCGTGGATGGCGGCGAGT
>JBGTLM010000122.1:0-3062 GCA_041744135.1 Pyrinomonadaceae bacterium
TTCGGATGCGTTTCAGGGTAACGAATCCACGAGAGGTCATGAATCGAAACCACGGTCGGTCCAGCGAATTTAAGCGGAAGAAAATTTGGCTCGTGATACACCGACACGCGCCGATTGTGTGCTCCGGAATGAAACTTCCACCCTTGCAAAGCGCGACTGACGAGGTAAGGATGAGGTACGACCTTCTTGATGAACGTTTTGATCGGGCCGAGGGACGAGAAAGGCTCAGTCCTGATTTCCTTGCTCCATCTGGCCAAGTAAAAAATGTTCAGATCGACCTCGCCCGACGTAATCAGATGCTCCGCCAGATTCTTTGTGTACTGCCCGATTCCGGTCAGTGGCGAGAGCAATGCCGAGCCGTTGAGTCCGACGACCAGTTGGCCGGCCGGATTCACTTCACGACTCGAAGATCAAAGAAGATTTGATAAAGCGGGTAAATGAACGCAAATCTCGATTCGTAGTGCTCCTTGTTGCGGTTTGCCCAATCAAGCAACCAGCGATGCGGCCCTCTGCGCTTCGACCTTTCCTCTCGGTCATACTCGCATGCGACCAACTCGAACCGGGTGTTGCTGTACCCGAATTTGAACGCTCGACTTCCTTCGATAAAGTAATCGAACGTTTTGGATGTGAAAGCGCGCCTGTGGGTGGGGTCGGAGTAAAAGTTCACGCTGCTCATAAACGGTCCTGACACTTCGACGATCGCTCCCGGGCGGGCAATGCGCCAGATTTCCTCCACGGCCCGAATGAAGTCGTCGAGGTGTTCGAGAACGTCGCGGCAAAGGACGCGATCCCACTCGCTATCGTCGAACGGATAGGGAAACGTGTTCAGGTCATGGAAAATGTCGGCTTGCGATCCGCGAATGATGTCGATTCCGAACGCGCCCGGCGTTTTGTTGAATCCACAACCTAACTCCAGAACTTTCATTGGTGCACTGCTGGTCGCAGTTACCCGCCGATCATTTCGTCACCACACAGATCCCACCGTTCTTAAGCTGTCGATCTGCCATCAAACGAGCGGCCCGTACCGAGCGCCGCCACCAGGGCAGAGGCTCTCGGGTCACCTGCGCCAGGTTGATTCCGTACATGACGAGAATGGCCAGCGTCGGATCGACGAAAAACTCGAAGTGAGAAAAGCCGATAGAGACGCATAGGTCGCGGATGTGCGACGGCGGCATGTCCTTTTCCGTAACGCCGTACAACTTCATCGCCTGAATCGAGTCGGGGTTTACGGAATGACCAAAACCCGGCTCATGCGTCACCAGAATGCCCCCTGGCCGCAATGCTCGATAGACGCATTGCAAGGCCGCACGCTCGTCCACGGCGTGATGGAGCGAATCGTAGAAAACGGCGCAATCAAACGGTTCGTCGAACGCCAGCGACTCATAGTCGGACACTATGAATTCGAGCTCGGCTGCTTCATAGCGAGTTTTGTTGCGACGTGCGTACTCAATCATATCCGGCGCAATGTCCTGTCCCACGACCTGGTAACCGCGCCGAGCGAAGAAAGCGCTGGTCCACCCAGTGCCACACCCCAAGTCCAGCAATCGCGCGGGTGGTTGCGGCATCAAGCTCATGATCAAGCCCAAGTCAACCAAGTTCTTCGAACACGTGAAGTGCGAAAACGGCTTGTCGTATGCGCCAACAGCAGCCTCTTGGCCGATGGTCTTCATGTAATCAATTTCGCCCTGCTTCATTTACCAAGCTCCCGTTGGACGTTTCCGGCACGACTGCTCAAGTGGTTCGCAAGGAACGAAAGCGATGACGGGTGGCCGGAGCGTAGGGCGGTCAGATAAAAGCGGGCCGGCTGGTAGAGCTCGGCCGGGTGGCGTAGCTCGAATTTATCTGCCAAGTCACTGCGAACGAAGAACGCATTGGTGCCAGCCAAGTTGCAGCAGACAAGCCGATACCGTGTCCCCAAGGCCACAACCCACGCTCCCAGCGAAGCACCGTGGTAGTCGTCATTGTTCCAATCGTGAACGGGATCGTATGTCATGCACTGCGCCATCGGATACGGGAACTTCGCGTTGTACTCGACGACTAGCACTTTAGGTGATATCGCTTCGGCCGCAAGCGCCACGGGAAGATCGTTGCCGTCAATGTCGATTGAGAGAAGATCGATCGTTTGCGGCGCGCCAAGCGCTGTCAATTCTTTGCGCAGCACGTTTGCAACATTTTCTGTCGTAACGCGGCAGCTAGTAATGCGAAGCGAGGCCGGCGCGTCCGCAAGGGCGGCGCGAATCAGTGCAACGTTCGAAGGGTCCGCATCGATCCAGACACCCTTCCAATTCTTTAGCAGAAGGTAGTGCGTGTTGTTTTCGTGTCCGTCGCCGCAACCAATTTCTACGAACGTACCCCGGTCGAGGTTCAGGCGATTGCAGATTGTCTCGATGATGCCGTCTTCGTCGGACTGCGAATAGACTTTGAATCCAAAGGCCGCCGGATTGTCGGGCATCAAGCTGCACAGCTCGCGGCGCAACCGCTTCATCTCGCGTCCAAGCTGCAGTTGCAGATGTGCGTC
This sequence comes from Pyrinomonadaceae bacterium, assembly GCA_041744135.1. GTDB lineage: Bacteria > Acidobacteriota > Blastocatellia > Pyrinomonadales > Pyrinomonadaceae > PSRF01. Next base: position 2,519 of record JBGTLM010000122.1, read on the forward strand.
GGTAGCCGCGGCTACCGCTTTCGACCGACCATGTAGCCAATTGCGAATGAGACGCGTGAGATCCAAAGTGGTCGCCAGGATCAGCGTGTACGGAAGGGAAAAGGGCCAACTTCCCGGAGTCGATTCAAAAGCCGAATCTCTTCAGCAGAAAGCATTTGGAAGATAACACGCACCGGGAAGAAGGCCGCCCATCCCGACGCCCCAACCAGAACCAGCGTCCACCAATCGGCAGCGAATCGGCTAAACGCGAAGAGCGCCAGAGCCTGCGTCGCAACGCCGAGTAAGACACCCGCCCTGAAATGCGACAGTCCTGCCGGCTTCTTGAGAGCGAGCATGCGCCTTGCGAGAATGCTGAACACTAAAGACGTCGACATCCCGGCAAGTACGGCACTGACTGCGCCGAGCAAGCCGTACAGCGGTACAAGCGTGATGATGCCCACGACCACTATGCCGGCTGTCAGCCATGAAAAACCGACGGCGGGTCCCGAGCGCCCGCTGGCTGCGAGTACGTGTCCAACCGGGACGGCGAAGGCGGGTATTGCGA
>JBGTLM010000123.1:0-4490 GCA_041744135.1 Pyrinomonadaceae bacterium
ATAAGGTATGCCTAGCTTTGGAAGCGCCTAGGGTAACACAGTCCCGGAAACCGAGCAGCCCCTGACGGCGATCCTATACTGAGCCAGTTTCGTGAGCTAGAAGCAGAGAACTGGACTTCCACTCAAGGACAGAACCGAGGAGCGGTAGCCACCTGGTGGTGTCTCAAAGCGATATGAATCAATAGTCATCCGGAAGTCGAATGGTCAGCGACTGGACCGGTCGCTACTCCTAGGTTCTGTGACTGAGTGGCTCCGCCACCTTGTGACAAACTGCACCAACCCCCGGTGATCCTGTTAGCGCTCATTCCGCATCACATCTCCGTGCCAATCTCTCGTTCCGGTTTTGGTAAGTCTAATCGAAAGGTATGTGCCTAGCGTTATGCACTGAATTGACATGAGATTTCACTCTACAAAATGTGCCGCCTCGGTAGAACTATTATCGCTCCTACTCCTCTCAGTTCTCATGGTGGAAGTTGCCGCAGTGTCTGGCCAAACACCGAGTACTTTGCCCGTCCCTAAGTCGCAGCCAACGACACCGGCTAGCGAGACGCAAGAGCCCCTTAAGGTCTTCACCGAGGAAGTGATTTTCCCTATCTTTGTTCGCGACGGAAACCGTCGCTTTGATCCCACCCTTGAGGTCGCAGATCTGCTCGTGTTCGAAGACAACGTTCTGCAGGAGATTACGAGTGTACGTCGCGAGCCCTCAAGTGTCCTGCTACTCCTGGATACTGCCGGAGAGAAAAACCCGGCCATGAAGACAAACATTACCCGAGAGATTGCCAGCTTGCTGGTTTCCAACTTGCGGGCTGGAGATCGGGTGGCGGCAATTCAATTTGGCGATCAAGTAGAGACAATTCATAGTTGGACAACGCAAACGGAAAAGGTGGTCCAGGAGCTGAACACTAAATTGTTTTCCGGAAAGCGATCGCGCCTCGTCGATGGCTTGGTGGCCGGGGCCGCGCATTTGCGGGAGGTACCGGCAGGTGGCAGACACGTCGTTCTAATCACTGACGGTGTAACATCATCGACAGACAGAATAAGGTTGCCCAAAGCGGTCAAGGAATTACTTAACGTCCATGCCACCGTGCACGTCATTAGCTATACCAGCATCGGTCGTAAGGTCATTCAGCGGCAGAACCCGCTTGTGGTGGTAACGAACGAGAAACGGAAGAGCGCTCAGGATGTTGTCAATGAGATCCTGTACCCAACTGTGCCCTGGGAAGAAATACGGCGGAGAAAAATTTATGTAATCTTAGATTCGGACGTCGGCATGCGGCGCCAGCGAAACAAGTATGAAGCGGAGACGAAGCAAAGCGAAAAGTGGCTTGCTTCTCTAGCTGAGGAGACAGGGGGGATGATGGTGATAGCTTCTTCGGAAGCTGAGATGATCAAGCAGGGGGCACAAGTCGCTCGTGAGATTGATGCCCAATATGTCGTTGCATACAGGCCCAAGCGTCCGCTGGCGCTGGCTGTAGAGGAGGAATTTCGGAGTATCAAAGTGGCCACGCGACGCGGCGGATTGCAAATTCATGCACGCAAAGGTTATGTGGCAAAATCAGAAAACAGATAGTGGCCATGTGCAAGCGTGAGTAATCGAAGGCCAACGGGCAATACAGCGCACTGCAAAAATCAGATTCTGCGAAAGAGTTTGACATAGTTTGTCGCTAACAATTCTCCGGGGGTGACTGATCTGAGCGTACAGAGAAAAGCGTCAACGCAGCGCGCGGGAAAAGCGCAGAAAATGGCAGGCGCAACGCCCAGTCGGCGCAAGTTTCTTAGGTTCTTCCCGGGGGGCTTCCGCGATGAAACCTACGTAGACTGGGAACGCGGTTACAAGTGGGCGGCACATGAGCAGTGGAACAGAGTCCTTAATCAGCCTACCCACCGTGCCCTGATAGAAAGCGAAGAGTTTGCGGAGATCGCGTTGCGCGCCGTGAGGATTGAGTCGCGGACGAACCTTCTGTTCTCTTTTGAGAAGATGGCGCTTCGCGACGCAGTGAAGTCACGCGAGGGCGCTCGCTCGTTTGCGCAAGGACTTTACGACTTTCTTTACGGAGGAGGTGACACGATGAGTAGGCTTGAGCGTTGGTGCGATGTGGTCGCGTCATTGCCTCGGAAACAGACGCGGGTGCTCACCTGGCCGCTCGTAACTGTCTTCGGTTTCATTGCGCAACCGGCAATGCACATCTTCCTCAAACCAAATGTCACCCGCCTCGCCGCCCGCGAATACGGATTCCCTTTTCGATACATATCCAAACCTTCCTGGGAAACCTATGCCAGCCTGCTCGATTTTGCGGCTGTCGTACGACGCGACCTTCGCGATCTACGTCCGAGAGACATGATCGACATTCAGTCGTTCATTTGGGTGCAGGGCTCGGACGAGTACGAGGAATGAGGGATAAGTGCTGTTACAAGTAGATCTCGCCGGGGGGAGAACATGCACAAACTTAATCTGCCGGTGCTTTTAGGGACCAATCGTAAGTTGCGAGAGAGTGTACACGCTGCCGAGTGGTTGGTCGGTGAGATGGCGAAACGCTCAGATGTAGAAACCCGCTTGTTCGATGTCAGTGAGTTCGCGTTGCCGTATGACGACTATGGCCAGGGAATAAAGGACCAGTTTCCGGAATGGAGAGATGCAATCATTCAGGCGGACGGATTGGTAATCGTTTCGCCGGAGTACAACCATGGTTACCCCGGCAATCTGAAGGCCGTGCTGGATCTGCTGCTCAAAGAATACATCCATAAAGCAGTCGGATTCGTTGGCGTCTCAGCCGGCCCCTGGGGAGGTGCACGCGTGATTGAAGCAATGGTGCCCATGGTCCGCGAGTTGGGCCTGGCGGTGACTTTCACCGATCTGAACTTTCCCTCCATTCAAAAAAAGTTTGATGAGCAAGGCAAACTCCTGGATCCAGCTTACGAACGGCGAGTAAAGGATTTTCTGGACGAACTAGTCTGGATGAGTCGGACCTTGAAATGGGGCCGTGAGAATGTTCCTTCGAAGCATCACCAGAGTTTGGGTGAATCGTGAGGCTTTCAACTGAACCATCGCGTCGCGCCGTTGCCGCACCCTTAGTCTCGAATTTTTGTCACGCTAACAAGAATCCCAATCAAATCCGGGGACAGAGAAACCGTTTCTCGATTACCGCTGCGCCCCTGAGTAGGCATCAGCGACGATTTAACGGAAATGGTCTCCAAAACTGGCGTGGTTGGTAGTTCCGCACTGCGGATAGATCTTTTTCCTCTAGTTAGACGTTCCCAGTCCCGTCGCGGAAAACGGTGGAACGCAGCCACCACTCGCGGATCGAAGTGCGTACCCGCGCAGGAATCCAATTCCACGACGGCTTCATCGTACGATTTCGCCTGACGATAAACGCGATCGCTTGTCATAGCGTCAAAAGCGTCGGCGACGAAGAGAATGCGCGCGCCGAAGTCGATCTCTTCGCCGCGTATACCGAACGGATATCCGGAACCATCCCACTTCTCATGATGCTGGGCCACAATGGTCCTCGCATCGTCTAAGAAGCTAAGGCCCCGCAGAATCTCCTGCCCCAGGTACGGGTGACGGCGCATCATCGCCCACTCGAGGTCATTGAGCTTTCCCGGTTTGCGCAGGACATTGTCTGGGACGCCAATCTTACCGATATCATGCAACAACGCTCCAAACTCGAGTGAACGCATGTCAGTCCGATCAAGACCGCATTCGTGACCGAGAAGTAAACTAATGTTGACAGTTCGCTTTGAGTGACCGTAAGTATCAGCGTCGCGGGTCTTCAGTGCTACGAGAAGGGATCTGAGCATCGCGCGCTCGAATTCTTCTCTCAAGTCCAATTGACTCATAAACTGTTTTGCTTTCCTGTTGCTAGTGCCCCTCATGTTCCCCTCCGCTTATCTGTTTTTTCCGCTACGCGCCCGACCGAATTGCGTGCTTCGGACAGTTTTCAACGTTAGTGACTGGACCTGACATGGCAAGAGACATCCTGCCAAGTACGGAAAGAAAGTATTAAGAGGGAGGGAGTTCCCCAGGCCGCGACCTATAGAATAGGACTCCAAGAATACCGCAAGGGGATCACAACAACAGCTCTGCTATACGGGCTGCCGATAATTGTCACCCAAGTCTCATAGACCTCATAGCCCTCATGGCGAGGGCCTACACAAGTAGTCCACCTCGACGGTGACCTTGCGAGTTTTCCGGCTCACCTTGAAAAGGATTGGATTGACATATGCGTTCCACACAAACCAACAAGAAAATCTTGTGAGCGGCATTTCGTCTGACTTCGTGGATCGTGTTCTGTCGTACCTGTGGTTGGGAGAGCTACACTGCCCAAATTAGGACATACTGTTCGTAGTCGGATTTCTGCATCTTTGATCACTTTGCTAGAATCAGCTTCCCCTTTTCTAAACGATGCAATTCTTTCTTTATCGGAGGCAACGATGGCACAGGCAGCACTCCCTAGGCCGGACTCGGCTCTCTTCGTTTTGTTTGGCGTTCT
>JBGTLM010000124.1:0-15500 GCA_041744135.1 Pyrinomonadaceae bacterium
AGACCGAGAATGATGCGCCATGTGCCGTTGGGCAGATCACCCGGTAAATAACCGGGCGTCGCCTCATCGCGGGAGATAAAGAGCTCGGGGCGACGCCCGCCGCTCCACCCACGAAAGCCTCGCGGGTCTGTATCGGAGCCGGTCGAGCGGGCGTCAAAGAGTCCGATGTCTATCGTGTTCGCTCCGTTAGCGCGATCATACTGATAGCTGACATCGATCCGAACGGCGTTCAGTGGCACGTCGAAAGGGACATAAGCGTATGGACTAGCGTCTGCGCTGGGTGGATCGACGTGAATGCGCCGTTCAACCGTCCGAGTCTGATTGTTGCCTGGGTCTGGTCGAATGGAAACAAGTTGCGGCGCTGACAACCCGAGAACACAGCAGATCAGAGCGAGGGTAATTAAGCGTGCGGTCGTCAGCATAGTCCTCGGGTGCGCGGTTTCTTAGTTCGCTGGTCGTCAAGCCACGCGCCTGAATCGAAACTTATGAGAATGGGACATATGGAAACCCTGATCAACGAAAGCACACGAAACGACACTACGCGAAACACACGAAACCGTGGTCTTGTTTTAGGCTGTTTCGTGTGTGTTCGTGGATCATTTCTTTCTTGTGCTCCAATCTGGTGCGTTCTGATTTATACCAACTCTTTCAGAAGCTTGGAGTGTTCTGCGCCGACCTTCAGAATCAACTCTCCAAACAGAGTGTTGGCCCATGCGAACCATGACCTGGTAAACTTTTGTGGATTGTCTTTGGAAAATGACTCGTGCATGAAGCCTGTCCCTGCGTGCGTCGCCTTGAGCATTCTGAGACACAGCGCGATCTCTCGTTCATCCACACTTGTCATCGCGCGCATAATAATACCCAAAGGCCAGATCATTCCTAAGCCCACGTGCGGTCCGCCTATGCCTTCACCTGCGGTCCCGCGAAAGAAGTAGGGATTGTCCTCACTCAACACGAAAGCGCGTGTGTTCCGGTAGGTTTGGTCTTGCGCGGCACAACAACCGAGGTAAGGCAATGACAAGAGACTCGGCACGTTGGCATCATCCATGAATAATCGGTTGCCGAACCCGTCCGTCTCGTAGGCGTATATTTCGCCATATTTCAAATGCTGCGCTCTGGCGTGCGCGTTAACGGCTTGCCTCACCTCCTGGGCGAAGGCTCTGCATTCGTTGGCGAAGCTCTGCTTGTCGAGCGCGGTCGAGCATATTTCAGCGAGGTGCTTGAGCGCCACTATGGCAAAGAGATTCGAGGGAATCAAAAACGGGAAGATACATGCGTCGTCAGATGGTCTGAATCCTGAATGAATCAGACCGCACAGTCGGGACGGATTGCCTTTACCACTCAACGGCAGCGAGTCGATCGGATTTTCGGTCACGCGCTGGAACGAGTACGAACCCAAGTCTAGTGACCGCTGCTGCTCGCGCAAGGTTTTGACGACCAGAGACATCGCCTCCTGCCACTGCCGGTCGAAGAGGGAGGCGTCATCCGTCGCCTTCCAGTATCCGTGAGCCAGGCGCACCGGATAGCAGAGCGAGTCAATTTCCCACTTGCGCTCATGCAGTTCCGGCTTCATGAGTGTCCGATCTTTTTCCCATTGGCTGCCCGTCGCGGCGTAATTGAAGGCGTTGGCGTATGGGTCAATCAGGATGCAACGCGCCTGCCGGTTGATGACGCCGGCGAGCAGCGTTTTCAGCTTTTTATCTTCTCTGGCAAATTGCAGGTAAGGCCACACTTGCGCGGTCGAATCTCTCAACCACATGGCGTCAATGTCGCCGGTGATCACGAAAGTGTCCGGCTTTGCGTCGAGCGTGCCGACGCGGACGGTTGTATCAAGCGTATTGGGAAAACAGTTCTCAAACAGCCACGCGAGTTCTTTGTCCGCGATGGAACCCTTGACTTCCCGAATCTTCGCCTCGACCGCCGCACTCGTAAACCGGCGCTCGCCCAAGGACGGGCGACGACTCGTGAAATCAATCGGCCGTTCCGCCGCCAGATGGCTCAAAGAATTACTGATGCCGACGGTGAGCCCGCCAAGAGCACAAACTGTGGTCTTTAGCATTTCTCGACGTGTGCAGTATATGTTTGATGGCTTACTTACCATCGCTCCTCTCAGGCAGTGACATGGAAGGTGGTCTATCCCCGCGACCCCACGCGAAGCGCTTCGTGCCCATCCGGAGCACGAGCCGGCCACCGGCCGAAATCTCTTCGTGCTTCAGCCAGGCACGATCAAGCGCCCGGCCATTGAGCGTCGCGGACTGAACATATAAATTCATTTCCGAAGTGTCCGACGCTTCGATGATGAACGTGCGTCCTCCTCCCAGAATGATAGTTGAGCGTGGAAACAGCGGACTGCAAATGTAGTAGTAAGGTTGTCCTGCATTTGGGTATAGACCGAGCGCTCCCCAAACGTACCACGAAGACATCGCTCCACTATCATCGTTGCCTGGCAGCCCGCCCCGTCCGGTCGTGTATTCGCTGGCAAGAATTCTCCGGACCAGCTCCTGCGTGCGATCAGGGGCACCCGCGTGGATGTACAAAAATGCCGCCAGGAAGTCCGGCTCGTTATTGTGATTGTAGAGTCCATTATTAAAGGCCGGATCGCGTGTCGGGGGGTTGTCGAAGAAAGCATCGAGCCACGCGATAAAGCGTGCGTCGCCTCCAAGCTTGTTAATTAGTCCTTGCGCGTCATGCGGAACGTAGGTGCCATAGATATAACCGCTCCCTTCATAAAAAGGCGCATCCCAGTAGCTGTAATCTTTGTCCGGATAGAAATGCGCCGCCGCAAACGGCGCGAGCCAGCTTCCGTCCGCATAGCGCGGACGGGCCGAGCGCGTTTCATCGCTCCAGACGTTCATCCAGTTTTTCGAGCGCTCAAGATACTTGCGACTGTCGGCGGTGTGTCCGAGAGCTTTCGCCACCTGCGCTATACAGAAATCGTTGTAGGCGTATTCCACCGTGCGTGAAACAGAGCGCGGATAATTCATACTCAGGTAGCCGAGCCGCTTGTATTCTGAGAGCGCGCGTCCTTCATAAAGCGGACGGGGACTGTCGACCTCGGCGTTCTTGACCATTGCCTCATAGGCTTTCCGGTAGTCGATTCCAGTTACACCTTTCGCCAGCGCATCCGCTACCACGACATCGCCGTTAGAGCCGCCCTGGGTCATGCCGTTGGCTCCGGCTATGCGGGAATCGGGCATCCAGCCAGTATGCAGGTACGTGTCAATAAGTGAACGCAGCATGTCGCGCCCTCGTTCAGGTTGAATCAAAGTAAGGAGCGGGAAGTGTGTGCGGAAGGTGTCCCAGATGGCGTAAAAATCTTCGTAGTGCGGCTCTTTGGAATTCCACCAGACATTCTCGCCAGACAGATCATGCGGCATGTAGTGTGAATGAAATAGCGCAGTGTAAAAAATCTTGCGCTGTTCGTCAGTGCCTCCTTGGATTCTAATTTGTCCCAGGACGCTCTCCCAGGCAGCTTCAGCTTGTCGACGCACGACGTCGAAATCCCAGCTGGGAATCTCTTGCAAAAGGTTTGCGCGCGCTTTCTCCGGGCTGATGAACGACACGCCTATTTTTAGCTGCACCGTTTGATTACTTGTGGTGTCGAAGGTGGCGTAAGCGCCAACCCTGCCTTCATTGGCAGCCGCAACGGTACCCGCTTCGATACGATTATCTCGCCACGCACCGAAGGCACTAAAAGGGCGGTCGAACTCAGCGGAAAAGTGGATGGTATAAGGCGACTGATTCCAGCCACCGATGAAATTGCCGCTGCCCTCGATGCGATTCGGCGCGATGAGGCGCACCCAGCAATCAACCGGGTGTGGATTCTTGATAGCGTCTTTTCCAGTTTCCGGTTGGACCACGGAGCTGACATCAATCAAAACCTGGGACAACTTCGAGGCGGGATAGGTGTAGCGATGCATGGCGACGAGCCGCGTCGCGGTCAATTCTGCTTTAACGTTGGAGCGTGTGAGCCGGACAGTGTAATAACCTGGCGAGGCCGCTTCCTCGGTTTTGGGCGAACTGAGGTTGTTGACGCGCAAATTGCCAACCAGGGGCGTCGTGAGAAAGTTTCCATACTTACTGGCCCCGCCGGTGCCGCTAACGTGTGTCTGGCTGAAGCCAAGAATGTTTTCATAAGGACTGTAGCCAGCAGTATTCGGGTTTACCGTATCAGGGCTAACGTGCACAAAGCCGAAAGGGATTTGTGCGCCAGGCACAATGTTGCCACCATTTTCCGTGCCCACGAAGGGATCGGCGTAAGTGATCAGAGGCTGGGCGCGATTCGTCGTTTGATTAAATGCGGGCCCAGCCTGACCGAGCATCAGCGAGGTGGCAAGCAATGTGCGCATCATCACTTGTAAACTCGACGAAAGACGATTCTTCATCATCGTTGCCTTTGTACTCCAAGCGTTGCCATCTGCGCGCGCGCTTAATGCCCGCTACCCTTGAGGTTCACCTACCAGAAGCTTGCATTCTTCCAGCAATGGCGGTGCCGGAGCGGCACGGGCGAAGATTGAATCGGGGACGTGGTGGTCCGCTGCATGCCCTTGTTGGGCGGCGCTTAGCACGAACTACGTTATCAGCTAAACCTCGATCACTATCAAGTCTTCGCTTACTAAAAAGTCTCCATGATATGTACTGCTAGCGTCCTCTCTCATCGACCGCGTCAGCGCTTCGGGCTTAGACCCGATATGCGTCACTAGTGTTCACCAGGGCGAGCGAAAGCCACACAAGCTGAGCGGGAGTTGATGAAGAGAAAACTCAACGAGCAGTCCTTACGCATCAAGCCCATGAACCTTTCATTCGCCCGGCAGCGGCGGGGGCCTCAGCGGCACGGGCGATGACTGAATCAAGGACGTGGTTGTGGTGCCATGCAGGAGGAATATATCGAGAATGCGGTCGAGTTGATCGAGGCTCGGCAGATACACCTTTAGAACGAAGCAATCTTCTCCAGTCACTCGATGACACTCCACTACCTCCTGAATGTTCCGGGCAAGTTCGGCTATCTTCGGCAACTGTCCCGGGTTGGGGCGAATGCGTATGTAAGCAGCGATCGGCAGCCCCAGAGTAGCGGGATTAATATCGAGCACGTAGCCTCTTATAACCCCGGCCTCCTCCAGACGCCTGACGCGCTCAGTGACCGCTGGCGATGATAGACCAACCCGACGACCAAGCTCCGTCATTGCAAGACGCGGATCCTGTTTGAGCTCTCTGAGGATTCGCATGTTAAGGTTGCCAGACACACTATCCATTGGTGTGTAAGTAAATGTCTGCTTTTTACTTAAACTCTTAGGCCTAGTCACGTTGATACCGTAATGATGCTATGTACTTCAGTTGGGCCGAATCATATCATACGTAATCACTACTAAGGAGAAATGATTTATGCAGAGACGCCTGTTGGGACGGAACGGGCCTGTAGTCTCAGCCCTCGGGTTGGGTTGCATGGGAATCTCGGACGCGTACGGTACGCGCGACGATGCAGAATCGCTGGCGACGATCAATCGTGCGCTGGACCTGGGCGTTAACCTTCTGGATACCGCAGACGTCTACGGGGCCGGCCAAAACGAGGAGTTCATCGGTCGTGCTATCGCCGCACGGCGCCAGGAGATCGTGCTAGCTACAAAGTGCGGGTTCATCTGGAATGAAGCCGGTGAAAGTATAGAACTGGACGGCAGCCCTCGGCATGTTTACGAAGCGTGCGAGGCTTCCTTGCGTCGTTTGGGCGTCGAGGTGATAGACCTTTACTACCTCCATCGCGTAGACCCCCGAGTACCTGTCGAGGAGACCGTCGCCGCCATGAGTGGCCTCGTGGCCCAGGGTAAGGTTCGCTTTCTTGGTCTCTCGGAGGTTTCAGCAGCAACGTTGCGCCGCGCGCACTCGGTTCATCCGATTACTGCGTTGCAGAGTGAGTATAGCTTGTGGACACGCGATGCTGAGGCGGAGGTACTCTCGGCTTGCCGGCAGTTAGGGATAGGCTTCGTACCTTTTAGCCCGCTCGGTCGGGGATTTCTCACCGGGCAGATCAAGAGTCCGCAGGATTTTTCCGAAGGTGATATGCGACGTCAACTGCCGCGCTTTCAGGGAGAGAACTTTCGGCTAAACATAGAATTGGTGATTCGGCTGGAAGAAATGGCGGCGCAAAAAGGTTGTACGCCGGCGCAACTCGCGTTGGCCTGGGTGCTGGCGCAGGGGGACGACGTCGTGCCGATTCCGGGTACGAAGCGACAGGAGTATCTAGAAGAAAATGTGGGCGCGTTAGACGTTGTGCTCGACTATGGCGAACTGCAACAGATTAATGAAAGCATGCCCCTGGATGCAGCTGTAGGCTCGCGCTATTCGGAAGCAATGATGCAAATGGTCAACCGCTAATGTCGAATTGTTCCATCGTTCCTGACGTAAAGGTTGTAATTGTGCCGTCACCGACCGCGCGGGCAAGCGATCGTGTACCTCCCCACGTCTTCTTTTTTGTGAGTGCCGTGTTCCATTATTTGGGACCTGCATTCGCCGTACTCCTCTTTGCACACGTATCCGTCCTCGGGGTGGCGTGGCTACGCATAGCGAGCGCGGCCGCTGTCTTTGCTCTGTGGCGTCGCCCTTGGGCGAAGGTTGCCGGGCAGTCATGGGCGCAACTACGTATTTTGTTTGCCTTGGGTGTCGCGCTTGGTTTGATGAACGTCTGTTTTTACCAAGCTATCGCGCGGTTACCTCTCAGTACAGTAAGCGCCATCGAATTTATCGGGCCCATCATTCTGGCGGCTTTCGGTGTAAGAACGCTGCGGAATATCATCGCGCTCCTACTCGCCGCAGGCGGCGGATGGGTTTTGACTGGTGTCCGGTTGGAGGGCGACTGGCTCGGCTATGTTTTCGCCTTTGCCAACTGCGCGCTCTTTATGTTGTACATTTCGAATGGGCACCGAATTGCACGGGACGGTGGCGGGGCAGGAATAGATCGTCTCGGAGTGGCGATGCTAATTGCGCTGGTAATCGTATTCCCGATAGGATTCAGTGGTGCGCTACCTGCACTGCGGCAGCCGCATCTGTTGTTGGCAGGTATCGCGGTGGGAATCTGTTCCTCGGTAATTCCCTACGTCTGTGATCAATTAGCGATGGCGAGATTGTCGCGGGCAACATTTTCGCTGCTGCTGGCACTATTACCCGCATCCGCAGTCTTAATCGGGGTGGTAGTTTTGCAGCAAGTACCTACCGTCACCGAGGCGCTTGGCATTTTGCTCGTCGCAGGCGGCCTCGCCTTTCACCGAGAGCGCGAGGTGCTTTGAAGCCTGTAACCCCAATGAGCCACCTTAATCGCGAATCGATGCCAAACTGAAGCGTACGAGTATGTTAGTTCATCGCTTCCCTAACTTAATTCTCTCTGTTATCGCATGACTATCTTTGCAGAACAGCCATATCAATCTGCGTCGCAGAAAACACTACATCCTAACCAATTGAGAGCGGCTATGCCGCCATCCGCGAGCTCGCTACCACCGCCGCGCGTGAAGATCGAGGAGTACCGCGACCGGGCGGCGCGCATCGTTGGCGCGGCGCTCGTGAATGATACGGCTTACCGTCGGCTTGAATGGTTAACCGATCGCATTGGCAACCGCTTGAGCGGTTCAGAGTCGCTTAAGCGCGCGATTGATTGGACTATTTCGGAAATGAAACGTGACGAACTGGAAAACGTTCGGGCTGAGAAAGTGATGGTGCCACACTGGGTACGCGGTGAGGAGAGCCTGACAGTCGTTGCGCCCATAAAACGCGAACTCGCGATGCTAGGTCTTGGCAATAGCGTCGGCACACCAACCGAAGGCATCACGGCGGACGCAGTGGTCGTGCGCAGCTTCGACGAGTTGGACGCGCTCGGCGAGAAGGTGCGCGGAAAGATCGTCGTCTACAACGCTCCGTTTACCAACTATAGGGCGACCGTGCCTTATCGCAGCACCGGACCGTCGCGCGCGGCCAAGTACGAGGCGGCAGCGGCCATCGTGCGATCGATCGCGCCCATCAGTTTACAGACACTGCATGCGGGATCGCTCCGCTACCTGGAAGACCAACCGAAAATTCCTGCGGCGGCAATAACCGTCGAGGGCGCCGAGATGTTACAGCGCATGCAGGAACGCGGCGAGCGTCTGACGCTACATCTCAAGATGGGGGCAAAGTTTCTGCCCGACGCTGAGTCGGCCAACGTCATTGCTGAACTCAGGGGCCGCGAGAAGCCAGATGAAGTGATTGTCGTCGGAGGGCACCTTGACTCCTGGGACGTTGGCGCTGGCGCGCACGACGATGGCGGCGGCTGCGTCGCTTCCTGGGAAGTCGTCCGCCTACTCAAAGCGCTCGGCCTTCGACCGCGTCGCACCATCCGGGTCGTTCTGTTTACGAATGAAGAGAACGGCACTCGCGGCGGCGAAGGTTACCGCGACGCGCACAAGACAGAACTAGCCAACCACGTACTCGCAATCGAGGCTGACATGGGAGTATTCGCCCCGACGGGCTTCGGGCTTACGGCGAAGGCGACCCTGCAGGCGCGTGCCGACTTCGTCAAAATCGCCAAACTCTTGAGCGGCATTTGCGCCGATCGCATCGCCGACGACGGAGAAGGCACGGACATCGAGCCCATGATGAGCGAGGGTGTGACCGGCGCGTCCCTCGAGGTCGACGGCACGCACTACTTCGACATACACCACACGCAGGCCGACACTTTCGACAAGATCAAAGCGCAGGAACTTGCCGCGTGTGTCGCAGCGCTCGCCGTCATGGCTTACGTCGTGGCCGATATGCCCGACCGACTGTAGATTAAAAGTAATTTAGGTTGGTTGCGAGGTAAGCCGGGGAAGGTGAAAGCTCAAATCCCGATCACGTTTCGGAGATACTGCCGGCTGCGGATGGCGCTCTCAAAGGGCTTAACATCCTCACGGCGAGTGTCCACGTCCTGCTCAACGATGGCCCAGCCCGAGTAGCCCCCGGCGGTCATGTCCCCGATGACTTTCTTGAGATCAACCGCGCCCTCACCGAGTTCGCAGAACACGCCGCGCCGCACCGCTTCAAGAAAGTCGATCCCATCTCGACGAACGGATTCCAAGATCGGAAGTTGCACATCCTTCAGATGAAGATGTCGAATGCGCGCGCCGTACAAACGCACCGCTTCCACAGGGTCGCCGCCGCCGAAGAAGTAATGACCCGTATCCAGGCAAAGACCTAGCAAGTCAGCTTCAGTACTGTCGCACAGACGCGCGATCTCTTTCGGGGTTTCGACGAACGTTCCGGCATGGTGATGGAACACCGCTGAGAGCCCCAATTCACGACAGGCCTCGGCGGTGCTCGTGAGGATCTGCGCCGCGCCCTCCCATTGCGAATCACTCATTCCGTCACGAGATTCGTCAACCCGCCCAGACACTGCCATGCGTGCCTTGCTCATCTCATCAGCCAGCACGATCAACCGCGCGCCGGTCTGAGCCAGCAAGCGAGCGACCTTCATAGCTTCCTGGTAGCCAACAACATGGCGGTCCGGGTGAGCCAGTGGAATGGGTACGAAACTGGCCACCAGTTGCAGCCCGCGTGCGGATAGTTCCGGCGTCAATTCGTTCGGGTCTGTTGGCAAATAACCATAAGGTCCGAGTTCCGTGCCCGCGTAACCCGCCTCAGCTATCTCATCCAGGACTTTGCCGAAGGGTATTTGCTCGCCCCAGTCGGAAACTTCCATGACTCCCCAGCTAACCGGGGCATTCCCGACCTTTAGATTCATCTTTGTTTCCTTAGGACTTACGCAGGAACTAAACTCAGCCACAGATCGACACAGATCAACACAGATATCTTCATTCTCGTTCTCTGATCCGCGTTCACCCGCTCCCATCTGTGGCTACTTCGCCTGTTTTTTTTTGCGTAAGTCTTAGCCCGAAACTGCGTTGACTCAAATGAACTCGTCTCCCTGTATTTTCACGGGACGGTTCTCCCTGAATGACAACGTAGCAGCCGTGCTTGCCAATAAGGCGGCCACACCGTCCGCGCATGTAACCGCTGGTGGCTTGCCTTGCAAGACGTTGTTCACGAAATCCTGGAGTTGCGTGATGTAAGCCTGTTCGAAGCGCTCCGTAAAGTAGGGCACGGTGTCATGGGTGATGCCCTCTTTGGTCATAACCAAAATCGGTGTTTCACGAAGGTACCCGACCTTTAATGTGCCTGCAGTCCCCAGGATCTCCGTCCGGATGTCGTAACCATAAACGCCATTCCGGCTCAGATCGATAACGCCCAGGGCGCCACTGGCGAAATTGAGGCTGGTGATCGCGTTATCAATGTCCCCAATCGCTTTCATCTCCGGGTAGGCCAGCGTTCCGCCGATGCTGTAAACGCTCGCAATCTCGCCCATGAACCAACGCGCAAGATCGAGATCATGGATGCCGCAGTCTACGAACAGCCCGCCGCTGTGTGCAGGGTCAAGGTATTCGAGACTCGGCCGGTAGGGGTCGCGCGAGGATGATTTGAAGACGACGGGGGTTCCGATCCCACCCTCTGCGATCTTGCGCCTGGCCGCCAAATACCCTTTATCAAACCGCCTCATAAAACCCATCTGAAAGTAGGCGCCAGTCTGCTCAATCACGCTGAGCATCTCGTGCGCCGCGTCCAGCGAGATGGATAAAGGTTTCTCACAGAAGATTGCTTTACCTTGTTTTGCTGCCTCAAGCACCATTTCCTTGTGCGTGCTTGTGGGGCTGACAACGACCACGCCCTCGACCTCAGCATCAGCGATTAAATCTTGATAGTGGCGATATTGTTTGGAGACGTCTAAGTCTGCGGCCAGCGTTGCGACAGCAGATTCGTTGACGTCGGACAGAGCCACCAGGGTTGCTCCGGCAATACGGCCCGTAAAGTACCTGGCATACGCGCCGCCCAGTCGTCCCAATCCAATCACGCCAATACCTAGCTTCCTACTCATCTGTGATTAACTCCTACTTATCTCAACTGCGCTAATTTCAACGTCTTGTCAGTGTCGAAGACACCTTTTAAAAAACGTTGAATGCGCCTCTTTCAGTTCCTTGAGCACTGCCTCCCGCCCGCTCTTTCATCCGCCCCCCGGATCCATGTGGTTCCAGTCTTGGGCGGTGTATTCTGCCGCGCGCCCGACCAGGTGCATTGAAAGCATCATAGAACGATTGCACCGCTTGGCGCACTTGTATCTCTTTGCGCGGAGTCTGAGCAAAAATGCTCCCACAGCGTTGCCCACACTTGTTACACCAGCTAGTAGGATTCGCATAATTCTCACCTCATCTTCTTCCTCGATGGGCCGCCTAACAATTTATTTGCTCGCGTCCGTCGCACCTGCATTTTCTTTCGTGATCAATCTGATAGGAACAACGAACTCCTCTCTTACCTGCTCACCCTTAATCAAACGGTAAGCGTTCTCGACCGCCATCGCGCCCATCGTGGCGGGAGACTGCGCTACGGTGGCGTCCATGGTGCCGCTCAGCACGGCCTTTCGTGCTTCGTCCGAAGCGTCGAAACCAACGACGATAATCTGCCCGGTCTTTTTGGCGGCGGCAATTGCTTCGACCGCTCCCAAGGCCATCAAATCACTACAAGCAAACACGGCTTGCACCTCAGGGTGAGACTGAAGGATATTCTGGAAGACGTTGAAGCCCTGGTCCCTTTCCCAGTTTGCGGTCTGGGAGGCGACGATCTCGATTCCCGGCGTCGCTTTGAGAGCATCGCGAAAGCCTCGCAGTCTGGAGTCGCCCGTCTCATGACCTGGTATGCCTTCGAGCACCACCACTTTCCCTTTGCCGGCGAGCCGTTGGGCGATGAATTCGCCGGCCAGTTTGCCGCCTTCATAGTTGTCCGAGCCGATAAAACTCGCGATCTTTGCTTTCGATTCCCCTAAGGCTTTGGCATCGACGCGCGTATCTACGATCACCACGGGAATGCCCGCGCGGTTGGCCTTATCAAGCGCCGAAACAATCTCCCTGGAGCCGCTGGGCGTGACGCACAGCGCTGCGACTTTGGCTTGGATCAGGTTCTCAATGATCTGCATCTGCTTTTCGACATCAACCTCGCGCTCTGCCGCTTGCACAACGAGATTGACCCCTAACTTCCTGGCCTCCTCTTCGGCTCCTTTTTGCATGTCGATAAAGAAAGGGTTGTTAGCAGTCTTCATCACAAAAGCTATTCGGGGAGCGCCGCCAGCCTGCTCGTTTCCGCGCTGACAACTCATGAAAATGATTGACAGCATTCCCAGCAAAATAAAAATCAGACCCTTCTTCATGGGCGTTTCTCCTTCTTCAGACTTTTCTAGGTAGGGGCTCAGTTTGAGAAGATTCTCGTTCATACGTCGCTTCAGCGGCAGTGTGATACATCGAGTCCTTGCACTTCATGTTTTCACCCTTCACTTCCCTCGCCTCTTTAATGCCATATCAATCAGCACAGCGACAATGATGACTGAACCAATTACGATTTGTTGAATAAAGGAGGAAACGCCTAAGAGGTTGAGGCCGTTCCTCAGCACTGCCATGATCAGCGCGCCGATCAAAGTCCCCATGACTGTCCCTTCGCCACCGAGCAAACTGGTGCCGCCGATGACAGTGGCCGCAATAGCGTCTAACTCATAATTCATCCCGGCAATGGGTTGCGCCGAATTCAAGCGCGCCGTCAGCAAAATGGCCGCCAGCCCGGCGAGCATCCCGGCAAGGCCATACACCATTGTTTTGTATAATTTCACATTAATTCCGGACAGCAACGCGGCCTCTTCATTGCCGCCGATGGCATAGGCGTAGCGGCCCAGCGTGGTGCGCTTGAGAACGAAATGGGCGATTGCATAGACGGCGATCATGATGATCACAGGTGTCGGGATGTAAAGCACCTCGCCGGTGGCGAGTGAACGGAAGGCTTCTGAGAAGCCTGAGACTGGTCTCCCTTCGGTGAACATCAGGGCCGTGCCCCGAGCCACACTCATCATGCCCAACGTTGCGATGAAAGGTGGGAGACGCCCGATTGTGATCAGAAGACCGTTTACCAGTCCGCAGAGGAGGCCTATCCCCAGGCCCACCAGCAAAGCCACCGGAAGCGGCACGCCCTGGTGAAGGGCGCTCGCCATAACCACCCCGGCAAAAGCCAGCACCGAGCCAACCGACAAATCAATACCCGCGGTAATTATGACGAAAGTCATGCCAACCGCGACAATGGCAATGATGGTAGCCTGTGCGGCAATATTTAGCAGATTTGATACGGTTAAGAAGTGGGGCGTCAAAGCCCAGAGTGCGACGACCAGGCCTAACAGGCCAGACAAGGTGCCGAGCTGCCTGCCATAGTGTGAAAAAAAATTCTCTCGCAGGGCTATTCTCCTAAGGCACATTGTAAGATTCTTTCCTGCGTAGCATCCTCGGCGGAGAACTCCCCCGTAATCCTGCCCCCGCGCATGACTAGTATGCGGTCGCTCATCCCCAACACCTCGAGCAGCTCTGATGAGATCATGATGATGGCAACCCCCGACGCTGTGAGCCGGTTCATCAACTGATAGATTTCGGCTTTGGCTCCCACATCGATGCCGCGCGTGGGTTCATCAAAGATGAACACCTCGGCCTGGGAACAAAGCCACTTGCTGAGCACCACCTTCTGTTGATTGCCGCCGCTCAAGAAGACCACCTTTTGATCTATGCTGGGCGTTCTAATACGCAGTTCATTCACATAACGGCCGGCCGCCTGCCGCTCCTCTTTAGTATCCATGATGCCCCACCTCGAAAACTTGTCGATGCTGGACAGGCAAAGGTTCGCTTTGACCGATAAAGGCAAGACCAGACCTTGTGACTTTCTGTCTTCGGTGAGGAATCCAATCCCGGAATTGATTGCTGCTCGCGGCGAGCCGATGCGTTGAGGGTCGCCATTTATGTAGATAGTTCCTGAAGTAATCTTATCGAGACCGAAAATTGCGCGCGCCAGTTCCGTCCGCCCGGCGCCCAGGAGCCCAGCGATGCCTAGAACCTCTCCCTGGTGAAGTATGAAGCTAATTTCTTTCAACCCCCCCTTAGTGCTCATCCCTTCGACCCGCACAACCTCTGGGCCTCTCGCGGCTCTCTCTTTAGGAAACAAGTCCGTCAGCTCACGATTGACCATTAGGCGGATCAGTTCGGATCTGCTCTTCGCGTGCACGTCATAAGTGCCGACTGAGCGCCCGTCCCGCAAGACGGTTACCCGGTCGCCGATTTCAAACAGTTCCTCCATACGGTGCGATATGTAAACGATCGATACGCCTTTATCTTTGAGCGTGCGGATGGTAGCGAATAGTTCTTTGATCTCGTGCTCAGTGAGGGCGGCAGTCGGCTCGTCCATGATTAAAATTCTAGCGTCTAGTGAGAGCGCCTTGGCCACTTCGACCATCTGTTGTTCAGCCACTCTCAGCTCTTTGACTAATTTACGAGGATTGAGCGTCAGGCCCAAGCCGCTTAAGGCGCGCGTCGCTGCTTGAAAGATTGCCCGCTGATCAATCAATCCCGGCAGGTGCACCGGCTCGCGGCCCAGAAAAATATTTTCCCCGACGGACAAATGGGGGATGAGATTGAATTCTTGATAGATAGTGCTGATGCCTAGTGTCTGCGCGTGCTTGGGATTTTTAATCTCCACTTCCGCGCCGTCGAGAATGATTTCGCCGGCGCTCTTCTGGTAGGCCCCGCTCAGGATTTTCATGAGCGTGGATTTGCCCGCGCCGTTCTCACCGAGGAGGATATGAACCTCGCCTCGACGCAACTCGAAACCAACATTGTCCAAAGCCACGACGCCGGGGAACGTCTTCCTGATGTGACGCATTTCCAGAACTGGGGCATTTGCCATCTGGGGTTTGACCTGCTCGAGATAGATCTGCCACTACCGCCGAGTAATTAGAACTAGGCAAATACAGGAAAGAAAAGATCCACGAAAGCACACGAAACAGCACGAAACAAGACCACAAATTTCGTGTGTCTCGCTTCGTGTCGTTTCGTGTGCTTTCGTGGATCGGGTATTTCCATCTGTAGTTTCGATCTTAGAGAAAGTATCGCTCTCGTTTCACCGCTTTGTCGTAATCCTCGCGGGCCCGCTTGACCGATTCCATGTCTGAGACTTCGGCCACGGGCACGTCCCACCACGACTCGTAGCCGGGCACACGCACTTCTTTATCAACTTCGATCACAATGACGGTAGTTCGTTCCGCACGGCGGGCTTCCTCGAGTGCTTGTTGCAAATCGTCGCGCGTCGTGGCGCGAACGACGAGCGCGCCTAAACTCGCAGCATTGGCGGCGAAGTCAACTTCCAACCGCGCACCATCCAGCTGGCCGCTCTCGGCCCGCCGGGTTCTATAATCAGTGCCAAAACCGCCCGAACCAAGCGCTTGCGACAGCCCGCCGATGCTGCTGAAGCCATAATTATTGAGCAGGATAACAGTCAACTTGTAGCCCTCCTGAATCGAGGTGACGATCTCCGAAGACATCATGAGGTAAGAGCCGTCGCCCACCATCACATACACCTCGCGGGCGGGGTCAGCCATT
>JBGTLM010000125.1:0-6760 GCA_041744135.1 Pyrinomonadaceae bacterium
GTGTTGGCGTAAAGCTTCGACTGCTTCACGGCTGAAGCCCTCAACCGGTCGCCGGTAATGCTCACGATGCTGCCGTAGGAAATGTTCGGCGAGGGGCGGAATGTCGTCGAGTCGTTCACGGAGCGGCGGCAGATGAACTTCAACCGTGTTCAAGCGAAACAACAGGTCTTGACGAAACCTGCCCTTGGCGACGTCGACATTGAGATCAGAATTCGTAGCCGAGAGCACCCGCACGTCCACCTTTTGCGTTTTCGAAGAGCCGACTCGTTCAAACTCGCCGGTCTCCAGCACCCGCAACAGTTTCGGTTGCAGGTTGAGTGGGACGTTGGCGATCTCGTCGAGAAACAACGTGCCGCCATCGGCCAGTTCGAACCGCCCCACGCGATCCGTCCTGGCGTCGGTAAACGCGCCGCGCACGTGCCCGAAGAGCTCGCTTTCGAAAACACCTTCGGCAAGCGCGCCGGCATTCAGAGAGACCAGGGGCTTTCGGGAGCGGGCAGAGTTAGCTTGCAGCGCCCGCGCGACCACCTCTTTGCCCGTACCGTTTTCGCCGGTGATCAAAACGTTGGCGTCGGCCGGGCCAATACGCTCGACCAGCTTGAGCACCTCTTTCATCGCCGGAGATTCCGCAATTATTTTTGGTTGCTCGGCAGTGGTGCCGGCGGCCGTGTCGCGCAGCGCCAGGTTCTCCGCCTCCAGTCGCTGGCCCCGCCGAAGGGCTTGCGCCAGTTCAACCTGGGTACGCAAGACCGCTAACAATCGCGCGTTGTCCCAGGGCTTTTGAATGAAGTCGCGCGCACCGCGGCGCATTGCCTCGACTGCCAGATCCACATTCCCCCACGCGGTCATCACGACGATTGGGATAGTGGGATCGTGTGACTGAATTCTGCTTAGCAGCTCCAGTCCCTCGCTGCCGGAGGTGGTATCGCGCGCGTAGTTCAGATCAATCAGGACTACGTCCAGCTCCTGCGAATCTATGGCCTTGAGCACGGCGGCGGGAGACGAGGCAGTTTGAATCTCGAAGCGCTCGCCTTTCAACAGCAGACGCAGCGCGGCAAGCACATCAGGTTGATCGTCAGCAATTAAAATTCTAGGCAACTTGTTCTTTGTACTTGGTCCTTTGTACTTTGTATTTTGTTCTTAGTGCTTAGTTCTTTATAACACCAAGCGATAGAGGCTGCGTGGAAGCTTACTGGGATCCCCGGCTTGCTGTGGCGACGGCTCAAACTAGCCTTACTCGCGCGCGCGAATCTCTGGGTTTGACCCCGTTAGGGGTGAAATGTCTATAGCACTGCACTACCAACCCCACCTCCGGCGGGATATTTTATTGTGTCTCGTCCTATAAACATCTCACTCCTGCGGAGTGAAAATCTCCGAAGGACCTCTCGGCCACAAAACACTTTCACAGACTGGCTCAGTTTGCTGCTACCAGCGATCTTGATCCACCCGACCCCAATGAGTCCAATTCCGAAGTCCTCACACAGTATCGGTAGCTGGGGATCACGTCTACGTATCATGATCGACAATTGGTAATCGCAAATCACAATCGACAATTTTTCATTCATACCGTAGGGCCACCAGTGGATCGACCTTGGTCGCGCGTCGTGCTGGGAGATAGCAGGCCAGGAACGCGACTACGATCAGCACCAAAGAGACAGTTGCAAACGTACGGACATCGGTGGGTGTGACTCCGAACAGCATCGAGGTCATCAGCCGGGTCAGCGCAAAGGCCCCTGCCAGTCCGGCGGCAGTGCCAATCAGAGTGAGAGTCATGCCATTTCTGACAATGAGCTTGAGGACGTCACTGGCCTGCGCGCCCAGGGCCATGCGAATCCCAATTTCCTGAGTCCTTTGCGTAACGGAATACGACATGATGCGTAAATTCCAACCGCCGCCAGAGTTTTCCATAAAACGGTTAATACCAACCGCAACATGGTCGGTTACTCAACTTAGCTGAGCGCTTCACTTACAGAACCGTGAGCGGTAGCAACCGCACTCAACTCCCACGAGCATTGCCCTGCGGATTAGAACAAACCCAGCATGTCGTTACGCTCACCAAAATTTTCTATTCTCGCGTTCTCTTCTCAAAGGTGATCTACCGGGCGGTTCAGTGATCATGGCGCTGGTTGGTGCAGTCGCAACCGCTCCCGGTTCTGTATTCCCCAGTTGAGAGACACTGGTTTACTAATCCTTCTTTTCACATCCGGTGCGTAACGAATCCCGTTTTCAATTCGAAATCTGAAATTCCCATTGCCCTCATTCATACCTGAGCGCCACCAACGGATCGACCTTCGCGGCTCGTCGCGCGGGGACGTAACAAGCTACGAGCGTGATCAGAAATAGGCCAATCGCTACCACCGCAAAGGTGGTCTTGTCCGTTGCGGTTGTCTCGAACAAGAGAGTGCCGATCAAACGAGTCAGCCCGAACGAGGCAATCAGGCCTGCCCCCACTCCGAGCACGGCCAGGATGACTCCCTGCTTCACTACGAGCTTAAGCACATCGCGTTCTTGCGCACCGAGGGCCATGCGCACGCCGATCTCGTGAGTGCGCTGCAGAACTGAATAAGACATGACGCCGTAAATCCCCACCGCCGCCATCACCAGGGCGACAAATGCAAAGATCGTCAGCAGCGTTGTGTTGAAACGCGATCGCGCCAGAGACTTAGCGAGTAAACCTTCCATCGTGCTCACCTCACCGACCGGCTGGTCCGGATCGAGGTTGCGAATTATGGACCGGGCGGCCGGCACAACGTTCGTTGCCTCGCCACGCACGCGCATCACGATTGTCATCGAGGAATATGTCAGCTCCGGATGCGGCCAGTAGGCCATTGGCTCGACTTCCAAATCCAGGCCCATATGTTTGTGGTCGCCTACGATGCCGACAATCTCGGTGGGAACGTTTGCGTCTTTCATATTGATCGTCACACGCTTGCCGAGTGGATCCTCACCTGGCAGATGCTTCAGCATGAACGCCTCGTTTACGAGGACCACGTGGCGCTCTTCGGTAGCCTCTTGCGCCGTAAAGAGACGGCCTCGCTTCAGAGGGATCTGCATTACCTGGAAATAATTTGCATCAGTCACGCAGACCCCCGTAGTCAACTTCTGACCTGGAGGCAGCTTTGGCCGGCCCTCAATCTCCATCGAGGTGCCGGAATATTGCCCGGCAAACGGAAGCGTGTTGATTGCCCCCGCGGCTTCCACTCCAGGCAGCGTCTGCACTTGCTGCACAGCTTGCTGGAAGAAACCAATGATCTTGCCATCGGCGTCGTACTTTCTCGTTGGCAAACTCACCCGCATCGTCACCAATTCCTTTGAATTGAATCCGGGATCGACTGATTGCAGTCGATTCAGGCTTTTCACGAGCAGGCCAGCGCCAACAAGGAGTACCAGGGCCAATGCCACCTGGGTAACAACAAAGAGGTTTCGAAACCGATGACTCCGCGCGCTACCCCCGATATTCTTTCCGCCCTCCTTGAGCGAATCTTGCAGATCAAAGCGCGTAGCTTCCAGAGCTGGTACCAGCCCGAAAACAATGCCGGTAAGCAGCGACACGCCGAAGGTAAAGGCCAGCACGGGCAGGTTGACGCGTACATCACGAAGATCCATCAGCGCAGGGGGGCTAAGAGCGATGAGCGCTTTCGTTCCCCACCAGGCCAACAAGAGACCAAGAGCGCCGCCCACCGCCGACAGCAGCACGCTCTCAGTGAGCAGTTGCCGCGCGATACGCCAACGACTGGCGCCGAGCCCGGCTCGCAAGGCAATCTCTTTTTTCCGAGCGGAGGCGCGGGCCAACAGCAGGTTTGCTACGTTGGCGCACGCAATCAGCAGCACAAAGCCAACCGCCCCCAGCAGAATTAGTAGCGGCCGTCTGATGTCGCCGGTAAATTGCGTGCGGAGGGGAACGACATTCACACCCCATAGAGTATTGAACTCGGGATACTGTTTTTCGAGTCTGGACCCAATCAGGTTCATTTCCTGCTGCGCCTGTGCGGGCGTAACATCAGGCCGCAGTCTCGCCACCGCGGATGCGAACCGCCCGCGGCGCTGGCGCAATTCATTCGAGGCCTCCCAGGGTGACCAAATCTCTGCGGACTTGCGAGTCATGGAGCCCTTGGGGACGTGCCAGGTAAAGTCCGCCGGCAAAACACCGATGATTGTGTTCTGCCGATTGTTAAGAGTGACTTGGCGACCGATTACGCCGGGGTCTCCGCCAAAGCGGCGCTGCCACAGTCCGTGGCTGATTATGACGACGTTCGGTTGCCCGGGTTTGCCCTCATCCGGCGCGAAGGTCCGGCCTTGAATAGCACTCACACGCAGGAGTGGAAAAAGATTGGTAGTGACGATCTGTCCTGGCACTTCTTCGGGCTCACCATCGCCCGTGAGATTTGTAGTGAGATCAAAGAACGCAGCCATGTCGGCGAAGACGTTGTTCTGGTCCTTCCAGTCGAAGAAGTTACCCAAATTGATTACATTCTGATCGGTCTTACCGCCCTGCTTCTTCTCCCACACGATAACCAGCCTCTCAGCGTCGCCGTAGGGCAAAGAGCGCAACAACACCGCATTGACTACGCTAAAAATGGCGCTGTTTGCTCCTATCCCCAGCGTCAAAGCAATGATCGCGACTAACGTCACTGTCGGATTCTTTAACAACATTCGCGCTCCGAAGCGCAGGTCCTGCAATAGGGTTCGCATGTAGTTTTGCTCCTTCGACTGCCAACCTTAAGGCATTGCCGATTTCCGACTGCCAATTGCCGATTCTCTACATTGCCAATTGCCGATTGCCAATTGCCAATTGGTCCTTAGGGGAATCGTTTTGCTGAATTGCTGATCTTCAACCGCCGACGTAACACAGAAACCTTCGGACGCGCTCCAGTTGCCTCCTGCCGACTAGTGTGGAGTCTCTCAAGTTCTAGCCACAAATCATGCCCTAGCCGCAGAGCGGCTAAATGTTTATAGCTCATGTTGCCGGAGGTCTTAGCTCCGTAGGAGCGCAACGTGCCTCTCACTAAGCCAAATATTTCGCTCCTCCGGAGCTTCGAAGTTCTTTGCGATCCTGGTTCTATAAACATTTGGTCCCTCCGGGACTAAAGACCGGCGACGAAAAGATAGACAGAGTATTAGTTGCGAGAAGTCTAGAGACACCACACTAGCTCGCCTAGCAATTAGATTGCTGAGTGTTGACTGCATTCATTGCCCACATTCAATCGCCCATTTAAGGGGCGCTCCTTCGCGGTCACTCCAATCGGCAATTGGCAATCGGAAATCAGCAATGCCCTCATTCGTAACGAAGCGCTATCAACGGATCCACTCTAGTCGCTCGACGCGCGGGCAAGTAACAGGCTATTAAGCCGGTAACAAGTAAGCAGAGAGATACGCTTACGAAGGTAAAGACGTCGGTTGGTTTGACACCAAATAGCAGAGTTGTAATCAACCGCGTCAACGCAAAAGCGCCCGCGAGCCCCGCTCCGATACCAATCAAAGCGAGGACCATTCCACTTTTTAAAACAAGTTTCAGGACGTCGCTCATCTGCGCGCCCAGGGCCATGCGAATGCCAATCTCCTGTGTGCGCTGAGTAACGTAATAAGCAGTGACGCCGTAGATGCCAATCATTGCCAGGAGCAGTGCGATGGCAGCGAATGCACTTAACAGCAACATTGGCGTGCGTCGGGGCGCGACCGAAGTGGCCAGCACGTCATTCATCGTCCTGACGTTAAAAACTGGTATTCCTTTATCCAGCGAACGCATCTCGTTCCGCATCGCCGCAGCAGTGTTTGTTGGGTCACCGTTAGTGCGTATTACGAGTGACATGCCAGACCATCCCGAGTCCTGAGCATAGGGCACATACATCTGCTGGCCGGGATCGGTGTCCAGTGACTGCTTTGTATCGCCAACCACGCCTACAATCTCACGTGGAAATTCTTCGTCGCGCCAGATCGAGATGCGCCTGCCGATGGGGCTTTCACCAGGCCAAAGATGACGCGCCATCGTCTCGTTAACGATGAGCACTTTCGCCGTTTTTTCGGTGTCCTGAGCGGTGAAAGCGCGCCCATTCACCACCGGAATTTGCAGAGTGCGGAAGTAGTCTGGTGTGACCACCAGATAGGCGGCCCCGTCGGCTTCTTCCGGAGAGGCCGGGCGGCCTTCTCGGATATAACCGCGCCCAACACTAAAAGTGTCGCCGCCGAGGGGCAGGCTGAGCACAGCGCCGGCGGACTGCACCCCGGGCAGCAGACTCAGGCGTTCTACCGCCTGATGAAGCAACTGAACACGAGGCTCACCTTGCGGGTACTTCGCGAATGGAAGCGAAACCCGCACCGCGAGGACCTGGTCTGGATTGAACCCGGGACTGACGTCCCGCAAACGTATGAAGCTCTTGATAAGTAATCCGGCGCCCACCAACAGCATGAAAGAGAGCGCGATCTCGGAGACCATCAGCAAACTGCGAAGCCGGTTGCGATGTCCGCTGGCACCGCTGCGCAGGCCTTCTTTCAATCCCTCATTAAGGTCAGGACGCGAAACCTGGAGCGCAGGCGCCAGACCGAACACCAGGCCCGTGATCACAGTCAACGCGAGCGTGAACGCAAGAACGCGCCCGTCGGGAGCAATCTCATCGAACCGCGGCGTGTTAGGTGGACTCAAGGCTATCAGTAACTTCGTCAGCCATACGCTCAGCAGTAGACCAAGCGCGCCACCAACAATTGAGAGCAATACGCTTTCTGTAAGCAACTGCCGAACAATGCGCCAGCGGCTCGCCCCCAG
>JBGTLM010000126.1:0-9928 GCA_041744135.1 Pyrinomonadaceae bacterium
ACCGCCAGGAGCAGCAACAGTCGCGCGCGAAAGCTATTAAGAAGTACGGACATCTTCCAACCTACGCGTTGCAGAGAGAGGAAACAGTAGCGGTTCAGTTTGAGCGTTGGAGTGCCACTCACCATCAGAACCGGTGAGGTATCGACCCGGCCAGCAGCCCCGATTCTACCAAGAGAATTCTCGTATTTATCATTATGGGCAACGAGATTTCATCCGGTCGCTGCCGCGCACAGGTTCTCTCGTTGCCGGGATTCCAGCTGTTGCCCCATACCTACCTGGTTCCGGGAAGAATAGTGTCTTGCCAACTATTGCGATACCAGCCAGCTTAGAGCAGAACAATCGGCATGCCAACCTAAGATTATGGAGTGTGTATAAAAGGTTACTTTTCTGTTGCCGTGGAACCTAACCTAATGGTATATTCACGTTGGTCTTGACTGTAAATCCCCAGAGACCGCCTTTTAGGGAATTCTCCCACCTCAAAGTTGCAGGATTGGACGATCGCCAAAACGTGGAGTTATTAGGCGTTGAAACCGAGATATTTTGCGAGAGGACTTAAAACTCTCATGCACTGCAAAACGAGTAGTTAGTGAGGACGGGCGCTTTCCGGATAGTTTTTGGAGATCTCACCTCCCCTTGGGCGCCCGAAGTATTAACGCAGTTCCTGGGCCAAATATGAGCCAGACCAATTCCTAGGAAAGGTAATAGACCCGCATGAACTTGAACACCCGTTCTCCGAGATCCCTCCGTTTCGCTCTCATATTAGTCATTCTTATTACGCTCGCCTGCTCAGGAACTGTATTTGGAAAGAGAAGGCAAGCCAGCTCGTCGCGCCATAAGGCATCGCGCAGCAAGGTGACCCGCCCGGAAAGAGGAAGAAAGGCTTCGGCGAGAAACCGTCGCTCTGCCCGCCACGGAAGGCTCGCAAGGAATACACGCAGGGGCAGAAGATCGCGTATGTCTGCGCGAGAAGTAAGACAACAGCGAATGCAAACTGCTCGCGAGCAGACCGCTTCACTGAGAGCTCTGGAGCGCAGACTTCGCCGGCCTTTGACCAGACGCGAACGAGCGGCCGAGCTGCGCAGAATCCACTCACGTAACCGTCATGCGATGGAAGCAGCGAGGCGTCGCGCCGAAGCTGCTCGCCAGGCAGCAATCGCCCGCCAGAGAGCACTCGAGAAGGCGATGCGCGACGAGGTGCAGACCTTGATTGCGCGCGACGATACCACGGGTGAAGATTTGGAAGTTCGCCGCGCAGCAGTAAGCGCCCTTGGTAATCATATTGGCACTGCTGTCGTCATGGATCCCATGACCGGCAGGATCTATTCCATTGTGAACCAGGAATGGGCACTGAGACGCGGTTTCAAGCCTTGCTCAACAATCAAGCTGGTCACAGGCGTCGCTGGTTTAGGTGAGAAAGTGATCGATCCAGCGAACACCGCTGCGGTCTCCGATAGATACAATATCGATCTCACAGACGCGTTGGCCTATTCAAACAATACTTACTTTCAACAGGTTGGCGGCCGCGTCGGCTTCGAGAAAATGATGTCCTATGCAAGGGATCTCGGTCTTGGTGAGAAGACCGGCATCAATGCTCCCAATGAGTATTCGGGTCGACTCCCATATGAGAAGACCGGTTTTGCCCTCAATCGTATGTCGTCTCACGGCGATGATTTCGAAGTGACGGCGGTTCAATTGGCCACCCTTGTTTCGGCCATGGGAAATGGTGGAAAGCTCCTAGTGCCGCGCGTGGCACGCACTGCGGAAGAGCAGGCCAAGTTCAAAACGAAAGTAAAACGCCAGATCAAGGTCGAGCCGGAGGCGTGGCGCCGAATGGTTCCGGGAATGGTCGGAGCAGTCAACTATGGCTCGGGGAAGAAGGCTTACGATCCGCTGCAGACCGTCGCCGGCAAAACCGGCACCTGTATCGGTCAGGGCGGGTGGCTCGGATTGTTTACCTCGTATGCCCCCCTCGCGAATCCGAGACTGGCGGTGGTTGTAATCAGCCGAGGACCTGATGCGCGCAGACACTTCCCCGCAGCAGTTGCCGGGAGAATTTATCGTGAACTGAATAGCCGATTTGGGACCCCAGTCAATCTCCAGCTAGCGACCGCGCCAGCCGCCGATGACCCGAAAGCCGCTGAGCTAAACGAAGAAGAAAAGGACGCCGCCGAGGCTGATGCCGCCGAGGCAGCAGCAGTGGTCGCGGCAGAAGAGTCAGCCACTGCCGAAGCTATAACTTCTGCAGTGCCCAATGGCTTGCCAGTCCGTCCCCCTCTGGTGACTGAAATAACGGCTCCACGAGGCACTGTTAAGCCTGTACTAATGCAGATTCCGCGCCGGCCCGCAGACGCTCCCAAGAACGCCCCTTCGGAACCAACCGGAGAGGCAAAGAATACTCAGCAACCTGCGAAGACTGTTTCCTCAGGCGAAGAAAGACCTCGTAGGACTCAACCGAAATAACCTGGGGTTCTGCCAGACCGCAATTCCAGCAAACTAATGTGCGCCGGGCCCGCGTAACTTATACGCAGCCCGGCGTATATGTTTGTGGAGGAGGTTGCGTAAAATTTAAAAGCTGCCCGGGCCTTGACAGGCTCATTATAGTTGCAGGAATATTGCGAACGCTCTTTGTAGGTTTCCCGACTCTTACCCACGTCTTCGTGTGCTCTCTGCGAAAGTGCGTCATGCCGTCATGCCGTCATCGGCAACCGCCTTTTGTGGGAACGCATCTCATCGTCGCTCTAAAAGCGACGGCTGGAAGAGTCGCTTGTGGGGCTGGGTGCGGAGATGGCAGAAAAAGATCTTGGAGGTTAAGAACAACTGATGAAAAAGACTATTGGATTAATAGCAATTTGCTTAGCCATAGCGATGACTGCATTCACGGCGTTTGCGCAACAGCCCGCCGCAACACCGCAACAGCCCGCCGCAACACCGCAGCAGCCCGCGGCAACACCGCAGCAGCCCGCCGCTACACCTCAGAATCCCCAATGCACTCCGGAAGCCAAGACTGGGTTGTACAACGAGTTCCGGAAAGAGTTTAAAGGCGACACGGCCAAGGCCAACGAGATGGCCAAGAAGTGGTTGGCCTGTCCCGAGGTCGCTGGTGAGGAAACGGTTAGCGCCTATCTGAAAAACTTCGTCACACTTTATGAGAAAGCGAACCGCAAGGATCAAGTTACTGACCTTGTCTATAACAAGAAGGATTACCCTAAAGCTTTTGAGGTCGGCAAGGCAGTCTTGGTGGATGAGCCCGAGAACCTGAAGGTCCTGACCGATCTCGCCTATGCAGGGTTCGCCGCGGCAACTGCTAAGAATGATGCTTTCAGTGCGGATGCTATTAACTATGCCAAGAAAGCTGTGCAGTTGTTAGAAGCCGGCAAAGCGCCTGAAAAATGGGAACCCTATTTGGGCAAAGACGATGCTCTGGCATATATGAATAACATCATTGGCCACCTGACCGTTCAGAAGAGCCCTGCAGAGGCTCTGCCCTACCTGATTAAGGTTGCGCAGCAGGAAAGCAAGTTGAAAAAATTCCCTGCTACATACGGCATCGTTGCCGGAGCTTACGAGGCTGGTGAATATGCCAAGCTTTCGGCCGATTACAAAGCTTGCTGCGAGGGGAAAGATGAGACACCACAAAGCAAGCTGGCGCTCGAGAATATCAATCAGGTAATTGATCGTATGATCGATGCTTATGCTCGAGCCGTAGCGCTTGCGGGTAGCGATCCAGCGAATCAAGCGGCCAAGAAAGAATGGATGGACAGTTTGAGCACCTGGTACAAGTACCGGCACAATCAGTCCGACGCCGGTCTAACCGAAATGGTCGCAGGCATTCTGGCGAAACCGTTGCCGCCCGTACCAACTCCGATTACGACGCTACCTACCGCCACCCCGGCCAGCACGCCCACGTCGGGGACCGTGAGTGCAGGTGAATCGCCCGCGGGAAGTACTGCCTCGAGTGGTACAACACCCGCAACAACTCAGCCGGCCCCGGCGACAAGTAATCCGGCCCCTGCTAGTACAACACCCAAAACCGCTCCCGCGACTGCAAACAAGCCGAAGACCCCAACCCCGACCCCGACCCCGACCCCGGCCCCCAAGCCAAGAACCAAGAGGAATCACCGGGGCTGAAACGTTCGACCATGGTCGGTACTTCCAGATCGACGCTGAAAGCATTGTCAGTAATTTCGACGATGCTTTCGGCGTTTTGCTACAATCGAATCCGTTTTGAAGCCGCAAGAAAACAACACTCCTGATCTCGACCTC
Organism: Pyrinomonadaceae bacterium; assembly: GCA_041744135.1. Classification (GTDB taxonomy): domain Bacteria; phylum Acidobacteriota; class Blastocatellia; order Pyrinomonadales; family Pyrinomonadaceae; genus PSRF01. The sequence continues at coordinate 4,264 of JBGTLM010000126.1, forward strand.
CTGGAAACAATTCTCGCCTACACGTTTCAGAACCGTAACCTGCTTGAGCGCGCTATGACCCATCGCTCGTGGGCTCACGAACAGGTCGCGCCCGGCGCAGAGGATCTCGCTCGCAGACTGCACAACGAAGCTCTGGAGTTTCTCGGTGACTCAGTACTTGGCCTGATCGTGGCCGATTACCTTTGTAGAGCCTATCCCGAAGGTACCGAGGGCGAACTCTCTCGGATGAAGCATCGTCTAGTCAGCGAGCCGACTTTGGCAAAAGCCTCCTTGCGACTCAACCTCGGCGACTTCCTGCGCTTTGGTCGTGGTGAAGAAAAAAGCGGGGGACGCAGCAAAGACGCACTTCTTGCTGACGCCCTGGAAGCGCTTACGGGTGCGATCTTCCTTGATGGCGGGATTGAGGCTGCGGCCCGGTTCCTCAAGCACGCTCTGGGCGAAGAGTTGCAGCGCGCGAATCCAATGTCTGCTGCAGAGGCTGATTACAAAACCATGCTCCAGGAAAAGCTGCAAGCGGAACGCCGGCCGGCGCCAAAATATTCGGTCGTGGAAACGCTCGGACCACCACACCGTCGCATCTTTCATGTTGAAGTAACCTGGGACGGCAGAAGTGTCCGGGGTGAGGGGCGCTCGATTAAGGCTGCGGAGGTGGCCGCTGCAAAAGAGGCGCTCTTCAGACTTCAGATTGAAGCAGGAGCCCAGTCTTAGCCGCCTGGCACCTTCCGAGTGGTTCTGGCCGGTTAGATGTTCGACCTCTCAGGCAACCCCGCGCTTCTGCGGGGGGAGTGTCGCTCATAAATTTACTAACCGTTTCAACCGGTGGTTTCTGGCGGATACTTCCGGTAATTTGCAGGACGGAAAGGCAGACCCTGCCTCCGCCGCAAGCTGAAAGCCGTTCAGTAATGCCTGTGAGATTGAGTTGGACCATTTGCGAGCCATATGACGAAGCCCCCTTGGAGGGTGAATAAATTGAGTTGTTGGCTGACCGATTTGTGTTTTCGTCGCAAGAGCGAGGACAGGGTACCGCCTTCCTCTTTAGGAAACTTGCCTGTAAGTTGTTGATTTTATTACAGGCTAAAAAGTTTCTAAATTGATATTTGCTCGCCGCTTCGGCGACCTGGAAAGCTGACCTGCAAATTGGCGTGGCTTGAGCCGTCCTCTGGCGACTTCGAATTGAGAACTTGACCCCTACACCGAACGTATCTAGGATGATTTTGAGATGACGAGCAATTTTTCCCGAGTAAAAGTTACTGACACAGCTTCCGAAACCGAGAAGAAGCCGTCGCGGTTCTCCTTCGGGCGAATGTTCAATGGTAATGGTCATAAACAGACGCCGGCACCGGAAACCAGGCCCAAAGGGCCGCCCAAATCGATCTGGCGTGAATACTTTGAATCCGCTGTCGTTACCGTAATCATGGCTCTCTTCGGGATGACCTTCATCGTACAGGCGGTGAAGGTGCCGACCGGATCTATGCAGAACACAATCACCATCGGCGACCATCTGCTGGTTAATAAGTTCATCTTCGCGCCGGGCGAGACGATGCCTCTCTTGCCCCAGCGCGAAATCAGACGCGGCGACATCATCGTTTTCAAATACCCCGGGAACATTTACGATCCTCAAAGCGATTACGACAGACCTGACAACAAACCGATCACCACTAACTACGTCAAGCGCGTGATAGGTCTCCCGGGCGACACGATCCGTCTGGATGGCAGAAATGTGATCGTTAATAGCCAGCCGTTGCCTGAACATCAGATTGAAGCCATTGATCACAACCGGAAGGACCCACTGGAAATCGTCAACGACCCGTCTGGCAAACCCGGCGAGACTTATAATGTTTACCACCGCTCGGATCTCATGGATGACGACTATCCCATCTTCGAGCATGAAGGAAAAGGAAAGGATAAAGAAATTACGGTTCCGCAGAACCATTACTTCGTCATGGGCGACAATCGTAATAACAGCCAGGACAGCCGCTATTGGGGTTTCGTCCCTCGTGATTTTGTCATTGGACGCGCGATGTTCGTTTACTGGTCCTACGACGAAAGCGCCCCTTCAAATGATAATTTCCTCATCGACTTCTTCAAGAACACGCGCTGGAGCCGTACCGGCACAATGGTTAAATAGAAGTGCATGCGATAATTTTATTAAGGACCCAGTCACGCGGCTTGAGTTTTTCCAGATTGGCTTTGTATGCTCATTTGGCTCTTAAAGTAGTCAACCGGAGTTCCCTGATATGAAAGAGCAAGGGGTAGAACTATGAGAATGAGAGGTGCCGGGCGGGCCTTGATGGCAGCGGGTGTGGTCTGCATAATTCTTTATGTCCTGGTTAGTTTATATGGGCTCTCCGCTACAGGATTACGAATTGGCACACTTCTGTTATATGCGGGCATAGTGATGATAATTCTCGGGGTCGCGTTGCGTCTCTCAAGGACATCCCCAGGCGCCTGACACGTTTTGAATACAAACACTTTTTCCGTTGATACCCATCTAGCCGGAGGAGAGGGGTGACTAAACTCTTCGACACCTCGCCTGCATCCAATTCCGATAAAATCTTTCCTTTGACGGCACATACTAGGCCATCAGGTGTGAGACTCTGTTAACCGTCCATCTACTGCCCACTCCCTACTGCTTACTCTTCTACCACTGCTCACTCCCCCGGCAACTGCCTATTGCGTGCCTATTGCCACTGCCACTGAGTTCGTAGTCATATTTGGGACTGGCAATGCTTTCGGTTCCTGTCAACACCGCCAACCGACAATAAAGGTCCTACGGAATTCCTCACAACGCGCCTGACACGGCATCCGGCGGACGCGTAAATCGTAAGTCTCTAATTGGCATAAGCATGTGCGCCCGCTGGAACCAGCGTTGTACTCTTCCCCTGCGACTGCTAACGACAAATGAGTGCAACGGCGATTAAAAAACTACTGCGGCAGGATTGCATTGGGTACTGCTTCGCGAAGTGAGCCGGAAGCCACATCCTTCCCATCGCCCACCCACTTCATCCTTCCCTTTGCCGCATCGTCGCACGTTAATTATCTGCTCGATTATCTAGCCGTCATATCCGACTATCGTTCGCGAAGGGTGTGTGTTAGAGTACGCAGCTAACGCAAGTTCATACTCACAGTTTTTTGGAACCCCGACCTCTCGCTCCCAACGCCCGGAACCTCCCCCACTTACGATGTTGGTATCGTTCTGGATACTAACTCACGCTTCATTTGGAGGTTCTTATGACAATAAGGTGTTGGCAGTACCGCGAGCGCCTCGTGTTTTGTTGTTATCTGGTTCTATTCGTGGCCGTAATTTTTGTGGGGCTGTACGTCAGTCGCGTGGCGCAGGCCGCTACCGTGCCGGGTGGATTTACAGATTCCCTGGTGGCAAACGGCCTCGCCAATCCCACGGCTATGGAGTTTGCGCCTGACGGCAGGCTCTTCGTGTGCGAGCAGGGGGGCACGCTTCGAGTTATAAAGAACGGAGCTTTGCTCGCGACACCTTTCTTAACGGTAACAGTAAATTCGAGCGGGGAGCGCGGGCTACTCGGGGTGGCCTTTGATCCTAATTTCGCCATCAATCAGTTCGTCTATATCTATTACACGGCGACGACGCCTACTATTCATAACCGCATTAGCCGCTTCACTGCCTCGGGTGATGCGGCAGTGGCGGGCAGCGAAACAATCATTCTGGAATTGAATAATCTGAGCACCGCAACAAACCATAATGGCGGGGCGATTCATTTCGGACCTGATGGCAATTTATACGTTGCCGTCGGAGATAATGCCAACGGCGCCAATGCGCAGTCTTTCTCGACCCTTCATGGCAAGATGCTGCGGATATTTTCGAATGGGGGAATCCCTACCGATAATCCCTTCTTCAATCAGACAACTGGAAATAACCGAGCGATTTGGGCGTTAGGGTTGCGCAATCCATTCACCTTTTCGTTCCAGCCCGGCACGGGACGCATGTTCATCAACGACGTCGGCCAGAGTACGACGGAAGAGATCAATGACGGGATCGCCGGCTCCAACTATGGTTGGCCCACCTGCGAGGGTATCTGCAATCCTCCTAATTCCAACTTCCGCGATCCGATCTACATCTACTTGAATGATGCCTCAACCTGCGCTATTACCGGCGGGGCATTTTACAATCCTCAGACCACGCAGTTTCCCAGTACTTATGTCGGCAACTATTTCTTTGCAGATTATTGCGCAGGTTGGATTAGGAAGCTTGACCCGGCAAATGGTAATGCCGTCTCAGGATTCGCGACTGGCATCTCGTCTCCTGTAGACCTCAAGGTTTCGACGGACGGCAGCCTTTACTATCTTGCCCGCGGCACCGGCTCAGTACATAAGATTGAGTATCCCGCCAACATGCAACCTCCAACGATCTCTTCGCATCCTCAAAATCAAACGGTTGCGGTAGGCCAATCAGCTACGTTCAGCGTCAGCGCAAACGGCACGCCGCCGTTTAGCTATCAGTGGCAAAGAAGTGGAAGTGATATCGCCGGCGCAACTTCGTCAAACTACACGCTCTCGAACGCACAACCATCGGATAACGGTGCGCTGTTACGGGCCGTGGTAACCAATAGCTTCGGAAGCGCAACGAGCAATAACGCCCAGCTTACCGTCACCTCAAATACCCCCCCAACCGGGAACATTACCCAGCCCCCGACAGGTACGCTTTACCAGGGCGGCCAAACAATTGATTACGCAGGCACCGGCAGTGATCCCGAGGATGGTACCCTGCCGGCCAGCGGCTTCACCTGGAGAGTGGACTTCCATCACGACACCCACATCCATCCATTCTCGCCAGCTACCAGTGGATCAATGAGCGGTTCAGTCACGATTCCAACTAATGGCGAAACCTCGGACAACGTCTGGTATCGGATTCATCTGACAGTGACGGATTCGGCAGGACTCACCCACTCGTCCTTTCGCGATATTCTGCCTCGCAAGTCAACGGTCACACTCCGAACCAGTCCTTCAGGCCTGCAACTAAAGTTGGATGGGCAGCCCGTCACGGCGCCGCACTCCTTCGTCGGTGTAGTAGGCATGAGCCGAACTCTTGAGGCGGTCTCTCCGCAAATGATCGGGAGTACAACTTATGTGTTTGGATCGTGGTCGGATGGCCAGGGGGCCATTCATTCGATTTCTACTCCTGCCACAGATACGACCTACACCGCGACCTACAACGCTAGCACTGCAGACACGACTCCGCCGATTGTCTCAATAACGAACCCGGCTCAGGGGGCGACCGTAATTAGGAAGTCGACGGTCGTGCTAAGTGCGTCGGCCTCGGATAATGTAGGCGTGGTGAGAGTGGAGTTTTATGTTAACGGGAGTTTGCAATGCACTGACACGAGCGCAGCCTATACTTGTAGCTGGAAGGTTCCGAATCAGCCAAACAGGAGTCACCAAATCGAGGCGAGGGCGTATGACCAGGCAGGGAATTCGGCCTCCTCTGCCCTCATTCAGGTCACGTCACGCTGATGCTATGAACCCGTGCATGTTACTGTAGCGAATTACGGCAAAATTGCGGCATAATGACGCGCGGCCAAGCTGTAAGTTGTTGATTTTAATATGGCGGGGTAGCTCAGCCGGTTAGAGCGTGGGATTCATAACCCCAAGGTCGGGAGTTCGAGTCTCCCCCCCGCTACCAATCAAATCA
>JBGTLM010000127.1:0-49785 GCA_041744135.1 Pyrinomonadaceae bacterium
TTCGACGCAATTCCTGAGAGCCCCCTCATGGCACGGTCCTTGTTAAAGAGACCCATGACAGCTTCGCGCTCTGCGCGGCAAACATCGTGAAGACGAAGGCCGTTGGCGCGTTAAACATTAACAACTTTCTCTAAGGAGCACAAATAAAGAAATGAATACGAAACGCCAACAGGGCTTCTCACTAATTGAGCTTTTGATCGTAGTCGCGATTATCGGCATTATCGCCGCGATTGCCATCCCCAATCTTCTCGCTTCCAAGCGCGCTGCTAATGAAGGTTCGGCCCAGGCCACCATGCGCACGTTGACGGGAGCGGAAGCCACCTACCAGGCAACCGCCGGTGGCGGTACGAATTTCGGCACCCTAACCAATTTGAAAGATCAGGGATTGATCGACAGTGTGTTAGCCGCCGGCACCAAGAGCGGCTACCTCTACAACGTTGACGTCACAGGAGCCACGTACTTGTCGACAGCATCGACGACTGTCGCCAGTGGCGTGACCGCCACTGGAACACGCAACTTTATTTCCGACGAATCGGGTGTAATTCGCTACGGTGCGGCGTCTGTTGCAGCCATGACCGCCGCTAGCGCCAGTACGCCGATCGGAAACTAGTCTTCACTTCCAAACCTCATCTCTCAAGCACAGCGTACACTTCTTGTAAGAGAAGCACGCTGTGCTTGACTGTTCGGAGTATTGTTTTGGCCGAAGCGGGCGCGATAAGAGTCGATACTTGGTTCGGTATTATTGGTTTTCATTAAACTCAGCTCTGCTCTTCGCTTTCGTTTTCACATGGTCTTAGTAACTGCCCACTCAAAACCATCATGATCTCTTGTTTTCAACGCCTGATAAGGGAACCACTGTGGGTGATAGGAGCCATGTGGCCTCTCGTACTTCTTACGGTCCACCTTCCCGGTATTCCGAAAGCATTGGTAAATCTCCTGCCCTGGCGCCAGGAATTGGCGTTGGCCTTACTGTTGATTCTTACGTTAGTAGCTCTTCTTGTTAAGAGAAGGGGTGATGAACGTGGAGCGGTCGCCGCCCGAAAGGCCCTCCTACCGATCACGCTGGCAGCATTGTTTGTCAGTTGGATTTTGCTTTCAACTACCTGGGCCACAGATCGCTATCAGGCCCTGCATCTGGGTTTGCAATGGCTCGGCTACCTGACATTCTTCGGACTTATGACTCTCGCAGCAGGGGCAAAGGCTATTCGATCATCCTTCATTACTCTGGCCGTGGTCATCTGGGTGCTGGCTATCGCCTGCGCTATCGAATCCTGGTTTGGAGCTCCCCTCACCGACGGCAGCCTGCGTATGGATGTCAAGCCTCTCTTACGCGGCTCTAGCGCGTTCGGAGAAATCACGGGCGCAGCCTGCATCTTGTTCGCTGCCTTTGCGCTTCATCTTAACCGTGGTCGTGCGGCTTTCATCTGCGGAGCAACCGCGGTAGCGGGATGGCTGGCAACACTCCAGTCGCTTGAGCGCGCGCCCCTAATTGGGGCCTCTGCCGGACTTCTGCTGTTGTTCACAGGCGCCTTCGTCAAGCCATCAAAGCGACTGGTTTGGCGTCTGGGATCCCTAACTGCCGCATTTGCGTTAGTACTTCTATTACAGACACTGCCATCGCGGTTAACGAATCACGATGTCCCTACCGTCACTCGTTTACAGCAAGATTTAGGTACTGATGCGAATACGAGGGTGCGCTTTCTGTTTTGGGGAGTCGGTCTGGAACTGGTGCGCTCGCACCCGCTCCTTGGTGTCGGCGCCAACAACTACCAGATCAAGTATGGGGAGGGACGGTCACAATTCTCAGCCCGGTACCCGAATAGTCCCCTTGTGGCTATGAATGATCATCTGTTGACTCTTTACGCGCATAACGAGTATGTGCAGATGGCCGCTGAACTTGGGGTAATTGGACTGATTTTATTCGTTCTGTTTAGCCTTGCTTTAGTGACTAACTTCGTCCAGGCATTGAAAGACAGAGGGCAGATCCTTCCGGTTCTGGGCGCCGGCGGTGCAATGTTGGCCTTTGCGATTAGCTCGGGCGCGAGCGCTTCGTCATTTAGAGCTCTTGGCGGCGGTTTAGTCTTCTTCTTCTCAGCCGCACTCGTCTGTCGCAGTGTCAACAAAGTCAACCGATCCGCATATGAATCGAAGAAGGTGTGTTTCCACACCAAAACATTGCGGTTTATTGGCCTCAGCTTTTGCGCAGTGATGGCAATCAGCGCAGGCGTGTTTGGCGCTCAAGCGGCCGGGTCAATGTTGCAAAGCGTAGCCGAGCGCAGTGCCGACGCCGCCACGACAGAGCATTATTACCGAGCATCGTTACGAGTATACCCTGCTAACACAGCCGCCCACTTCGGCTATGGCCTGTGGCTATACAGCCAGGGACGCCCCAAGGAGAGCGTACCTTACTTGCTACATGCGGTAGAGCGAGGATTCAACAGCTCGATCAGTTATGCCTACCTCGCCGGAGCTCAGGAATCAGCCGGAAACCTAAACGAAGCCGAGCGAACCCTGGTCACCGCGGTGCAAGTTTACCCCGCTTCGGTTTTCTTGTTCGTCCGTCATGCTGCTGTCCTAGCGCGCAACGGCCGGCGCGCGGATTCAGAGATGATATTCTCACGAGCCCTTTCGCTGGACCCTCGCGCAGCCCGCGGTTGGCAGCAATTAGTCGAGAACGATATTGATGCGGCTTACGTCGCCGCTAAGCGGGACGGCAACATCGCGCCGCCCGTCGAACTCCATCCCGAAGCGGCGGTCTTCCAAGTGCTGCAGGAGAATGAGCAACGCTTCCCTGGGACACATACTGGCTGGCGCGCACGCATGCGCAAACAGCAATCGAAGTAAAGACGTAGGACGGTCACCCGGGACTTTTATGAAATCATGAGATGCAATTAGCGGACACAAAACCCTAAAACAGCATTTGTCTTAAGGAGTTGGAATGAGGGCAAACAAAACAGTCAAAGACCAAGAGGGCTTCTCTTTAATTGAGCTCCTGATAGTCGTGGCGATTATTGGCATCCTGGCCGCCATCGCCGTCCCCAATCTGCTCGCATCTCGCCGGGCAGCAAATGAGAGTTCGGCCCTGTCCTCTGTGCGCACAATCCACAGTTGCCAGGCCACCTATCGGGCGACAACATTGAGTGCGGAGTACGGAACCCTAGATGATCTGAAAGGTCAATTCTTAACAGATACCGTGCTGGCCTCAGGCACTAAGAGCGGCTACTACTTCGCGGCAAATCCAACCTCGGGAGTGATACCTGCCCAGTTCCACACGACGGCGGTTCCGACAGCCACGTCCGGATTTAGCCGAACCGGCAGCCGGCGATTCGCCGTTACGGAGGATGGCGTGCTGAGGGGTGACACGACTCTTACTGTTCCGGCAAATCACGCTGCTGCGGAAGCAATGCAACCCATATAGGGCATTAGCAGCCAGCCCACATTGATCGTGCAGTTCCGAAATCCCCAGGATTGGGATAGAGTAGTTCACTGCATCGTAGTCATAAAATAAACAGCGGATCATCTGTTGGACACGACTCAAGCAGCCAAGTTCCCAATTAGCTCAGAGACGACCAGGCGCGGCCTGATCTGGCGCACTATTGCAATCGCGCGTAACGCTTTCCGCGAAGCGGTGCGCGATCGTGTGCTCTACAACCTCGTCCTCTTTGTTTTGCTGCTCACTGGAGCCGCAATTTTCATCGGCGAACTCTCAGGTGGCCAGGAACGAAAGATAATCGTAGACCTGGGCCTCAGCGCGATGCTGTTGTTTGGTGTCTTTATCGCGATTTTCGTGGGCGTGGGCCTGGTCTACAAGGAGATCGAGCGCCGGACTATTTACACCATCTTTGCAAAACCGGTCGCGCGCGGTGAATTTATTGTTGGAAAATATCTCGGGCTGTGCCTGACCTTGCTGGTCAATGTCGTGGTGATGGGCACGGGTGTATCCTTAGCCCTGATCTATGTGAGACGTGGTTGGGATCCACTATCCCTTAGCATTTGGCCGGCGATACTGCTCATCTACTTAGAGCTGATGATTCTGACTGGGGTGGCACTTCTCTTCTCTTCCTTCTCTTCGCCGGCGCTGTCAGCTTTACTCACTTTCTTCATTTTTATCATCGGACACTTCAGTGCCGACCTAAAAGGCCTGGCCACGTCGATGGGAAGCACCAGCGCTCGCTGGCTATTCGGCGGACTCTACTACCTGCTGCCTAATCTGACAAACCTTAGTTACATAACGCCTGCAGGTCACGGGCAGGTACCGCACGTCTCGCATGTGGCGGCAGCGATTCTCTACTCCTTGATTTACATTGTCGTAATTCTATCTCTGGCGACCCTGATTTTCAGCCGCCGAAATTTCAAATGACCGACAGCAAACTGACAAGACGCGACGGGGCGCTGCTGCTAACGGTCCTAATTGGACTGATCGGCGTCTATTCTCTCTCGCGTTGGATTGACGCGCACCGGCCGTCTGAAAACCAGAGCATTGAGCAAGAAGAACTCTATCTCAACGCCGCCACTGTGAAGCGTTTAAGTCTGGGCTTTAACGGTCTGGCGGCTGACTGGTACTGGATGCGCTCGCTGCAGTACGTCGGGGGCAAGATCATCAAGCTTCCTGAAAACGTTCAACTGGATCATTTGGGCCAGCTCAATCTGAAACTGGTCGCCCCCCTTCTCGATGCGGCTACGACACTTGATCCTCAGTTTATGGAGCCCTATCAATATGCAGCTGTGGTTCTGCCAGATGTCGATGTCGGGGAGGCTACACGCATCATCCAGAAAGGCATCGACGCAAATCCCTTACAATGGCTGCTCTATCACCATCTCGGTTTCATTTACTGGCAGCAGCAGGACTTCAAGGCCGCAGGCAAAGCTTATGAGCAAGGCGCTAACCTTCCCGGGGCGCCACAGTGGATGAAAGCCATGAGGGCCCGCATGGCTAGCGAAGGAGGAAGCCGCGATACGGCGCGCGAGGTTTACCGCCGGCTGTACGAAGAAGCTTCGGACCGTCAGATAAAGAACATGGCGCACAAGCGTTTGTTGCTGCTGGATTCCATGGATATGCAGGATGGGTTACGGAAGCTAATGGCGGCGTACCGGTCCAAAACGGGACGCTGCCCCGGATCATGGCGCGAGATGAAGATTCTCTTGAATGCCTCCAGAATACAAGTGGACCACACCGGCGCTCCCCTCGATCCGGTTGGAACCCCGTACTTAGTAGCGAAGGACAAGTGCGACGTCGAAATTGATCCTGGATCTGAAGTTCCTTACAAATAGGTTACCGGGGGTTTTACTCCGTAGGAGTGTGATTTTATAGACTCGAACGCAACGCCTCATCGAACCTCCGTTCGAAGGAGCGGAAAGCAACCAGCCCTGTAGCGCTCAAGAAACGCCCCGCTCCTTCGAACGGAGCCAGAGGGTGGTGGATGTTCCGGTGCTATAGACATCTCACCCCCAAACGGGGTGAAATCCAAAGCTCTTGACGTCCGCGATAAGAGCGCCGCTCTTGGCTTTTGTTTTCCAACAGACTCCTTCAGCCAGGTGATTAGCGATGGGGGGATCACATACTGAAGTCGCAAACAGATAAATCATGCAGGCCATAATTGAAATTGAGAACCTAACGAAAGATTACGAAGTCGGGTTCTGGCGCAAGCGGAAAGTGCGGGCGTTGAATGGACTCTCCCTCACCGTCAACCTCGGCGAGATCTTTGGATTCCTGGGTGCTAATGGTGCCGGCAAGACAACAACTCTAAAACTGTTGATGAGGCTGATCTTCCCTACCGGCGGGGGCGCACGAATTCTGGGCCGGGACATTGCCGACATCGCGATGCACAATCAAATCGGATACCTGCCCGAGAACCCTTACTTCTACGATTACCTCACCGCCCGCGAGTTCCTGGAATACTGCGGTGAACTCTTCGGCTATGGACGGATTGAGCGCAGCAAACGCGCCGCGGACCTTTTGAGCCGGGTGCGCCTGGAGGAAAAAAAGTGGGACATTCAATTGAGAAAGTTCTCCAAAGGGATGTTGCAGCGTGTCGGGCTGGCCCAGGCTCTAATAAACGATCCCCGGGTGGTTTTTCTCGATGAGCCAATGAGCGGACTCGATCCTGTCGGCCGCCGAGAAGTGCGTGATCTGATCGCCGGAATGCGACAGGAAGGTAAGACAGTATTCATGTGTTCGCACATCCTTTCAGATATCGAGGTACTGTGCGACCGGGTGGCGATTCTGAAACGCGGACAACTCGCGAACGTCGGCAACCTCGACGAACTGCGGCAACGCGCCGGCGATCGGAATCACGTGGAGATTGTGGCCACGGGCAGTGATGCTAACACGCTGAGGTTTCACTTGCCCGAAGGCGATCAATATCAACTAACATCTACCGCGAGCGGATTGCGGATCGAAGTCGCAGACGAGAAGGATATAGATGAAGTGATCACAGCTCTGAGGAGAACTGGGGGAAAGCTGGTCTCGGTTCAACCTGTCAGACAGTCGCTGGAAGAATTATTTCTTTCATGAGCGCAGAGCCCGGAGCAGTAGCCCGACTGTTGACGAGGCCTCGGCAAGACCTGGGCCGCTGAGTCTCGCTCGACGAGCCCAGAGAATCGACGGGAAGAATTTGTTGATTCGCTTGGTCTTCATTTGAAGTCCTCGGGCAATCTATTCTGACGAGGGAGAAGACTTTCGCTTCACAATCGATGAAATAGCTCATTTTCGCGTTACCATTGTAGAGGCGGTTAGGCGGAAGTTATAAATAAGAGTTTCTACTGCTTCAACTTGAATCCGGTAACTTCCATTTTGATGTCTGCGCGGTTATCGGACTCCTTCATTCCCTCAAGTCGCACCGCCACCACCATCGTTCGGTTTGGTTCCAGTTCAGGTTGCCTGGTGGGAATCACTACAAGCGTTCGTTCCTTTACCGCCTTGCCCTGATGATCGACAACGGCTCCTCTGATTTCAAGGCCGTTGAGTGTCCGTCCGGAGAAGTTGCGAACTGTCGTTTGCAGATTCATCACAATGTCGCCCAATGCGCGTTTGGCTTCGTCGGCTTCCGGTTCGTCGAGGACTATTTTGGAATGATACTGCTCCCACACAGGCGAGCCTGCGCGGATGGCCCCTTCCAAGACCGGATCGACACTACCGCCGGTGCTGCTGGCCCGCAACAGGAAATAAAAAAAGACGGCAATAACCAACGCAGCAATAATGGCGACGACGATAATCAGCTTTCGACGCGAATCATCCGAACTGTCTAAACTTTTTTCTGTGGCCGGCATGCTTGTGCGCCGGATTGTAGAATTCCGGGATCAGTTTTGCAATCGCTCCTGGTCCCGTTAGACGCCGGCACGGATAGATAATCGGTTGTTTCAGAATGGGATCTTCTACCCCACCTGCTTTGCGGTAAGGTCAGTAATCAGATCTTCAAGTTCGGTATAATCTATCGGCTTGGTTATGTATGCATCGCATCCGGCTGCTAACGCCTCGGCATGAAATTCAGCTGTGTCATGAGCTGAGACTGCGATGATGGGAACACTTGCCAAATCCGGCAATTGGCGAATTCGCCGGGTCGCTGCCAATCCATCAATAATTGGCAGGCTTAAGTCCATGAGAATAATGTCGGGCATCTCCCGTTCTGCCGCTTTCACAGCGTCTAGGCCGTTAACCGCCTCCGAGACTCGGTAGCCGCTCAGCTCAAGGAGCCGTCGCATCATCATGCGACTATCTTCCGTATCCTCGACGAGCAACACGCAAACCTCATTTTCCCTGTTAGTAATTAGCTGCACGTCCGTGCTTTCGCGGGATGTCATCTCCAAAAACGAGGTCCGATCACCCCTAAGTTGTTGACTTCACTGTATCAGTAGAATACGCAAGGGCTTTTTGCTAAGATGCCGCATCGAAATGCGACAGATCGAATCCGGCATTTAGGGTTCAATTCATACACAGGGACTTCCCTCGAAAATGTTTCGCCTACCTTCAGGCGCGAGGACTGGCAAGCACCAACACCTCCTGATGAAGCCATTATTGTTGAACCCACAGGATAGCAATTCTCTTCAAACCTTAGGGCGAGCGTCTGTTCAGATCGTTCACGACCTCAAAAACCAGCTAAATGGCCTCAAACTGTATGCCACGTTTCTGCGCAAGCGATTGGAAAAGAGCGCCAGGCCGGAAGATGAGATGGAAACTATCGACAAACTCATCGCCGGATTGGATCGCGCCGCAGGTGATTTGTCGACGCTGGTGCAGTATGGAAGACCAATTGAGCTGCGGAAACAGGTCGGCGTCGATGTGCAGAAGATAATGCGAACGGTTGCGGGGGCTTTCTCGCGGCCATCGCACGCGACCGGTCCTTTGACTGGGGCCATTATCATCGACGCGGAGCCACTCCCCCTGGCAGGTGACTTTGATCCCACGATTTTGGCTGACGCGCTCAAATCGATCTCCGTGGGTGCCATGAAAATGCGTCGCGATGATCAAAACCGGACGCTCAGGGTCAGCTTGCGCCGAGAGAAGAGCGACAAAGACACTGCGCTCATCGAATGGCATGAATTGAATAACTTGGATCACGATCCGTTCCGATCATTCGCCGGCAGCGATGAGATCCGAATGTCATTTGCCGCTAAGGTCATCGAGGCTCACGGCGGCTCAGCCGAGCAGGGCAAAGAGACTTTGAGCGTTCGCCTTCCGCTAACGTCGGGAAACATCATTTAAGTGAGATCCGGACTATCGAGGACCACAACGACCTCAGTTATTTTCAAGGAGAAAAAAAAGGGTGGAGAACAAAAACGTGCGGATTCTGGTTGTCGATGACGAACCTATGATGGCGGATTCGCTGAAACAGAACCTCATGGAGGAAGGCTTTTCAGTCGACACCGCCGCCACAGGCGCCGAAGCCATCGCGCTCTTCGACCAGGGTGGGCATCATCTGGCCATCTGCGATCTGCAGCTCCCGGACATGGATGGTCTCGAGGTTATGCGTCACATGAAAGACGCACGCCCGACAACCGAAGTAATTGTCGTGACTGGTTACGGATCGGTCGCGCGCGCGGTGGAAGCCACCAAGGCCGGCGCGTTCTACTTTGTGGAAAAGCCTTTCGACTTCGAAGAAATTCAGCCGCTTGTGGATAAAGCGCTCGAACGTCGCGAGCTCGTGGCCGAAACGACAAGCATGCGCCGTCAGCTCTCCACTCGCTCGGAGTATTTCAACATCATCGGATCCGCTAAGTCGATGCAAACGATTTACGAGACCATCGAATCGGTCGCCAAATCAGACGCGAACGGTCTCATCGTCGGCGAGTCAGGAACGGGCAAGGAGTTAATAGCCAACGCAATCCATTACAACTCACTGCGCTCCAAGAAAGCATTCATTAAAGTCAATTGCGCGGCGCTGCCCAAGGAACTAATCGAATCGGAACTCTTCGGGCATACGAAAGGCGCTTTCACAGGGGCTCACGCCGATAAAGAAGGACTGGTCCAGCACGCAGCGGGCGGTTCCTTAATGCTCGACGAGATCGCAGAGATGCCGGTTGAACTCCAGCCCAAGCTGCTGCGCGTGTTGCAAGAGAGGAGTTATCGGAAGATCGGTTCCGAAAAGACCTACGCCGTCGATTTTCGGCTGATTTCGTCAACAAACCGGCCGCCTGCTGACGCAATCCGTGATGGCCTGCTGCGCGACGATCTCTTCTATCGCATTTCTACAATTACCATTCACGTTCCACCTTTGCGCGAGCGGAGCGAAGATATTCAACTGCTGACAGAACACTTTCTGCACATGTACGCTCAAAAGTATGAGCGCGCCATTGGCGGGGTCTCACAGGCGGCTTACCAGCGACTTTTTGGTCATCTCTGGCCCGGCAATGTGCGTGAGTTGCAAAACGTCATGGAGCGCGCAGTGTTGCTGGCCAAGGGTAATCGGATTGAACCCGTGGACTTGCCATTCGATAATGGCTCGCTGCCCGAATCGGGCTCCACCGCCCCGGGATGGGATGTCCCGCCCAACATGACGCTCGAAGACATTGAGCGCCTGGTAATTGAAAGAACGCTGCAACGCACCGGCGGAAACAAGCAGGCGGCGGCGAATCTGTTGGGCATTTATCGTCCGCGGCTTTACAGTAAGATACGAAAATACAAAATCGACGTGACGTCTCTCGTTTCGGCCTGAGAACTTTCACCTGACACTGCTTGAGCAAGTTGTTTTCCGAAACTAATGGAGTGGCCCCGCGGGGTCACTTTATCTATGCTTTGTCGGCCCTGGCACTGTTGAAAAATAGTGGGCCATTCACAGGGAATATAACGATCCACGAAAGCACACGAAATGACTGGAACTGAGGGGTCTTTTTTGGTGCCGCTTCGTGTGATTTCGTGGATCGTTCTTAGTTTTTTCGTCAGCCTGCTAAAACCAGATTTTGATCACACATACGGTGAAAGAATTTAAGACCGAAGCTCTGTCCGGCGGCCGTCTGACGAGCATTGATGCTCTGCGCGGTATGGCCGCGCTTGGGGTTGTGCTTTACCACGCGGTGGCCCAAACGGGCAATGCAATCCCCAACAATTTCTTCCAGTACCCAGTTAAGCTGATACAGTTTGTCAGCTCATTTGGGTATGTTGGTGTCTTCCTCTTCTTTGTCATCTCCGGCTTTTGCATTCACCTGCAGTGGGCCCGGGCCCGCGCCGCCGGCGAACCGCAGCAAATCAAGTTCGGTGACTTCTGGAAGCGTCGCCTGCGACGCCTCTACCCGCCTTACCTGGTCACCTTAGCGCTCTTTTTGAGCATGACAGCGCTCACCACCGGCCTCGACGTCACACACTTTTTTGTATACGACGTAGTGATGCATCTCCTGATGCTTCATAACCTGGATCCTCAGACCTGTTACAGCATCAACGGGGTTTTCTGGACCTTAGCGGTCGAGGAACAACTCTACCTGGCGTATTTCCTGCTGCTCTATCTTCGTAACCGCTGGGGCTGGGGACCAACCCTAATTATTTGTGGGCTTGCGCGCGTCGGTTGGTTCTTCTTTAGCCACTATCTGTGGCTGGCGACGAGCGCTGGCATTCCTGTGCCCGAAGCTGCCGCTTCGCATTGGCTCACCTGGGCACTCGGGGCCATAGCCGTTGAGGCAGCATTCGGTTTAGTTCAGCTGCCGAGATGGTGTCGGAATATGTGGCTGGGAAGCTTTGCGGTTGTGACAGCCTCGGCAATTTCGGTGACCCTACCGCTTACCCAAAAGGATTCTTTCGCTCACGACGCTGCCTGGCTGTTAATGCATCCAGCTTGGGGCCTCGGGTTTTTCATCCTGGTGAATCGGGCCGTACAGGCTGAAAGACGATGGCTGACAGCTTTGCGTCGGCCACGCTTCGTCACGGCCTTCGCCTCGCTGGGGATTTTTTCCTATTCGCTTTACCTTACTCATGAGTTAGTGATCATGCAGTCGTGGTACTTTACAGTCGAATGGCTGCCCCCCATCCTGAACACCCTGTTGATTGTTACACCCGCCACCATCGCGTTTGCCTGGCTGTTCTTTCAGTTTTGCGAGAAGCCTTTTATGAGGAAGACCGGCGGAGCAGAGGGCAGGAACAGACGGCAGGAGCAGGAGCAAGAAGCGCCGCGCGAGCCGAGGGTTCTGGCGCTCAAGATGAACGCGGAGTCTGAAATATAGAACAAGAGCCTGCCTGCTGCTCCTGCCTCCTGAGGCCTAGTCCACTTGGTAGGTCGCTACACTTGTCGGTGTCTCGAAGCATCGCACCTTGAAGATTCGGACACGTTCGTCACCGACTGTCGAACCCACTCGCTCCAGAATATATTTTGCGAGATTCTCAGCCGACGGCTGCAACTCATGAAAGGGCGCCAACTCGTTGATGTTCTGGTGGTCCAAGTATTGGATCACTTCGTCGGCGGCGGCCTTCAACTCAACAAAATCAACCAGCAGTCCAATGTTATCCAACTCGCGACCGCGAGCGTAGATTTCAATTCGGTAGTTATGACCGTGTAAGTTCTCACACTTCCCTTTGTAGCCACGCAGTTGGTGCGCGCTGGAAAAGTTGCGCTCAATCATCACTTCAAATTGTCCGGGCATGGTCGAAAGTCTGGCATAAGGCAAAGTGCAAAGTCCAATGTCCATTCATCAAAAACCAGAGAACGCTCTGATCAGCTCACGGTCGAGAAGGAGGACTTTACCCCCCCGCTCTTCGACCGAAGCTTTTGCTCCGGCGTAGCTTACCAGTCAAAACTTGTTCAGTTTGGACGATCAGGCCAAGCTGACCTTGGACATTGGGCTTTGGACATTGGACTCGGTTTCAAATATCCGGGCCAGCTCATCAATGCGGGAGGTCACGCAGCAGGGCGGCAGGCTCTTCAGAAAAGTGCGCCCATAGGCTTTGGTACGCAAACGCGGGTCGAGCACAGCGAGGACGCCGCGGTCGGTCGTGCTGCGTATCAGCCGGCCCAGTCCCTGCTTCAAGCTGATAATCGCCTGCGGAACGCTGTACTCAAAAAAACTCGACCCGCCCTCGTCCTCAATGTATCGCTGGCGCGCCGCGACTATCGGATCCGTGGGTACAGCAAAAGGCAGCTTGTCAATGATCACGCACGACAACTGTTCTCCCCTAACATCCACACCCTGCCAGAAACTCGACGTCGCAAAGAGCACGGCATTCGGCGTTTCCCTGAATCTGGCCAGCAGCCTCCCCTTTGCCGCGCTGCCCTGCAAAAAACAAGGATAGTCCAGCTCCGGCATCACCAGATCGTAAAGCGACTGCATTCCGACTAAACTTGTTGACAGCACAAACGCGCGCCCGTCTGTGGCGTTCACGATCTTGATGACCTCGGCCGCTGCGGCCTGGGCCCAGTCAGGAGAACGCGGATCGGGCATCTTCGGCGGCAGGTACAGCAGCGCCTGGTTCTGGTAGTTGAAGGTTGATTCCGCAATCAGGTCCTCAGCCTGGTCGAGCCCAAGCCGTTCGCGAATGAAGGCGAAATTCCCCGCGCTGGAAAGCGTTGCTGAGGTCAAAACTACAGTTTCCACCTGGCCAAAGAGTTTATCTTCGAGCAGTCCGGAAACATCTATTGGCGAGGCGCGCAGGAAGAAGCCACGGCCTCTACGTTCCGTCCAGTACACAAACTTCTTATCGGCTCCGGTGACGATGAACTGAAGGTCAAAGCGAACTTGTCTAATCCGCCGCACCAGATTCTCAACCTCAGCCGGTTTATCCTTGAGCGCATCCAGAGTTGTCTCAAGTCGCGCGAGGGCACCATCGAGAGACATGTAGAGATCCCCGAGTGAAGTCGGGTTAATCTCTCCGCTGCTTCTCCGGGTGGCGAAGGTGCCCGGGACGATGGGGTAACGCCCTTCTTCACCGCGACCCGCGCGAAAGCCCATCCAGAAATTTTCCGCAAAGCGCTCTACGCGCGAGCAAATTTTAGTTACTTCGCGATCTACATCAACGCTCTCGATCGCCAGCCCGCTGACATCGCGCACCAGGTCGTCCATCTGGTAATTCGAAGCCTGCGCGCCAAAATATTCCGAGACTACGTCTTCAATCAGATGGGCTTCATCAAGAATAACTGCGGAATAATCAGGCAGCACATTGCCATAGGCGCTGTTTCTGAGCGCCAGGTCGGCAAAGAACAAATGATGATTGACCACTACAATGTCCGCCTCCTGGGCCCGATTTCGCATCCGGGTAATGAAGCAGGGATCGAAGTCCGGGCACTTCTGACCGATACAAGTTTCGGAACGTGCGTCTACATGGCGCCAGAAGGAAAGGTGCTCGGGAAGATTTGCCAACTCTGCGCGGTCGCCGGTGGGGGACTCTCGCGACCACTGGGTCACATCGTCAAAGTAATCAACTTCATCAAGCCCGTCGAGAACTGGAGAACTTTGAGCACGATTGAGTCGCTGCAAACAGACGTAGTTGTTTCGTCCTTTCATGTAGGCGGCCGTGAACTTCTTCGGCAACACGCTCTGCAGGAATGGAATATCCTTCTCCATCAGTTGTTCCTGGAGATTCTTTGTGCCGGTAGAGATGATCACCCGCCCTCGCCCGCCCAGCGCCGCCGCCACCGCGGGAACAAGATAAGCCAATGTCTTTCCGGTCCCCGTTCCGGCCTCCACGATTAAGTGGTGTCTATCTTCAAACGCACGCATCACCGCATCGGCCATCTGAATCTGGCCGGGTCGATATTCGTATTCGGCGTGTGCTTTCGCGATTAGACCGTCGGGTCCGAAAATTTCTTCCATTGTGTATGAGTTGACTATTTACGATCCACGAAACAGCACGAACCATCACGAATCCGCTTGGTGTCATTTCGTGCGATTTCGTGGATCGTGTTTGCCTCTTCGTTTGGTAGCGGTGAGAGCACCTGGTCAACGCTTGATTTCGGTAAAGTGTTTCGTGAGTGAACCGGGATCAAATCTATGAGCCGTTGCGGCGTTCACTTATGTAGCGTTCCACAGTGTTGACGAGGATATTCAAGCGCTCCCTCGTTTCCTCCTGCACGATGGCGATTCTTCGCAGTGTTTCCTCGACGCCGTTTAGGCGGTCGTTCGAGTCGGCCTGAACATTGGCGAGGCGGAGCATTACATTCTCGATCTTAGTCATTCTTTCTTCGACACCACTCACCCGCTCCTCGGCCTTCACCTGCCGCTCCTCGAATCTCTGCATGTTTGTGGCAAACTGTGCTTGTTGTTCAAGAATGAACTGCATCGTCTTTTGCATTTCTTCGTTGATCATACCGATTGCCCTCGAATGTATTCTAACTTCTTGACGCCAGCGAAGTTGCTAGTCGGCGCCCATCGCTTCCTGTTCTGGTCTGCGCTTCATTCGCTTCGCGTAAAGCGGAAACCGCCCGGTGAGATCAGCTACCCCTCGCTGCACTTTCCGACGCGTGTTCTCTGATTCGGGCGCGTTAATAATCTCGGCGATCAGCCGGCCTATCTCACGCATCTCGGGTTCTCTCATTCCTCGCGTGGTGACGGCTGGTGTGCCGATGCGCAGGCCCGAAGCAACGAAAGGCTTGTTCTGATCGAACGGAATTGTGTTTTTGTTGACGGTGATGTGCGCCGCTTCGAGTGCTTTCTCAGCGTCCTTTCCGGTGATTCCCTTCCCATCCATCCACACATCAACCAGCATCAGATGGTTATCGGTGCCGCCGGAGACTAAGCGAAGTCCCTGCTCTTGCAGCTCACTGGCGAGGATCTTCGCATTCGCCAGAATCTGACGTTGATACTCTTTGAAGTCGTCGCGCAATGCCTCGCCAAACGCGACCGCCTTGGCGGCGATGATGTGAATCAAGGGACCGCCCTGCACCCCCGGAAAGAGTTTCCGATCTATTTCCTTCGCATGTTCTTCCTTGCAAAGGATCAATCCACCACGGGGGCCGCGCAAAGTCTTGTGAGTGGTCGTAGTCACATAATCAGCATGCGGCACGGGGGAAGGATGCAGTCCCGCGGCCACAGGTCCCGCGATGTGGGCAATATCAGCGAACACTCGCGCCCCGATTCCGGTTGCGATTTCACCGATCCGCTTGAAGTCGATTATTCGCGAGTAGGCTGAGGCGCCGCAGATGATCAGCTTTGGCTTGTGTTCTTCGGCGGTGCGCTGCAGCTTGTCGTAATCGATCTGTTCGGTCTCACGCGAGACACCGTAGTCGGCAACTTTGTAACTGATGCCGGAGAAGTTCATCGGATGGCCGTGGGTCAGGTGGCCGCCGTGCGAAAGGTTCATGCCCAGGATCTGATCGCCATATTCAATCGCCGCCAAATAGACAGTCATGTTTGCCTGTGCGCCACTGTGAGGTTGCACATTGGCGTGATCGGCGCCGAAAAGTTCTTTGGCCCGATCAATCGCTGCTTGCTCGACAACGTCGCTCCATTCGCAGCCGCCGTAATAACGTTTCTTTGGATAGCCCTCAGCGTACTTATTTGTGAAGACTGAGCCCATTGCTTCGAGCACGGCTTCGCTCACGAAATTTTCCGAGGCAATCAGTTCGAGCCCGTTCGCCTGGCGAGCTACTTCGTTGTCGATGGCCTCTGCGATCAAGGGATCGACAACGGAGAGTGAAGCGTTTTTAAGATCGGTCATTCGGGTTCACCTTTTGGCTGATTCTATGTTCGTTATCTTCTTGACGCGGTCGGTATGGCGTCCGCCTTCGAAATCAGTGCTAAACCACGCTCGCACAATCTTCGGAATATCGTCCGGCGGTGTTGTCCGCGCGCCGATCGCCAACACATTGGCATCGTTGTGCTGGCGTGCCAGACGCGCTGTCTCGTCGGACCAGGCCACTGCCGCGCGCACGCCCGGCACTTTGTTCGCTGTGATCGCCATTCCGGTTCCCGATCCGCAGATAAGGACTCCCTGGTGGACGCGACCCTCGGCCACTGCCTGGGCGACCCGGGCCGCGTAGTCGGGATAATCCACCGACTCATCGGACGAGGTCCCAAGGTCGTCGAACTCAATCCCAAGCTCGCTCAGCAATGGTTTCAATCTCTCTTTTTCCGCAAATCCGGCGTGGTCACTGGCGAGTGCGATTCTCATCGGCAATCCTCTCAAACGCTGTTCGAATTAGGAACTTGATGGTACATCACGCTCGGAGTGCTCGCAATGAGGACATATTCGCACGTCCCGGCTACTCACAACTCACGCGGCGGTCTCATGAGTTCCGTAATCACCTCACGCTACCGCGTAATGGACTGACCTGTTGGCCCTCAGCATACCGGCTGGCAGTAAGCCGTGTTCAATTGAACTCGATCCAACAGGTAGGAGTTAAGTCGATCAGATCCAACAAGATACAACAAGAGCCGACCTACTTGGGACAGTAGCGATGGAAAATGGAAATGACGATTGCAAATCAACGTTCCGCAGTGGCGCAACCCTGAGCTTCGGGTACAATCCCTCCATGGCGAAGTATCTTGATGTAACCAAGTGGGCGCGTCGCGATCTGTTTCAGTTCTTCCTTAATTTTGACAATCCATACTTCAATATCTGCACGCGCGTGGATGTCACTGGGCTCCTGGAACTACTTCGGGGTCGTCCGGATGTCAGCGTCACGCTAGCCTATCATTACTTCGCACTTCGGGTCGCAAATGAGATCGAACCTTTTCGCTATCGCCTGAGGGAGGGTAAGGTACTGATCCACGACGTCATTAACGGCGGAACCACGGTACTGCTGCCGAATGAGAGCTTCAGCTTCGCGTATTTTGACTACCACGAGGATTTCGAAGAGTTCATCACTGAAGCTCAACGCTCAGTCTCCGAGGTGCAGAAGGGAGCCGCCCCCTTCTGCCCGAAGGAGGCCGACAACGCAATTCACTTCACTGTGTTGCCCTGGCTGTCGTTTACGAGCTTTTCACACGCGCGCAACTGGGGGCGCGAGGATTCGGTTCCGAAAATTGCCTTCGGTAAGTTTGTGACAGAGAACGACCGCACTCTGTTGCCGATTTCCGTGGAAGTGCACCACGCCCTCATTGACGGACTGCATGTTGGGCGATTCCTAACGCAGTTGGAAGAACTGCTGGCCAAACCAGAGACCCACCTGGTCAGATTGTAGGGGTGTCCCTCCGTGGGCACCCCATCCTATCCGCAGATTACAAAGATTACGCAGAAACATTTAGGCAGTAAAGACGACGGAGTCAAAAACCTTTTGTAGCCACTCTCTTTCTTCTAATCTGTAAAATCTGCGCAATCTGCGAATAGCATGGGGTGCCCACGGAGGGAGACCCTACAATTATCTCCAGTTGCTTTAACTTTTTTGCTAAGCGAGAATGGCAAAGTTCATCAAACTCGACTGCAAAGTAGAAAACAATTTCAATGCGCTGGTCAAAGTATTTTGTTCCCACCCTCCGCGAGGATCCTGCTGACGCCGAGGTCATATCTCATAAGCTTCTGCTGCGTGCGGGAGTCATTCGCCAACTGGCCGCCGGCATCTACTCTTATCTGCCGATTGGCCAGCGTGTGACTCTAAAGATTATGCAGATCCTACGCGAGGAAATGAATGGCATCGGCGGCCAGGAGTTTTACCTGCCCGCATTACACCCGGCCGAGGTTTGGAAGGAATCCGGACGTTGGGACGCGATTGGCGACGACATGTTCCGGCTGAAGGATCGGAAGGGCGCCGATATGTGTCTGGGTATGACTCACGAAGAGATCTTTACTACGATCGCTCGCAATGAAATTCGGTCTTACAAACAACTGCCGCAGGTTTGGTATCAAATCCACATCAAGTTTCGCGACGAGGCGCGGCCCAAGTCGGGTCTTATGCGCTTGCGAAGCTTCATTATGAAAGATGCCTACTCTTTTGATATTGATGAGGCCGGTCTCGACCGATCCTATGAAGATCAGCGGGAGGCCTATAAACGCATCTTCGCTCGCGCGGGAATCAAGTTCACCATTGTCGAAGCGTCATCGGGCGCAATGGGTGGTTCGGCGTCTAACGAGTTTGTCGCCAGGACCGACGCCGGAGAAGACCTGATCGCCTCTTGCGGGAACTGCGGTTATGCGGCAAACCTTGAAAAGGCAACATCGCGGTTGCCGGAAATCAAAGACGGCATTGGGCTTGAGTTCCCCGATGAATTTCCCACGCCAGGCGTGCGAACAATCGATGACTTAACAAAGTTTCCCGGAGGGGCATCCGCGGAGCGGCAGATCAAGACCCTGGTTTATAGTTCGATCAATAACGCCGAATCCTCAAGACTTCTGCTCAGTGAGGACGTGTCAAAAGAGCAATTTAATGAAGCGCCTACGTATTGCCTTGTGCTCCTTAGGGGAGATCACCAACTACATGAGACAAAACTGGCCGATGCGCTGGCAACCAACTACCTTCGAGCGGCAACAGCGAAAGAGATTCACGCACTATTGGGCGCTAACCCTGGAAGTTTGGGATCTGTTGGCGCAAAAAAGAGGGCTGCGGAGCGAATGCCGGAGGTGACCGTTCATATTATTGCCGACGCGACACTAAAGGGCCGCCGCAACATGACTACCGGCGCTAATACCGACGATCATCATATTCGCGGCGTTGATATTGAACGAGATGTTCGTATTGACCAGTGGGCAGATCTAAGAACAGTTGCCCCAGGTGAGCTCTGCCCACGCTGCGAGACTGGCGTGCTCGAAGTTTACAAGGCGATGGAGATTGGCCACATCTTCAAGCTGGGCACAAAGTATTCCAAATCGATGGGTGCGACTGTGTTAACGCCCGAAGGCAAGGAAGTTCCGATTGTGATGGGAAGCTACGGCATCGGCGTTGAACGCATCATGACTGCCGCTATTGAGCAGAACCACGATCAGGACGGCATCATTTGGCCCAAAACGCTCTCGCCTTTTGATGTGGTTGTCACAATCACCAACATGAAACAGGGTTCGTTACTCGAAGCCGGCGAACAGCTTTATAAGGATTTGCAGAGAGCGGGACTTGAGGTTTTGCTAGATGACCGCGACGAGCGCGCTGGGGTGAAGTTTAAGGATGCAGACTTGATTGGCATTCCATACCGCATTACGGTTGGTAAGAAGATTGGGGACGGACTGGTCGAGCTCTTCGAGCGCAGAGCAAAAACCAGCGAAGACGTCAAACTGAGCGAGATAGTGTCGCGTATTCAAAAACTCGCGTTGGCAGGTTTGTAACAACTCCTCGTAGGCGTGGGCCATTTTCTGGGAGAATAAGACGATCCACGATAACCACCCGAAATGACTTGAACCAGAGGCTCTTTTCGTGACCGTTCGGGAGATTTCCTGGGTCCGCCGCGGGCTGGCCGCTGGGGACCCGGCTTGGATCGTTCTTAGTTTTCAGCAGTCTGCAGACTTCGTGGCTGCTTGCGGAATAGGTGAAGCTGAAGCGCGGCGTTTTAAAAACTGGCATGATGTTCAAG
Organism: Pyrinomonadaceae bacterium; assembly: GCA_041744135.1. Classification (GTDB taxonomy): domain Bacteria; phylum Acidobacteriota; class Blastocatellia; order Pyrinomonadales; family Pyrinomonadaceae; genus PSRF01. The sequence goes on from JBGTLM010000127.1 coordinate 19,849, forward strand.
AAATGAAATCCATCTGGCTCTCTTTCATCTTACTAATAGCAGCTGTACCCGCCAGTTCCCAGGACCTTCTTCCCGAACTCGTCCGTCGCATCAAGCCCTCTGCAGTTGCGATTGAGACCTTCGATGCGCGCGGTGAAAAACGTTCTCGGGGGAGCGGGTTCTTTATCGACACCGATCGCGTTGTCACTAACCGCCACGTCATAGAAGGCGCTTTCCGAGCCGAAGTTCATTCGTCGACGGGGGACAGCTTTCCGGTTAAAGGCGTTCTGGCCATAGACGCGGAGGGCGACATAGCTATCTTGTTGGTGCAAGCACCTCTTAATGTGGTGCGTCCTTTATCACTTGATCGCACGTCGCCTCAGGAAGGCGAGAGTGTCTTCGTCATCGGTAATCCTTTCGGTCTGGAAGGCAGCGTGACCAACGGAATCGTCTCCGCGGTGAGAGACATCCCCACGTTTGGAAGAATTATTCAGATCACGGCGCCAATCTCGCCCGGTTCAAGCGGCAGTCCCGTTGTAAACATGCAGGGCCAGGTGATTGGTGTCGCCACCCTCCAGGTCACGGGAGGCCAAAGCGTCAATTTTGCGATTCCTTCGGAACGAATCTCCCAGCTACAGACCGGTACGCTCACTTCGCTTTCGGATCTTGTGGCGGCCGCCGGCAGGAACAAGCGAGCCCGGGCTGTGCAGTTTTTCCGCGACGGGCTGAGCTTTCTTTCCACGGACGACTGCGCAAAAGCCCTCCCCTATTTTGAAAAAGCCGTCGAGTCAGACAGCAACTATGCCGAAGCGTGGGCCCAGACGGGGTTTTGCCATGAGAAACTGGGCCGTCACACCGAAGCCATCGAGGCATCAAAAAAAGCGGTGAGTCTAAGACCTTCGTTGGAATCCTATTTCAACATCGGCTTAGCGAATTATTATCTAAAGCAGTACCGCGACGCCGTCGAAGCTTACCGCCAAGCAATTCGCCTCGATCCTTACAACGCTTCCGACGCTTATTACGCACTGGGACTTGCCTACCGCGATTGGGGTCGTGCCGATAACGAGATTCAAGCTTACAAACAGGCGATCCGTTTACGGCCCGACTACACTAGTGCTTACGAGAGACTGGCAAGCGCGTATTTCCGCTCCAAGAAGTATTCCGAGGCGCTTGAAGTTTTTAAGCAGTTGGCCAACCTGAAGCCCGGCGATGCGGCGGTACCGAATAGTTTGGGTGAGACGTATTTAGAGATGGGGCGCATGAATGATGCTATGGAGGCTTTCAGACAGGCGATTCGTTTGAAACCCGATTTTGGGCGAGCGTATTACAACCTCGGCAGGTCCCTTCTGGCCACGGGCAACCGCGACGCCGCGCTCGAGCAGTACAACATTCTGCAGAATCTCGACCAGGACTGGGCCGAGAAACTGAACGCCCTCATTAACCCCTGAAATAGAGGAGGCAGACGGCAGGAGCAGGAGGCAGTCAGCCGTTACGAGAATCTTTCAGGATGAGCGATCATCCCGCCTAGCATACGACCGACTTCTTCGTAACCCATTCTGAGTTCCGATTCACGCTTCTTTGAGAGGTACCCACGCACTCCGCAAATTCAAGCCACACTTAGGTTTCAGTTGCTTCACGTCTGCATCCGCCATCTTGGCATCAAACATTCGGGTAAACGTTTCTTTCGATAGCCTTCCCCGATGTTCGTAGCCACGCTTCTGGACGCTCGGCGAATCTGATCAGTCAAAGATATTTTTCCTCTTTGGGAAAACGTTTTGATTCATGAAAAATCTCCATGGCCAGCTAAAAGCCAGCCGGTTCACCTTGAGATCTCTAAAGCCTTGTGAGGTAGGCATAATTCTGCTGCTCCTTTCTAGGTAGTGAGGTTTACACTGTTGGTTACTTTTCCCGTTTATTCGCTCTTAGGATTAAGCGAACACGGCGACTTCCTGAATACCCGCGGGTAATATCGTCTGCCTGCCGTCTGCCTCCTGCTCCTGCCTACTCATCGGGGGCTTGCCACTTTCGATTGATCAAGCTGGCCACAAACCCCGCGCCGAAGCCATTATCAATATTCACAACCGTCACGTTTGAAGAGCACGAGTTGAGCATTCCAAGCAACGCAGCCAAACCGCCAAACGAGGCGCCATAACCAATACTCGTCGGTATGGCAACAACAGGCACGCTTACGAGGCCGCCAACCACCGAAGGCAACGCTCCCTCCATTCCCGCAGCTACTATCACCACCCGCGCCCGCTGCAGCATTGCCCGCTCCGCCAACACTCGATGAATCCCGGCAACACCGACATCCCAAACCCTATCGACGCGGTTGCCCATGGCCTCGGCCGTCAGCGCCGCTTCCTCGGCTATCGGAATGTCGCTGGTACCCGCCGTAACAACTGAAATCTTACCCACACCCAGTTCCGTACGATCTCTTAGTATCCGAATCAACCGCGCCGACTCGTGCCACTCAGCTTCGATGACGACGTTACGCACCTCACCAAACGTGCCCGCGTCTGTATGGGTGACAATAACATTCGGCGAACGTTGCGCTAAACGCTCGACAATGCCTACGACCTGAACGCGCGTTTTGCCCGCGCCGAATACAACTTCAGGAAAGCCCTGACGCGACGCACGCGAATGATCAACCTTGGCGAAGCCGATGTCTTCAAAGTGAAGATTCTTGATACTCCTTGCGGCTTCGTCGGTTGCAATTTCACCGTTCTTGAATGCTCGCAACAGCTCTTCCAGTTCTTGTAGGTCCATCGGCGGTAGTATGCCGCGGCTTCCCGGCGGATGTCACGGACGGTGAGTAGAAGGTGTGTTTGCTACGATTACGCTGAAAGCGTCCTTCCTATATTGAATTTGTAGTTCTGCTGTCATATTCTTTCGCCCAATTGATTTTCAATTGCGCAGTTTCCGGTCTTCAATTAATTACTGACCAACTCCACGTGCACGCAAACCGTTGCCTAAACTCAATATGATTCTTGGCACAGAATGGGTTATTGACGCAGTCGGCTGTAATCCGGCGATCCTGACCGACCTCGGAAGAATGCGCGCAGTGTTTGATCGAGTGATCAGCGATCTGGATCTTCACGTGCAGGGGAAAGTGGTCTGGCATCAGTTTTCCCTTCCAGACGGCGTCAGTGGCTTGGCGCTCCTGTCCGAATCGCATCTTGCTTGTCACACGTATCCGGAATTCTGCGCAGCTACGTTTAATCTGTACTGCTGTCGCAATCGTGAATCCTGGGCTTGGGAAACAATGCTCAAGGAGATGCTCGGTGCGACGGGTGTGACGGTTCGGATCCTCGACAGATTGATCTGGCAAGATGAGCGGACAATCGAGGAACTGGTCGGCCGCAGTGCCAGTAAATAACCTATGCTACTCCGATTCCACATCGGCTCGTTGTCAGTGCCCGGGGTCCCCAAGCTGGCAGCCCGCTTGGAGTGTGGGTGCGGGAGAGCTAGATGAGCGTGCTCCAGGCTCAATGTCCGGCTTGCGGCGGGCCGGTCGAATTTAAGAGCGGTCAGTCGGTCGTCGTCATCTGCGTCTACTGTCGCTCGGCGGTCGCTCGAACTGACCGCGAACTAAAAGATCTAGGCCAGGTCGCCGAACTTGTAGAGACCGGATCGCCACTCGACATTGGCCTGCGCGGAACTTGGCAGGGAGTCTCTTTTGAGCTGACAGGCCGTGCCCAACTCGGTCACGAGATGGGCGGGCAGTGGGACGAGTGGTACGCCACGTTTTCTAATGGATGGCTCGGTTGGCTCGGCGAAGCTCAGGGCCGTTTTTATCTCACTTTCCAGTATCCCGCTACGGAAGGGGTTCAGTTTCCTTCGTTCGACCAATTGCAACTTGGCCAGAGCGTTCCAGGGCTTCCTCAGCAGGCAACCATGATGGTCGCGGAAACAGGCAGAGCAACCGCGCGGGGTGCACAGGGGGAGATTCCATACCTGCTGACTCCAGGTGAGACTTATTACTACGCAGATCTCTCCGGCCCCAACGGGGCTTTCGGAACGCTTGACTACAACGAGTCGCCGCCGCTTATCTTTCTAGGTCATCAAGTCACTCTGGCTGATCTCGGAATCACCACGACCCGGGCGCCTGAACGAGAGAAGCGCCAGGTAGAAGCAGCTCAGCTAAACTGTCCGAAATGCGCTGGCCCGCTTGAACTGCGCGCCCCGGACCAGACCGAGCGAGTGACATGCCCAAACTGTAACTCCCTGCTGGACGTTAATCAGGGGCAGCTCAGTTTTCTGAAAGCGCTCAAGAAGCCCTCATTCGACCCGATCATTCCCATCGGATCAAGTGGCCAGCTCCCCGAAGGAAAGATGACGGTGATCGGCGCTATGCAGCGAAGCGTGATGATCGAGGGCACCCAGTACTTTTGGAGCGAGTATCTTCTCTACCATCCGCAAATAGGTTTTCGCTGGCTCGTTCACAGCGACGACCATTGGAACTACGTGCAAGCGGTCGCTCCGGGAGACGTTTTGGAATCGGTAAAGACCGCCCGTTTTCGTAACAAGAACTTCAAGATTTTTCAAGACGCACAAGCGATCGTCGAAAGCGTGTTGGGGGAGTTTTACTGGAAGGTCGAAGCCGGCGAGCAGGCACGTGGGGTCGATTACGTTCACCCGCCCGAGATGCTTTCCAAAGAAGTTTCATTCGTGCCGGTTTCTGCCGACCAGCAAGAGCAGATTAAGAAGAAGAAACGTGTTACGGGAGAGATTAATTGGTCGCTCGGAACCTACATTCCCGTTGCGGAGGTCGAAAAGACGTTCGGTGTAAGCGGCCTTCCTCGCCCGTCGACGGTGGCCCCGAATCAACCCTACCCGCATAAGTGGGTTTACAAATACTGGCTGATCTTTTTAGGGGTGGCCCTCCTTGCCGGTTTGATGGCATTCATCGCTTCCGGCTCGACGCAGGAAGTGTTTTCGCAAAGTGTGACCCTCCCGGCGCTTCCGAATCCCGACGGGACTCAAGTTTTTTTTAGCGAGCCCTTCGAGTTGGCGGGGCGAAGCAACATCAGAATTTCAGCCGAATCGCAAGTCGATAACAGCTGGATTTCCCTGGAGGGCGATTTGGTTAACGACGAAACGGGTTTGGTTCAGTCGTTTCCGATAGAAATCTCTTATTACTACGGCGTCGACGGTGGCGAGTCGTGGAGCGAGGGCGGTCGGGCAGACTCTGCTTACACATCAGCATTGCCAGGAGGGCGGTACATTCTTCGCCTCGAAGGCCAGTGGGAGAAGTCGCAGCAACCGACGTTTTTAAACGTGAAGATCGAGCAGAATGTCGCGCATGGTTTCAATCTCCTGCTTGCGTTGATTGCCTTGTCAATCGTTCCGGTAGTCATGTTGATCTATCACATTAGCTTTGAGCGCAAACGATGGTCAGAAAGCATGTTTGGCGGAGGGAACGATTCGGACGATGACTGACTAGATTCGTAAGCCTGCGAAGGGCGGGCGGCAGCGTGAAGCCCGGGGCGTGAGCCCAGCCAGAGCAACATCGAGTTCCGAGGCCTGCAAAGGCGGGCGAATCCGCGCTTCGTCCCAAACAACGCGCTGCGCCCGTTCCACGGGCTTATTCTGATCTTCGCTGCTTTCCCGGGGCTCACGCCCCAGGCTTTACGCTGTCGCCCGCTTACGCAGGCAGAATTGAATGATGACTGGGAATATCCGTACTTAGCCTGCCGTTAGTTTGCCTCGTTGCTGGGGCGAAGGAGGAGAATGTCGTGTTGAAGAAACTCTATACCGTATTAGGCGTCGGCGTGATTTCTCTATATGCCGTCGCCGCAATGCTTGGTTGGGAGATCGGGGCATCTTCACGACGGCAGTTGCCGCCCGACGCGCGACAGAATGGCTACCGATCGTTCCATTTCTGGCATTACGGCTTACGGGGAGGAAAATGATGCTGATTTATTCAATAGGATTGTATTCGCCGACGCTGTTCGGATTGGTTGTGCCCTTCAGAGAACTCCTGCCCGTCCTGGTTACTACGCTGCTATTCGTTTTGATGGGACTGGTGGTTTTCGCGCTGGCATACCTGGTTATCGATAAGGTTACTCCGTTTTCAGTGCGAAAGGAGCTCGAAGAGGATCACAACGTCGCCCTCGCCATCGTAATTGCATCCGTGATCCTCGGCACCGCACTGATCATAGCTGCCGCGATTCACGGTTAGAGTTTCGTTCCGATCCGAAACATGAATGAACCGGGGAGGTGAATCCCACCGCCCCGTCGCCGGTACGCCCAGTCACGTCTCGCGCTGTTTCGATCACACCACATCCTCTGGGACAACACATCGACATGAAGCGAGCGCCACTACTTTTTTTGAATGTTCTCATTGTCGCGACTTGCGGTCTCATTTATGAGTTACTCGCCGGGACGATAGCGAGTTACGTCCTCGGAGACTCTGTTACCCAGTTCTCTCTGATCATCGGCATCTATCTCTTCGCCATGGGCGTTGGCTCCTGGCTCTCGCGCTTTATCGACAAGGGACTCGCCCGTCGTTTCGTCGATATCGAACTAGCCGTCGCCGTGCTGGGCGGATTTTCGGCGCCCCTGCTGTTTCTCGCCTTTTCCCGGGTTAGCTATTTCTACGCCGTCCTCTATTTCCTTGTTTTTGCGATTGGAGTTTTTGTGGGCCTCGAAATACCAATCCTGCTGCGCATCTTGAAGGACCAAGTCGAGTTTAAGGAACTGGTTTCTCGAGTTTTGGCGGTCGACTACATTGGCGCCTTGTTGGCTTCGATTCTGTTTCCCATTCTTTTCGTTCCCCGCCTGGGTCTGATACGCACTTCGCTGGTCTTCGGGATGTTGAATGCCGGGGTGGCGTTGTGGGGGACCTGGCTGCTGCGGCCTTTGATCAAGGGCAGTATTAATGGCCTCCGGATACGGGCCGGCCTGGTGTTGGTCCTCTTGCTGATCGGTTTGACTAAGGCGAACACGATCACCTCGATGGCTGAGGACGAAATGTTCGCCGATGAAATTATTCATTCGAAGGACACTCCCTATCAGCGCATCGTCATCACACGTGGGCTCGCGGGATTTCAATTGTTCTTGAACGGCAATCTGCAATTCAGTTCGACGGACGAATACCGTTATCACGAGGCCCTCGTGCACCCCGCGATGATCCTGGCAAACAATCCGCGTCGGGTGCTGGTACTCGGCGGGGGTGACGGTTTGGCCCTGCGAGAGATTTTGAAATACCCATCGGTCGAGCGTGTAACTCTTGTCGATCTGGACCCGCACATGACGCAGCTCTCAAGCAGCTTTCCCCTCCTCGCGAGTTTGAATCATCACGCGTTCGACGACTCACGCGTCCAGGTCGTGAACGAAGACGCCTTCGTGTGGATAGAAAATGCTACCGAGCAGCCTTACGACACTGCCGTCTTAGATTTCCCAGACCCTAACACCTTTGCATTGGGCAAGCTCTACACCACCCGGTTCTATCGCATGCTAAAATTGAGATTAACGGAGAACGCTGCGGTAAGTGTTCAATCCACGTCGCCCATGTTCGCGCGAAATTCCTTCTGGTGCATCATTCGTACACTCGAAGCGGCCGGGTTCACAGTCAGGCCCTACTACGCCGCCGTGCCTTCATTTGGAGTGTGGGGGTATGCGCTCGCGCGATCGTCGCCGTTTGACATTCCGCGAAGTCCTCCCGCCGGCCTGCGATTTCTCGATGACCAAACTCTGGTGGCCATGTTCAGTCTCTCGGCGGATATTGGACCAGTGCCTGTAGAGGTGAACCGGCTCGATAACCAAGTGTTGGTGCGCTACTACGAGGGCGAATGGAAACGATTTGAATGAAGGTGGGGTGTTTTTACAGAAACACGAACTGGAGAAACCATGTGGAAGACCCATAAGGGTGTTACGGTAGTTCGCAGGTTGGGAAGGTGGCCAAAGCGATGCGCGCCCCCGCTCCAGCGTAGCGTCACCCACCTTATTTTGCTTCGAGATTACCCTGGACTGAGTCTGCAAAAGAAGTCATCGGTTTTTCTAGCCGGCGAAAGAGGCTACGCTGGAGCGGGGGCGCTCTTCGCTTTGCCCACCTTCCCAACCTGCAAATTTCCTGAACTTGTAATGGCAATAAAAATTTGAGTGCTCTAGCATCGTGGGCGGGGAGCGCTGCGCCTCCCCCCTGACCTACAAGTTAGCGAGGCTTGAACCGCTCTCTTGGGGATTGCTGAGTTTTAACGCTGCCGCTACTAGGCGTTTCCGTAGTGGGCAGAGAGGTTCCCGTCTATATGTCCACATTTAATCGTCGCGAAATTCTGGCAGCATTCCTGGGCCTTCCCGCCGCGCTCGCAGCATGCCGCCGCAGCCCGAACCCGCCGCTGCCTGATGGCGAGATCGTCGGAGCCTCCGATGTGTTTGGTCATCGTTTGCGCGATGGCCAGAGCATTCAAGTCCCGGCGGACGCCTGGGAGCGCGTGCCGGTGGTTATCATCGGTGGCGGTGTAGCAGGGCTGACCGCCGCCTGGCGCCTGCTCAAATCCGGCTTTGAAGACTTTTCCTTGATTGAACTCGAAAGCGCCCCGGGCGGGACGTCTCGGTCTGGATCGAATCGGGTTACCTCGTTCCCGTGGGGCGCGCATTACATTCCGGCACCTATGAAAGAAAACCAGGCGCTCGTATCGCTGCTTAGTGAGATGGGCGTGATCGAAGGGGGGGACAAAGACGGCGAGCCAATCATCGGCGAGCAGTTTCTGTGTCGCGATCCCGAAGAGCGAGTTTTTTTCAAAGGTCGCTGGTACGAGGGGCTCTACCTTCACGCCGGCGAAACAGACGAGGACAAAGCACAACTCGCGAAGTTTAATGAAGAGGTCGGTCGTTGGGTTTCATGGCGCGACGGCAGCCGCCGGCGTGCGTTTACGATCCCCGTTGCTGCTTGTTCCGACGACGCGGCGGTGACTGAACTTGATCGAATTTCGATGGGAGAGTGGATGAACCGACGGGGTTTCACGAGTACTAGGCTTCGTTGGTCGGTCGACTACGCCTGCCGCGACGACTACGGCATGACCCTCGATCAAACGAGCGCCTGGGCAGGGTTATTTTATTTCTGCTCGCGGGTGTCAAAGCCGAACATTGAATCGCAGCCGTTAATCACGTGGCCCGAAGGTAATGGACGCCTAGTTAATCACCTGTTTGACCAGGTAAAAAGAAAGGTGCACCTCGATCGCGCCGTATTGGAGCTGATACCTGTGGAAGAGAGTGGGGGATCGCGCGTTGACGTGGTTACGATTGATCGTGGTGGACGAAACCCGGTCGGCCTGAAGGCGGATCGGGTCATATTTGCCGCGCCTCAATTCATGGCCCGGTACTTGGTGCGTCCGTATCGTGATCAACCGCCTCCACACATCAGCGAGTTTCAATTCGGATCGTGGATGGTCGCCAACCTCACCTTAAAGGATCGACCCGCTGTTGGTTCGAGACGTGATTTTCCACTCGCCTGGGATAACGTCTTATATGAAAGCCCGTCGCTGGGCTACGTAGTCGCTACGCATCAGCGCAGTGTTGACCGCGGTCCGACCGTATTCACTTACTACTACCCGCTCTGCGACCATGATCCGCGGACCGCTCGCTCGCGGCTGCTGGAAACGGATTGGGGCGGTTGGGCAGACGTAGCCCTCACCGATCTCTCGCGCGCACACCCTGACATCCGCAATTTGACCGAACGCCTCGACGTGATGCGCTGGGGCCACGCGATGATTCGCCCCCGTCCCGGATTCATTTGGGGCTCGGCGCGGCGCGAAGGAGCAAAACCATTTCGCTCTATTCATTTTGCACATTCAGAATTGAGTGGTGTGGCGCTCTTCGAAGAAGCATTCGACGTTGGGCTTCGGACGGCGGACGAGGTCCTGCGCACGCTGCCGGTGAAACGGATGGTAGAGCCGTTTGAAACTAAGGAGGGCCTACGGTAATTGGCAGGTGGGCAAAGCGTAGCGCGCGCCGCTCCAGCGTAGCGTCACCGACTCTATTTTTCTTCAAGACCACTGGAATGAGGCAGCTAAGAAGTCAGCCTCTTTTCTGGGCAGCGAAAGAGGCTACGCTTGAACGGGCCCGCGCTAGGCTTTGCCCCATCTTCCCAAGTGGCAAATTCGCTTAGCTTGAATCGTTAGTTCAAAGTTGAGTGGGTTGTATCTCAGCGGGGGCGTGCTTCGCTTTGCTCACTTCCTGACTGCAACTTAGCGTCGCATGAGTGCCAACGCAAGCTGGGGCGCTCGGTGCGGCTTGAGGCATCGCTTAATTAATATCCGGATCGGTGACGCTTCCTCTTCCGGAAGGTTCGTTGTCCGCAGTTGCCGGACCTCCTTCTCCTCCACCGCTCTGGAAGCGTTTTTCACGCCGCCGGCGCTGCGCCCACTGGTGGTCTTCGGTTTGCACCTGATGAGAAAAACCTACTGATCACTGGGATGCTGGCGGGTGGATCCGAGTTAGCGAACGCCCCGGCCGTGATCGATGTGCCGGCAGGACGCGGCCATGTTGTGATGTTCGCGAATCATCCCATGTGGCGGCATCAGACTCAAGGCAGCTTCTTCCTCCTGTTTACCGCGGCGCTAAACTTTGATTCGCTCGATACCGAAAAGCCTGAGCAGCCGAGACGACGAATCCGGGCCCGGCAGTGAAGAAGAAAACCAGCAGTATTTGCGAGATGAAGGTTCATTTTCCATTGGTCATTTCGCATGCTTGTTTGAGAAATGTTCCATCAAGACGATCCACGAAGTCACACAAAGCGACACGAAATCTTGTTAGTGACATTCGTGTGAGTTCGTGGATCGTGTCTAACCGCTACCCTTAGTTGGGCCAAAAAGCCGAAATGTTCAAGTTGGGAGATTACTCCGCATTACGCCTGCTTGCGATTAACCTACCTGCCAAGTAAAATTCACTCGGCACTTCTTTGGTATGGAATTCACCGTTGCAATTACCGGAGCCTCGGGATCGATTTACGCTCAGCGCACACTCGTTCATATGGCCGCGAGCGGTGTAGTTGAACGCATTAATCTGATTATGTCGGAAGCAGCGCAGACGGTGGCGCGGGTCGAACTGGGGACGGATTTGAGGGGGGCGGACAGCGGCAGAATCAATGAGTGGCTTGGTCTGAAATCAGAGTCTAAACTAATTCATCTCCACCGTCTGGACAACATGGCGGCTAAGCCTTCGTCCGGTTCACATCCGCAGCAGGGCATGGTAATTGTTCCCTGCTCGATGGGAACGCTCGGTGCGATCGCTTCAGGCGCCGGATCAAACCTGATTCATCGGGCTGCGGATGTATCGCTCAAGGAGGGACGCCGGCTGGTGCTTGTGCCCCGGGAAACCCCCTTAAACGCCATTCACCTTGAGAATTTGCTGCGCCTCGCCCGTGCGGGTGCCCACATCATTCCCGCAAGCCCAGGGTTCTATCATCGGCCGCAAACAATTGAAGCCCTGGTCGACCACATGGTCTTTCGCATACTAGACCATCTGGGCGTTCCACATTCTGAATCGACCCGTTGGAAGGGACTTCAAGAACAATCAAACGAATTGGCAGGCGTCGGAGAGGATCAGCTCTCGTAAGCTCAAGCAATGGGTACACTGCTTCGAAACGTTCGCACTACGCTCGAGATGATCAAGGTCGAGCACACCCTCTTCGCGCTCCCTTTTGCTTTTCTGGGAGCGGTGCTGGCAGCGAATGGATTACCTTCAGCTCGCCAGGTTTTGTGGGTTACCCTGGCAATGGTTGGCGCGCGATCAACAGCAATGGCCTTTAACAGAATTGCCGATCTCGAATACGATGCAAGGAATCCTCGCACCCATATGCGTGCGCTGCCGGCGGGTCTTTTGCCCGCGAGTTTCGTTTGGGTATTCACGATAGTCTCGGCCGCAACCTTCTTCTTAGCCGCCGCCGCGCTGAATCGTCTCACACTGATTCTGGCCCCAGTTGCGTTAGTTAGCATCCTGCTCTATTCGTTCACCAAGCGCTGGACGTTGCTGTCCCATCTGGTTCTTGGTTGGTGCTTGTCAATTGCTCCCACCGGTGCGTGGATCGCCGTGCGCGGCGCAATCGACAGCCCCATACCTCTATTACTTTCTCTGGTAGTAATGCTGTGGACCGCGGGTTTTGATGTGCTGTATGCCTGTCAGGATCGTGATTTTGATGTGGCCGAGGGTCTGCATTCGATCCCCCAGCGCTTCGGGATTGCGCGTTCATTGTGGATAGCTCGGATCCTGCACGCCCACGCCTTTGTCGCGCTGCTTGCGCTATACTGGTTGTCCGAGCTCGGTCCCCTCGCGCTGGCGGGCGTCACTGCAACCGGTTTATTACTAATCTACCAACACCGTCTGGTTAAGTCAGATGATTTGAGTAGACTGAACGCGGCTTTCTTTACTACCAACGCCTTTGTAAGCGTGATTCTTTTCTTGACGTTTGGCGGTGCGGCAATGACAAGGACTTTGCGATGAGTTTTTCTCAAGATCGAAGACTAGTTGAACTTGCGGATAAGGTCGAAGCTCACGAACGCTTGTCACTGACTGACGGTCTGGCCCTATATGACAGCGACGACTTACCCGCGCTGGGTAAACTAGCGGACTCTGTACGCCGTAGAAAGCACGGCGCCACCACCTATTTCAACGTTAATCGCCATTTCAATCCGACCAACGTTTGCTATGCTGACTGCAAATTCTGCGGCTTCTATCGCACGCCCCGCCAAGCCGACGCTTATACGCATAATATCGACGAGTCGCTCAGAATCGCCGGTGAAGCTGTGAGCGAGGGGGCTACGGAATTGCACATCGTGGGCGGGTTGAACACGAAACTGCCTTTTAGTTACTTCACGGATTTGCTATCGACTCTCAAACAACAATATCCCCGTCTTCATTTGAAAGCTTTCACGATGGTGGAGATCGATCATTTTGCCCATTTCTACAAAATGACGGACGAAGCGGTCATTCAGCAATTAATTGAGGCCGGAATGGGCTCTTGTCCCGGCGGTGGCGCGGAGATTTTTCGCGAACCGACTCGATCGATGATTTGTGCACACAAATGCGATGCAGAACGGTGGCTTGAGCTTTCAGCCAAAGTGCACGCGGCCGGGTTGAAAACGAATGCCACAATGCTCTATGGGCATATTGAATCAATGGAAGATCGAGTTGATCACCTTATTCGCCTGCGCGAACAGCAGGATCAGTCGGGCGGATTTCAGTGCTTCATTCCGCTGGCTTTCTACCCACCCGGGACACAATTGGCGCACCTGCCAGGCCCTTCCGGGGTTGATTCACTCAAGACTATGGTTGTCTCGCGTCTGATGCTTGATAACTTCGATCACATCAAAGCTTACTGGGTTATGCTCGGCAAGCGACTTGCTCAAGTAGCACTCCACTACGGCGCCAACGATATTGACGGCACAATCACAAAGGGCGGCGAGCTGTCGGAGAGTTACTCAGTGGAATCGAACAATGAAGTCCAGATGTCAAAAACGGAACTTATCGCTTTGATCGAAGACGCCGGATTTCAAGCCGTCGAACGAGACACGGTTTACAATCGGGTCGAGCGCAGTAGTGTTAGTTTGGCCTGACGCCGTTGAACAGTCGCTAGCGATAACTTTCGTCTCTTATAACCTGACTCGAATTATTACCAACGTTTTATGCAAACCAAACCAGCGGCTCAGAAAATCACCGTGGCGCATTCGCCCGACTCAGATGACGCTTTCATGTTCTACGGGCTTGCCACAAACAAACTCGATACAGGAAATTTGACTTTCACCCACGTGCTCAAGGACATCCAGACATTGAATGAAGAAGCAATGCGTGGAACATACGACGTGACTGCGATTAGCTTCCACGCCTACGCCTACATTGCTGATGAATATGTCCTCCTGCCTCACGGTGCTTCGATTGGAGAAAACTACGGGCCCGTGGTGGTGTCCCGAGAACCCGCCAGAGCAGAAGAACTAGCCAGTCTCAAGATTGCCGTGCCGGGTACGTTGACCAGCGCTTTCTTAGCCCTGCGAATCTTTAACCCGGCCTTCGAATATGAGGTCGTCCCCTTTGATAAAATTATTGACGCTGTGCAGGAGGGTCGTTGCGACGCTGGTTTATTGATTCATGAAGGACAGCTTTTCTACGAATCAATCGGGCTTCACAAGGTCTTGGATCTGGGTGAGTGGTGGCATAAAAGAACCGGTTTACCTCTGCCCATGGGTGGGAACGCAATCCGTCGCGACTTGGGACCACATCTGATTCGAGAAGTATCCAAGACACTACGGGAAAGCATTCGTTACGCACTGGACAATCGGGAAGACGCCTTGCAGTACGCCATGCAGTTCGCCAGGGACATGGATACGGAGCTCGCGGATCGGTTCGTGGCGATGTGGGTAAACGATCTGACGCTCGACTACACCGAACGCGGACGCGAAGCCGTTGCGCGCCTGCTGGCGGAAGGCTTTGAACGTGGAATTATTCCTAAAGAGGTGGAGGTTGAGTTCATAGACTGAGGACTGACGTACCCAGTCCTAAATTTCGTAACGCTATTACGGTGCTTGAGAGATTGGTGCTCGAGGACCTTGGTTGAAAGATGCTGGGGTGTGCGCGGCGATCAGGATGCCACCCCGCCCAGAAGGGATGACAATGTCACCGCGCACATCATCGGCTAATAGCTTCTATCAAGCTCCTCCCAAAGCTTGATATAGCGCCACTTCCCATGTAGCAACCCTGCCGCTCGGCGATGCTCTCGCGCGTGAGCGCTTGTAGGTGCACGGGAATCTTTGACGCTGCTCATTACCGACGTGAGGACCCTTTAGAAACTTAGCCCTTGTTCTCTTTCGCCCGTCGTTCTGAGCTCGGAGGCTGACCAGGAGTGGATTGGTTGTCAGCTTGAAGTAAAAGGGCGAAACCAAAGTATAACTTATTCAGTGAAGGGCACTTTACACTACCTGCATGGAACTTTGCAATAACAAAGTCTGGCCTTGGCATTCCAAGCCTGCAGGCAGCGTCAAGGCTTTCCTTGGCAACACGAACTTCCGGGGAAGCATCTGAGGGAGTGTTTCTGTTTACACCGTAGCGCTGGTCTCTCAACCGCTTTATGGTTGGATGTTAAGAATGCCAAAAATTAGATTCCACATCGCGATAGTTATTCTGGTTCTCGTAACGTGTCCCATGGCACCCTCGACGGTATTTGCTCAAAATGCAGCCGCCGGCTCAGACACCCTTAGTCAGGCGGAGGTCGATCGCATCATCAGGGTCTTCACCGCCAAAGAAACTGAATTTCGAAAGGCGCTTAACCTTTACTCATTCAAACGCGACGCAATGATCCAGAGTTTAGGTATGGGGGGCCAAGTCACAGGTGAGTATCATCGAGTTTCCAGCTTCACTTTTGACGACCAGGGGAACCGCTTTGAAAAGATTAGCTTTTTCCCGATGCCCTCCTTCGGCGGCGTGACGCAGGAAGATTTGGAAGACCTGGGTGGGATTCAGCCCTTTGCCTTAGAGCCTTCGCAGATCGACAAATACAACTTTAAGTATGTTGGAAAAGAAAAGATCGACGAATTAAATCTGTATGTTTTTGAAGTGACGCCCAAGGTGGTCCCAGATCCAAAGAAGGTCAAGGAACGCCTTTTTATCGGCCGCGTCTGGGTGGATGATCAGGAGTTTCAGATTGTTAAGACTAAGGGTAAGGGAATCCCGGAGACTAAGATTAACAAGTTCCCCACAGTCGAAACTTATCGTGAACAAATTGGTGATCGCTACTGGTTTCCGACCTATACGTATGCAGACGAAGAGCTAATCTTCGAGAATGGCGAAGCACTACACGTTCGCATGAAGGTGCGGTACTCTGACTTTGCGCCGGCACGCGCGGATGTGAAGGTAATTGAAGTCGATGGTGCTGAGCTCCCGAATCAGGAAGTGAAGCCCCCGCCTCCCAAGCCAAAGCCGTAAAGGTGCAAATTCTGCTCTACCTTGACTCGGACCGTAACTCTCGGGCAATCGTTGAATGGATCTGCTTCACCAAAGCCTCTACGGCCTCCTCGGATGAAAGCCCCGCTGTAGCTACTGGTGGGAGCAGCACGAACTCGATGGTGCCCGGTCTCGACTGGCCGGTTTCCTTGCCCATTAAGACATCAGTGTTCTTGATCGCGACCGGCACAATAGGAACGCCCGCCTGAACAGCCATGTAGAATGCGCCTTTTTTAAACGGCAGAAACCGACCAGGCTTCGCCCGTGTCCCTTCAGCAAAAACCCCGAATGAGATTCCTGATCGAATCCGCTCTGTTGCAGCAGTAGTTGTCTCCCTTGCTCTTTCACGATTCGACCGGTCAATGGCCATTATGTTCACGAAGCCCATGCCGTATCCCAGAATCGGCACCTTCAGTACTTCCTGCTTGGCCAGCAGTCCGATTCGCCTTCCGGTGTAGACAAAAAGTGTAGCCGTATCCAGATAAGATCGGTGATTGGCTATGAAAACATAAGTCTGCTTCGGATCGAGAAATTGGGTGCCTTTAACAGCTACCTTCATGCCACTCAATCGCAGCCAATTGCGTCCACCAAAGAGCGCCCATGGATAGACCAGCTCAGGCTTTCCCGCCAGCCATGACACAAGTAGCACCGGTATCCCAACGATTACTAAGAGAGCGCCGGCGACAAACAGGGACCACCAATAGTGCACCCGCCCTACGATGTTGAAACGGCCACTTATGCTAGACTCGGCCGTATTCGACCCCGAGGTCGCAGAACTCTCATTGAACAACTTTCGCGAAGGGTTTTCAGAATGTCTCATCAGCGGCGGCGGATCGCGTGTCTCGCTCTTTTCCTTGTTGTAATCGGTTCTAGCCCGGCAGTTCTCGTCTATGCCCAGAGACCTGGTGCGGCGCGAATAATAACTCCTTCGCCGCGCTCGGTGCTCGGGTTCACTCCCGGTGATGATCGGACGATTGCAGACTGGAGACAGATTACAGACTATTTCGCGGGATTGGACAAGGCTTCTGACCGCGTGTCTGTACAGACGATAGGGCAATCGACACTTCGACGTCCCATCATTGCCGCCTTGATTAGCGCCCGTGAAAACATACTCGCGCTCAACCGGTATAAAGAGATTCAGCAGAAGCTGGCGGATCCCCGCCAGGTAGCAACTGCGGCCGAGCGCGATCGCCTGATCCGCGAAGGCAAAGTGGTGGTGGCCGTCTCGTGCTCTATCCATTCGACTGAAATCGTAGCCTCCCAGATGTCGATGCAGCTCGCATTTGACCTCGCTAGCGCCCAGGACCCGGAGACTCGTGAGGTGCTTCAAAACACAATTCTGATATTAATTCCGTCCTCCAACCCGGATGGCATCGACATTGTGGCTAATTGGTACCGCAAGACGCTGGGAACGCCCTTCGAGGGGAAGGAGCCTCCCGAACTCTATCATCACTATGCGGGACACGATGACAATCGCGATTGGTTCATGCTCAACCTGAAAGAGACGCAAGCCATAACGCGCATGTTCTGGAAGGAGTGGTTTCCGCAGATTGTTTACGACATCCACCAGCAGGGGCCAAATGGCTCGAGATTCTTCATTCCTCCGTTTTTCGATCCCGCGAATCCGAATATTTCGCCGTTGCTTCTACGGCAGGTAGGACTGATAGGCCATAAGATCGCCGCCGACTTGCAGGCTGCAGGTACTAAGGGCGTAATTACAAACTCGACCTATGATACCTGGTGGCATGGGGGCTTTCGAACCGCCCCTTACTTTCATAATTCCGTCGGTATTCTCTCCGAGGCAGCCAGCGCCCGGCTAATGACTCCAACGACGGTAACCCGCGAGCAGCTTTCCCGATCGACTTCACGGGGTATGCGTAACGCGCTCGAAGGAGCCACAAACTTTCCTGATCCATGGCCCGGCGGCGAATGGCGGCCGCGAGATATCATGAACATGGAATTAATTGCAACGCGCTCTGTACTCGGAATCGCTGCTAAGTTCCGCACCGAATATCTGAGAAACTTTTATGAGTTGGGCCGTCAAAATACGACGGCTATCGCGGCGCCTGATGAGCCAATTGCCTATCTAATTCCTGCTGGGCAGGGTCGCGATGAGTCAGTGGCTAAGTTGGTGGGCGCTTTAGTCGAGCAGGGTGTCGAGGTTCACAGGCTCGATCGGGAGTTGCATGCTGCTTATGGACCACAAGTACTGCAGCGCACAAACTCTGCGACCGAGAAGCTGGGAAGTTACCGAATGATCATTGCCCACACGTCCGGATTTCACGAGGTGCCGACCAGTAGCTACATCGTGTTTCTAGGTCAGCCACAAAGACGAAATGTCCTGGCTTTGCTGGAACCTCAGCTCTATCCAAATCGGACCAACTCGCAGGGCGAAGCAGAGCGTCCTTATGACGTGGCAGGGTGGACTCTGCCCATGCAATTAGGTGTGGATGCGCCGGCAGTCACCGCTATTCAGGAGTCCGTCGTCGATCGCCGGTTGTCAATAGTGCGTGACCCAAATGAACTTCGTAAAGACTTGGCGCTTCCGTTGAAAACCGCAGACTCCTCTCCGATTGCGAACCCGCTGGGGCCCCAAGCATCGATGAGAATTGGGATCTACAAGGGCTGGACCTCAAACATGGACGAGGGTTGGACGCGCTTCATCTTTGATGCCTTCAACGTGCCATACAACTCTGTGCACGATGCCGCCCTGCGGCAAGAGGATCTCTCGGCGAAATACGAAGTGATTATCCTGCCTTCTCAGCGAGCCCGCGAGATCATTGAGGGCAATCTCGCTGGAAGTTATCCCGAGGAATTCACTGGGGGTATTACGGGTGCAGGCGTGGCAAAGCTTAAGGGATTCGTAGAAGCGGGAGGCACGCTTATCTGCTTTGATGCTGCTTGTGAAGTACCGATCAAACAGTTCAATCTACCGTTGCGGAACGCCCTTGAAGGACTCCAATCGGCAGACTTTTATTGTCCCGGTTCTGTGCTTTCGCTCGACGTGGATAACAGCCAGACTCTCGCCCATGGGTTGGCCCGCAATGTTGATGGCTACTTCATCAATAGCTCCGCCTTCGAGGCAACTGACCCCACGGTGCGTATTGTGGCCCGCTATTCAAAGGAAAACCTTTTGCGATCTGGCTGGCTGCTCGGCGAAGATAAACTGAAGGGACGAATCGCCCTCGCCGAAGTTCCTCTGGGAAAGGGTCGGATAGTTCTTTTCGCTTTTCGGCCGCAGCATCGCGGCCAGACCTGGGGTACGCTGCCCTTAATATGGAACGCCCTCAGACCGCGTTCGAATTGAGGCGGTCGTTAGACAGCACATCAACCCGTCGCCGGTACGCAGGTGTACGTTCAGTTTGAATTATTTGGAAACCTGAAGGTTATAAAGTTAATGGCCAAGCGCTGCCCGCGGAACGGGTTATACTGAGCCCGACCTGAGAGGGTCGAACATTCATGCGCCGGTATGACTCTTTCACGGTCAGGACATTCCTTATTCCGAGCCGTGAGCGTCGCGCAACGCTCGCCTACGGCTGTAACCCAATCACTCTGGGGATTCGGAATGGCGCGATATTCATCGAGACTGGAACCAGCGCCTACGCAGGGAATCGCTTGCCCGAAGCAAGCCCTTCGGCGTATCTTAAGCAAAGTTGATCTCTCCTCCGGTAGCATCACCAAGCATCTATTTGCGCGCCTGAGCATCAAAGCGTGTTGTCAATCGTGCCCCGCACTTACAGGAGTTTTTAACCATGGAGAAGTCTTTCGTCTGCCTACTGATCCTCTCCCTGTTCAGCACCGCTTCAGTCAATCCTCTGACAGCCCAGACGCGGGAGCGCCGCGTAGGTCAGAATCCTTCGTCGCCTAACCCCCCGACTCCCTCTCGAGCACCGGTGCTTGGTGGAACGGGCACGACCGCAGGACAACCAAACGTACAGTCTCCAACAATCAATAGCGGACCAGAAGAAGTCGACGCAGGCGACGTGATTCGAGTTGACACCACGCTCGTTACCCTCCCGGTGAGTGTTACGGATCGTAATGGCAGGTACATTCCAAATCTTAACAAGGAGGATTTCCGACTCTGGGAGGACGGAGTTGAACAGCAGATCGCCTTTTTTGCGTCTGTAGATAAACCCTTTTCCGTGGTGTTAATGATAGATACGAGCGGTTCAACTCGATTCAGGATCGAAGACATTCAGGACGCTGCGATCACGTTTGTAAACCAGTTGCGTTCGGGCGATCACGTAATGGTCGTCTCATTCGACGACAGCGTAAAGATTTTGTCTGAGTTCACCGGTGATCGAGCCAGACTTCGGGATGCTATTCGCCGTACGCGAACAGGCGACGGCACTAAGCTGTACGATGCAGTTGACCTCGTAATCAATCAGCGGCTGAATCGAGTCTCAGGCAGAACGGCTGTGGTCGTGTTCACGGATGGGGTGGATACAACCAGCCGTCGCGCATCTTATGCCAGCAATATTCGCGACGCAGAAGAGGTCGACGCATTAATTTATCCGGTGCAGTACGATACTTACTCCGCCGTGAATAGTGGTGGTGGGTCGACCTGGCCCGGTACGCGGCGGGTGCCAACCTCACCAGCGGATATCCTGATTCAGATTCTGGGTGGAATGGGCGGTGGCCGCTCAGGCGGTGGCGGTGGAATAGGGTCAAGCCGAGCTGACTACGAGCTAGCCAATCGCTATCTCCGAGACCTCGCCGAGAGGACCGGCGCCAGACAGTTTCAGGCTGATTCGACAAGCAATCTCGCCTACGCTTTCAGCAATGTTGCCGAAGAGCTCCGACGGCAGTATAGCCTTGGCTTTTATCCGAAGAGACCACCGCAACAGGGTCAACGACGACAGGTTCGAGTGCGCGTAAATCAACCTAATCTAGCTGTTCGAGCTCGCGACAGTTACATCTTTAATGGTCCGGGAGCAGCCAGCAAGGATAGTACCGCACAAAAGCCTGCGCCTGTTCTACGCAGGAAATTTGCAGAAGAGCCAGTGCAGAAGAGAAGCTAAGCTCGACCGCCGATGCCACATCTCCCGCAAAGCTACTTTTTGATTCCAACTCAGAACAGCCAATCGACAGCGGGCCGGCCGGCCGAAAGTGTAAACTCGCCCAATCAAGCACCTACCCGGCGTTAGATTTTCGTGTCACACCAAAAATTGAGTCTGCCGTTCGCTTGGTGGGGCAAATTCTGTGCAGTACGGTCCCGATAATCCATAAGACTATCGCGGTCAGAAGAGTCAGCACTAACCAAAACTTCCAGTATGCATTGAACGTTTGCTGCCATCCTGGGTCTACGTGGTGGGCTACGTTCACGTTTAAATTAGCAGGCGTCAACACCCGCGCCAGAAATTGAACGAGCAGATACCAACCCAGAGCATACCGCCACCCGGATGGCTCCATTCCCACTCTTCTGATTGTGAAGATTCCTACGATTAGTCCGCCTAGATGGGCCAGGGTGGAAGACAGAAAGATTCCCCAAGTCAACGCAACGTATACTAACCAGACTATGAGACCTGGAAACATCCAGATGACTGCTACGCGGATCAGTAGGGCGTTACTGAGAAAGAGTCCGATCGCCAGTACCAGATTTCCGATATTGCACATCCAGAGCATGTGTCCCAGTTCATTGATTCTCCAGTAGTGAGCCGCCTGAGCTAAAAAAAACGCTAGCGGAAGGAGTCCCACTAAACGGAACCACAAGCTTGGGAGTTCATCTTGTGAAAATGTCGAGGAAGGCTTTTCCATAAGGATAACCAGTAAAAAACAGCTTATATCATTTTACATTCGCTCCAATGCTGATTTTCGTTTTAGAATAGCCCTTAAATATGCTGTCATTAGAAGCCCTCCTGGAAAAACCCATTCCCGAACTAAAAGCTCTATTTATCGATCGCGCTCGACCTGTGCCCCGCGGACTTGTCGAGGCACTCGAAACGGATCCGCGGCAGGGGGCTCAACATCTTGCGAAACGCATTCGTACGCGTTGGCGCAGTAACCGTTCTGAGGGACAGCGCCTGCACTCGCTGCTCCGATTTGAAATTGAGCTATGGGCCGAAGGTTACAGCTTCGTCGCCGGTGTGGACGAAGCAGGCATGGCGCCGCTGGCCGGTCCCGTTGTCGCGGGAGCGGTCATTCTTCCACGTAATTACAAGCTGCGTGGGCTCAATGATTCCAAAAAGATTCTTGATGCAGAGACCCGGGAAGAGATGGCGCAGCACATTAAGCACGACGCTGTCTGCTGGTCATTTGGATTTGCTGAAGTCGAGGAAATCGACCGCATAAATATCTACCACGCCGGTTTATTGGCAATGCAGCGAGCATATCAGGGTCTTACCTGCGTCCCCGATTTCGTTCTTGTGGATGCCCGGCGAATACCGAATTGCCCCTCTCCCCAGCGCGGCATCATCCGTGGAGATGCGTTGTCAGCGAGCATTGCGGCGGCCTCTATAATTGCGAAGACCACACGCGATGCCTACATGCTTGAGCAGGATAGGACGTATGCCGGATATGGCTTCGCGTCTCATAAGGGTTACCCGACACCTGAGCATTGCCGCGCGCTTAAAGAACTCGGTGCGCTTCCTATCCACCGGAGAAGCTTTGCTCGGGTGCGGGAAGTCATGGGATTGGATCCGGTCCAAACCGAGCTTTTCGAGCATGCGGCGGAGGCGTCTGGGGAAGTTGCAGCCGCCGAATTCATTTAGAACGTGTATAACGTGCAATTATTAAGATAGTTAAAGAATCACCTTAAGTTCCGACAGACATGGCACTCACCGAATATAAAAAGAAGCGAAAGTTCGACAAGACTCCTGAACCCGGTCCGAAGGAAAAAAGGACGAGGACCGGCCGGATGTTCGTTATTCAAAAGCACCGGGCGACTCAGTTACATTATGACTTCCGCTTGGAAGTTGACGATGTGTTGAAGTCGTGGGCAGTCCCCAAAGGACCGTCTCTTGATCCAGCCGTCAAGAGGCTCGCAATGCAAGTAGAGGATCATCCGGTAGACTACGCAAAGTTTGAAGGTGTGATACCGGAGGGAGAATATGGCGGGGGCACAGTGATGGTCTGGGACTTCGGAACGTATAAACCTGAGAATACCGACGATGTCTCCCTGGCGCTGCGCAAAGGCGAGTTAAAGTTTTCCCTCAACGGTAAGAAGCTGAAAGGATCGTGGGTGCTGGTAAAGACCCGGGATCGTCAGTGGCTCTTGATCAAACATCGCGACTACTACACGACCCAAGAGGAAGTCACTGAAGTTGCCCCCGCGTCAATTCTCACCCGGCGAACCTTAGCCGAGATTGCCGAAGATGAAGGCGGTGACATCAAGAAGGCTGCGACGGGCGATCCGAAGGAAGTCCCTCCACGCACGGGCGTTAAGCGACGCAAGAAGGGTCAGAAGGCCAAAGTCTGGCACAGCAAATAAGACTTCACTTCAACTCTCAACTTCAAATGCACAGCATCTCTTGTTATTCATCTCTTTACTTTTCCGAATGGAGGCGGTCTCTAAGGTCAGGAAGGTGGACTGGTACCAGCCGGACCGCCTGCGGGGACCCCACCTTTAGCCCTTTTCAACCTGCAAACTTATATAGCATGAGAGACAGACCAAAAATAATAGAGAACAAGCCTTCGTATGACAGTCGGCCCTGATCTACTCGCGCCGCTGTCGTGTAAGGGTGAATCTGGCCCTGCTTCTCATCACTCACGTGGATAACGGTCGCGCCTAGAGCTTTCAGATAGTCTGCTATCAGGCTGCGATGACAGCGCCACCATAGCGCCTCAGCACACATAACCGCAGTCCTGTTCTTGCGCGCGAGTTCAACCAATTGTTCAAGTCCCTGTTTGAACTCCACTGTTTCCATGTAATCGGCATACGCACGAAATGACGGATTCCGCCACGCAGTATTCTTCGAATCGGGCGACGGCCGGCGTCTGCCCCCAAGAGCTGGCAGGTGGTGATAGCGAATGCCGTCACCAGCAAGAGATTCAGACAACTCTGAGCTGTTGAACTGGGGGTATCGCCGCGATCCAGGAAAACTTCTGACGTCTACCAGCTTGTCAATTTGATGTATCTTGAGAATTTGGATGAAGTCGGCGGCAACACGAGTCGAATGGCCGATGGTCCAAACTGTTGGCCATGGCGATTCCATCTGGGACACCTCATTTGAACGTTTCCACGGAATTTTGAAATGGATCGCCGCGCTTCAGCGGCCGGGAGACACCCGCATAACGCGCAAGTTGTCGATAAGGCTCACTGACTCCGGTCCGCCTCAAGCGTTGTTGGATTGCGGCGTTGAGGGAATGAGTTACTGACCATTCCGGCCTTCACTGAAGTAACGATCCACCACCGCTATTAGGTTGCGAAGCGTCTCGTCAGTGCGAATTTGCGAATCGACTAAGGCCTCGATTTTGGCGTTTACATCATTGAAGCCCGCAAGCGTGGCGTTTGCTAATCGTCCCACTACATTTTCCGTCTGGGCCTGGGTGGCCTGAAGCTGTTGAATATCGGCAGCAAACTGCGCTTGCTGTTCGACGATGAAAGCCATTTTTCTTTCGAACTCTTCGTTGCTCATTATGAGGATCTCCTACCAACTGTAAGAGAGTTTAAGCGAATAGTTATGGTAACACCAAGCGAGCAATCCAACGCACTTGTTACGGTCGGAGCTAACAACAAACTTCAACTGTCTGCTTGCCGACCTCTGAAGTGTCACCTCAATCATTCAAAGCTGACCTCGCCACTGATCCACGGCGACTGCAACGCTCAGGTGATACCTCAAAGATAAGCTTCAAGCTTGAAGCGTCCACGTTTAGCCAAGAGGGGCTTCCATAAGTCACCCAACCGGCGTATGCGTGCCGGGACGTTGTTTATGCGGAAGTCCTCGATCGTGATACCCCGTTCGAGCTCGTTCCACGTCACCGGAGTTGAAACTGAAGCTCGAGGCTTTGGTCTGATGGAGTAAATCGAAGCCAGGGTACGTCCCCATGAGTTCTGGTTGTAGTCGACCAACACCCTTCCCTTAGGTCTTTTGGAAACTTGATAGACTGCGGTCAACAGCTCCGGCGCCTGTACGGCGAGTGCATGAGCAAACTCCTTGGCAAAGCCCCACACCTGTTTCTGGGTTGGACCACGTACGATGGGAACGTAAACATGTATCCCTTTCGAGCCGGTAGTCTTCGCGTAACAAGGAATCTTCAGAGACACCAGGGCTTCTCTGATAAGCAGTGCAGCCTCCACAACTTTCTCAAAATTCGCCCCTGGCACTGGGTCTAAATCAAAATGGAGGTAGTCCGGCCGGTCCACATCGTCGCACCTCGCATACCACTGATTCAGGTCGATGCAGCCGAGATTAATAAGCCATAGCAAGGAGGGGACGTCTTGAATCATTGGGAAATCGATAATGTTTCCCGATGAATGTTCAATACTACAAAGCTCAATCCAGCTCGGCCGCGGGTCCGGGGCGCGCTTCATGAAGAAAAAGTCACCCGCCGCGCCATTCGGGTACCTCTTCATAACCATTGCCCTGTCGGCCAAATGCGGAAGCAAGACGGGCGCGACGTCGGCATAGTACTGGATTAGATCACGCTTTGTGATTCCCAATTCCGGCCAGAACATCTTCTGAAGGTTTGTGAGTTTGACTATTCGCCCATCGAACTCGAGCTCAACTCCCTGTGCACCCTTGGGAATCTTTACTGTCTCTGCTTTTGTCGAACCCTCACGCGCACTGGAGGCTCTTAGGATTTTCGCCGGGTGATATTCACTCGTCGCGGGTTTGGCTTTCGACATCTCTTAATGTGAAACTTAAAGTTCGTGTTCAGGCGATACCGAGGCAGAAGGACGAGAGGGGACTCCGAATTTGTATTAGTTAAGGTATCACCTGAGGTCTGCCAATGCTAGCGACACGCAACTCATTCCCCTGAGATATCCTCAATCTCTTTCTCAATGGCACGCAGGCCGTTCATTAGAACCTCGCGGTGCGCGTTGTGCCTGGCGCGCTCCAGCTGTTCCAAAAGTCGTGACCGTGAGAGCTGCAACGACTCCAGTCTTTGCAGGCGAACACGAGCTTCGAGGGGCAACCTCGCCTCTCGTTCCTCAGCGGACTGGCGTTGATTCCCTTCCTCGACCTGGTCTTCGAAAGACTTGCCCCATCCAATGGCCACGTTCAGATTCTCCACTCAAAAACGGCGCCAACTCGCGCGCGGTGCGGTAGCTCGATCCCAGACTTTGGGGAGTCAAATGACCGTGCCATCTCTAACCACCGCATTCTTCGGAACGATGATGATTCCATCACGAATGTAGAAAGATCCACCTTCACCATCGGCGTTCTGAATTCCCTCCTCGTTCAACATACGGGCCTTGCTCCCGATGCGAGCGTTCTTATCAATAATAGCCTTCTTGATAATCGTGCCCTCTCCGATACCCACTCGCGGCAGGCCGGCGGCCAAATCCGCATGCATCTCTTCAATCGTTTGGTAATAATCGGCGCCCATCATGAAAGACGCGTCGAGATGAACTCCTTTTGAGATGCGGCTTCTTAAGCCAACCACCGAGTTGGATATTCTCGATCCATCAATGATGCAGCCTTCGCTCATGATCGAATCCTGGATCTCTGATTGTTCGATCTTTGATGGCGGCAAGTATCGTGCTCGGGTATACACCGGGGCCTCGGCATCAAACAGATTGAATTTCGGAATCTTAGAAGTCAGATCCAGATTGGCGCGATAAAAAGCAGTGATCGTTCCGATGTCTCCCCAATAACCGTTAAAAACGAAGGCCTGCACCTTTCCAGACCTTATGGCTCCGGGGATAACGTCTCTGCCGAAATCAACCCACTCCGGATCCTGGGCCAAAAACTGTTCCAAACGGTCATACTTAAAAACGTAGATTCCCATCGATGCCAGAAAGGGACGTCTACTTGCTTCCTCTACACTCAATCCCAGAGTCGTAGTATCTACCAGCATCGACTCCAATTCCCTGCCTTTGGGTTTCTCCTTAAACTCGATTATCCGTCCAGTCTGATCTGTTTTCAGCAAGCCAAATTCGCTGGCAGATATCTGATCGCTCGGTATTACCGAAACGGTCACATCGGCATCAGACTCATAATGGCGAGCAAGAAACTCGCGATAGTCCATGCTATAGAGATGATCGCCCGATAGTATCAACAACGTATCGATACCCCAGTCTCCAATATGCGGGAGAACCTGACGAACCGCATCTGCCGTCCCCTGAAACCATTGCGGACTCTCGGGCGTCTGTTCAGCGGCTAAAATCTCAACGAAGCCATCCGAGAAGTGCGAGAAGCGATAAGTCTGAGCGATGTGGCGGTTCAGCGAAGCCGAGTTGTACTGCGTCAGGACGAACATGCGTAGCACATCCGAGTTTATGCAGTTGGAAATAGCAACGTCCACCAAACGGTATTTGCCGCCGAAAGGAACAGCAGGCTTGGAGCGCTGTTGGGTGAGCGGGAAAAGGCGCGTTCCAGCACCTCCGCCGAGAATTACTGCGAGCAGTTTGCGGCTAGCGGGCATCTCTCCCTACCGTTATTGGGGGTTGGAATTTCAGAAAGCAGAATAGACGCAAAGCCTTGTTACTATCAAGACTGGGCTGCTCGGTAGTGTCAAGTTTGAGAAATCAATTCGTAGGACGATCCACGAAATTGCACAAACGAACACGAAAACTCTTTCGTGCCATTTGGTGTGGTTTCGTGGATCGTTTTGTACGGCTGCCAGCTGATTCGTGAGAGGTGGGGAGCTAATAAGCGGCTGAGCTGCGGCCTGCTGGTCTGTTGCCGGCAGCCTCCTGCGCAATCTTCACGCCGACACTTGCGCCAATGCGTGTGGCGCCTGCCTCAACCAGCTTGCGCGCATCTTCCAGGCCCTTGACCCCCCCTGACGCTTTCACACCCAGCTCAGAGCCAACCGTGCGACGCATCAAAGCAATATCGGCCACCGTGGCTCCGCCCTTGGAGAAACCAGTCGAAGTCTTCACGAAGTCGGCTCCAGCTGACTTTGCCGCCAGGCAGGCACGCACTTTCTCTTCGTCGGTTAGCAACGCCGTCTCAATAATTACTTTGCACGTTGCCGCATATTCGTGAGCAACTTCCACCACTGAACGAATGTCGTGCTCGACCAGGCAATCGTCACCACTCTTCAAAGCGCCGACATTTATCACCATGTCTACTTCGCGTGCGCCATCAAAGATCGACCGCCGCGCTTCGTATGCCTTAACGTCTGGCAACGTGGCTCCCAGAGGAAACCCGATGACCGTGCAAACCAATACGCCGGTCCCCTGCAAATTGCACGACGACGCCCTTACCCAGGTGGGATTCACGCACACGGAAGCGAAACGGTAACGCGCGGCCTCTTCACACAGGCGTTTGATGTCTTCATCGGTGGCCTCAGGTTTTAGGAGGGTATGATCGATCAGACCCGCCCAGTCTCTTGCCGAAGCAGTTTCGCCGAGCACCAGTCCAATACGTGCGGCTCCGGCATCCACGACACGATGCATCCGCTCGGGGCACCGGTTGAAACACTCGGAAGTGCACCCGCACAGATTTGCCTGTTCCCCTCCGTCGCCATTAAGACGCGCCACGATGGCGTCAGTTATCTGCTCGATTAGTCGTTCGAGACTGCCGTTGTGTGAAGGTCGCATTGGTTCTGGAACTCCGCTTTTCGGAAGCTCCCGGTTAGGGTCGCAAGCATTCTAGCATCTTCAACTCGCATCGGGGCTAAATGGTAGGGCGGAGTTAGTGGCTTAGTTTGAGCTCGTGAGTGAGCTTTGATAGGGCAACTCAATTACAGAACCGAGGAGCGGTTCCGACCGGATCTTGTTGCGATTCCACTCAGTTTAGGCGAACAGTCTAATTGCCCCGATTTCGACGAGCTCCATTCAGATCCAAGGTGAGCCATTCCATCACAGATCCGGTCACTACCGCTCCTCGGTTCCGCAATTGAGTGGCAACCGTTGATGAGTTGATCGGACTAACGCTGATACTGACGCTCGATAGCTTCAATCTTAGAAACCCGCTTGCGGTGGCGGTCTTCACTGATGTCGGCGGCCAGCCAGGCCTCAACTATCTCACGCATCTCACGGCTGGTAATAGTTTTACTACCCAGCGAGAGGACGTTGGCGTCGTTATGTTCGCGCGAGTTGCGCGCTACCGCAACGGAGTAACACGCCGCGGCGCGTACGCCGGGGACCTTGTTTGCCGTAATTGCGCTTCCAACACCCGCGCCGTCGATAACGATTCCGACATCAACCGTTCCGTCGGCAACTGCTCGAGCGACGGCGTGAGCAAAGTCGGGATAGTCCACGGCATCCTCGGAACCAGTGCCAAAATCGTGGACGCGATGACCTGCGTCTCCCAGAAGTCCCTTGAGCTCCTCTTTCATTCTAAACCCGCCGTGGTCGGCCCCTACGGCAATTATCCTGGAGGTTTGTGAACCGCGCCTGGGCACGCGACGCTCTAACACGATCTTTTTTTCTTTTATGATATCAGCGGCGAGGGGCGTCAGGCGCGCACCCTCGGCGATGCGTAGGACGGCGCCCGGCTCCAGCCCACGGACGTCATCTTCGGTGATGATCACCTTCGACGATTCGTCGCGCGTGACGGGCGCAGCAGATTCTGAATTCTGGGGAGCCGCATCAATGAAACGACTGGCTGGCGGTGAACTCAAGACATCTGGAGCGGCTTCCGAGGAAACGGCCTTATCCAGAACGTCACGCACGAGTGCGCGAATGCGATCGCGGGATGATTGATCAATCATTAAAAAAAGCTTTGGTCTTGTTGAGCTGAGAGCCTGTCAGAACGGCGAGCGGTAGTGCCCCGGGTTAATGTGCGGTGCAGACAAGACCGGGTCGCTACCGCTCGCCGTTCTGACACCACTGTTTACGGCTCAAGCCGACGATTCATCACGCAGGTTCAAGAGCCTTCCCGCCGCTGCCACAATCTTGCCTGAGCGAACAGCGAAATCAACACGTCCCAGGTAGACACCACTCTTGCCAACCTGAAAAATCAAAGTCTC
>JBGTLM010000128.1:0-10708 GCA_041744135.1 Pyrinomonadaceae bacterium
GCGAAATGTGCTTTTCGGCTACCAAATGTTTCGCTCCTACGGAGCGAGGAAGTTCGTCCGGGTCGTCGTGGTCTATAAACATTTGGTCCCGCTGGGACCGAAGACTAACCGCGCCCAAATATACCGACGGGTTTGTTACGCCAACTTTAGAGTCAGGACACTAAGACGCTTAATCATGAGTAACCTCCAATCAAGTCAGGAAATTGTATTCATCGTTATCAATTACCGAGTGACACGTGATTCAAGAAGATAAGAGTTCAAGCTTTAGCTTGCGTGCGACCAACGCCCAACCTAAAGGTTGAACTCTCAACTTCTTGAATCGCGCTTCAATTAACAATGAGCCCTATAGATTGCTACGTGCGGTCAGCTCGCTGGACACCGTCGATCTAACTATTAGGTCTTTCTTGACGGACGGCCTTCTGTCGTGCGAGCGATTGCGACAAGCACAGTTAGGATTGTGGTTACGATCGCGGACAGTAGGCAGAATTGGCAGAAGTGTCCAATGATGAACGCTTGCAGGTATAGCAGCCAGAGGGTGGTTAGGAACATGAACCCCACCAGGAGGGTGAGAATGGTTCCTGCCGGTTTGTAATCAAAAGCTGCGAGAGTGGCGAGGCTGAAGGCCGAGAAATAGGCCGCAGCGCCGATTAGCGCAAGAGGAATTCCGCGTACATTGGCGTAGGGACTGCTAAGAACTTCAGAACATCCGCTGACAATAGTGCACTTTACGCTGCGCCCGGAAACATGTTCGATAGTGAGATAGATGGAATCAGCGAGGCCCGCAAGCGAGACCAGAGCTGCTACACCGTAGAGAAGCGTCGCCTTTCGGGAGGTAGTATTTGCTTCGAGGTTGTCTGGCACGCCGTAATCTGTAGAGGAACGGGTCGCTTCTGGAGTGCTCATCATTATAAGTCACGCTGCAACTGGCCGCACTGCCTCAATAATCGTTTCCGATTCGGTTTCTTTACTTTTGGGAGCCCGACAGTTCAGCATTAATCAGGACTCGAAGTTTCTCTGGTGCCAGAGACTCAAACGGCACTTCACGCCCGTTGAGAAAAACAGTGGGCGTGCCTTTAACCCCGACCGCGTGAGCGCGTTTTCCGTCCAGGAAGATTCTCTGCTCGACAACCTGACTACCGACATCTCGTCTGAAGCGTTCCAAATCGAGTCCAAGCTTCTTTGCGTAGCCTTCGAAGGTTGGGCGCGCGTCAACCTCTTTGTGCCAGGTTCTTTGGTTTTCAAACAGCAGGTCGTGCATCTCCCAGAATTTTCCCTGCAAGCCCGCAGCCTCGGCCGAACGGGCGGCGACAAGAGCATGGGGGTGGGTGGGCACAAGGGGGAACTCGCGAAAGATTACTCGCAAGCGCGGGCCAAACTCCTTCTCCATAGTCTTCAACACAGGATGCAGCAGGCCACAAGGTGGGCATTCGAAATCGCCAAACTCTTCCAGAGTCACCGGCGCGTCCTGTGGACCGATCGCGTGTGGCGGCTGGGCCCCCGGATTGGCCGAATTCGAAACCCTGGGAAGCGGACTGGAAGAAGCAACAGCAGAGTTGGCAGCGGAAGAAGGATTCGCTGGGCCAGGTGAGCCGTCACCGGAGCGCGTCAGGTACCAACCTGCTCCCAACGCCACACCCAGGACTCCAAGAATTATTAGAAAGGGTAAGGTGCGTTTCATTTGGTCAAAGTGGCTACCGATATCAAATCTACTTAACTGAATACTGAGCCGTCTTTTCTAGATTGTCATTAACGAAGAGGTCAACCCTGTATTTGCCGCTGGGCCAGTCCTGAGGCAACGTTAGATGCCCGTGAACAATGTTTTCCAGTGCGCGGGTCGTATAGTCGATATCCTTGATCTTTTCGTTTTGAGAACCGTCGGTGTCGACAGTAAACCATGAGAACTTCATCTTAGTTCCAGCTTTTGCCTCGGCCAATTTAGCGACGCAATGTATCGTGCGGTCGCCCGGGCTAAACGCCTTAGTCTCGTCTCCCGGGTCTCCCTTGCCATCGTCTTTGGCCATGTGGATTTCTTTAATGGCGCCGGTGGAGGTCGCATCTGACAGGGCACCGTCTTCTGTGGCGCCGCGGTTTGTCGGGACGTTCGTGGATTTCTTTCCTAAACTGCAAGCAAGAACGACAAAGAGTAAGAGGCCAACGGAGAGCCAGACGGAGTGACGTTTCATTGGAATCATTCTCAGCATTCTTTGGGCCGTTGCGGAAGTTGTCATTGGAGATCAAGCAACGGCCGCGAGCGTGGCGGCGAGCGAACGGAAGATGCCGCGCCCGTCGCTGGAGCCGAGCAGATCTTCGCAGGCGCGCTCAGGATGTGGCATCAGCCCTAGTACATTGCGTTCAAGGTTACAGATTCCGGCTATGTTGTCGCGCGAGCCGTTAGGGTTAGCGGCGTCCGTCACGTCTCCATCTTTGTCGCAATAACGTACGATGATGCGGTCCTCTCCTTTGAGCTCGGCGAACGTATCCTCATCACAGATGAAGTTTCCTTCAGCATGCGCGATGGGAAGTCGCAGAACCGAACCGCGTTCAAGTTCGTTCGTAAACGGAGTGTCGGCAGTTTCAACTCGCACAAAGCTATGTTCGCAGATAAAATGCAGATCGCGGTTGCGCATCAGAGCCCCGGGCAGCAATCCTGCTTCACAAAGAATCTGGAAACCGTTGCATATCCCCAGGACAAACCTACCACTCCGGGCAAACCTCTTTACCGAAGTCATCACTGGCGAGAAGCGAGCCAGCGCCCCCGCGCGCAAGTAGTCGCCGTATGAGAACCCGCCGGGGATTATGACCGCGTCGTAACTACTGAGGTTAGTATCACGGTGCCAGATAAAGTCGACCGGCTGGCCCACGTGTTTTGAAATTACGTGATATGCGTCGTGGTCGCAATTGGACCCGGGAAAAACTATGACACCAAACTTCACGCCTCAATCTCCACGCTGAAATCTTCGATGATAGGATTGGATAACACCTCGCGGGCCATGCGCGACACCGACTCTCGGGCGGCAGCTTCATCGAGAGCGCTGTCGAGGCCGATCTCGAAATACTTTCCCTGGCGAATGTCATTGATCCCATTGAAGCCGAGCAGCTCGACGGAATGCTGGATCGCTTTACCCTGAGGATCAAGGACCCCGGGCTTAAGATTCACATAGACTTTGGCTTTCATTGGCTTTCATGCTCCCGCGGGACATACTAGACAATATATTGCGCGATGTGTAGCGGTTAGCTTAATATCGTCGCTGCCGACTGAAAAGTCGAATAACGCGAGTCCATCGCTGTTGCCGGAACTGTTTCTTTCGGCGGACAAAACGACCCGGTCGCTACCGCTCGCGGTTCTGACAAGACTATCAATCCTTCGATACCGAAAACTTTGCAGGGGAGAAGCTTTTACTATGGAAAACTATTCCGCTACGGGCAAGTCCGCAATCGGCCTGGATGCAAACCTGGCCGCTGCTCTTGGCTATATCATCGGCATTCTTGGTCTGATAAATTTTCTCATTGAGAAAGAAAACAAGTTCGTCAAATTTCACGGCATACAATCGGTACTCTACTCAGTGGGCATCGGTGCGGTTTTCACTGTCGTCTGGATAGTTTTAATAATATTTGCTCTTATTCTGGGCTCTATCTCCGAAGTCCTGGGGGTGCTGATGTGGCTGCTTAACACGATGCTTTTTCTCGCGTTCTTCCTGGCCATGTTCGGCGGCTTGGTCTATGCGGCTTACAAAGCGTATCAAGGCCAGATGTTCAAGTTGCCGATCGTAGGCAACCTCGCTGAGAAAATCGTGAAGTAACACTCCAGCCACGACGATGGGCCACGTGCCAAATTATCAGCTATGGTCCATCGTTCCACTTCGCCCCAAACACTCGCTCAAAGATCGCATCGATATTCTTCAAATAGCTGCTGAGCGAAAAAGCGCGTTCTATCTCCTCGGTTGACAGGTGCGCCGCAATGTCCGCGTCCGCCTTCACGAGCGTCTGAAAGTCCTTGCCTTCGTCCCACACTTTCATCGCATTGCGCTGCGCCCACTCATACGCCTGCTCGCGCGAGGTGCCCTTCTGGGTGAGTGCCAGCAGCAGTTGACCGCTGAAAATCAGACCTCGCGTGGCATTCAAATTTTCCCGCATGCGCTCGGGATAAACGACTAGCCCCTCAAACAAAGAAGTCGCTTTGTGCAATATGTAATCAAGCGCGATGCTTGAATCCGGTAATACAACACGCTCGGCGGAGGAATGTGAAATATCGCGTTCGTGCCAGAGTGCCACGTTTTCCAGGCCGACGAGGGAGTTTGCCCTCACAACTCGGGCAAGGCCGCAGATACGCTCGGAGACGATCGGGTTACGTTTGTGCGGCATCGCGCTCGACCCTTTCTGGCCGATGGTGAAACGCTCCTGCGCTTCGCGCACTTCTGTTCGTTGCCAGTGCCTGACATTCAGCGCGAATTTGTCCAACGATGAAGCGACGATTGCCAAAGTGCTGAGGAACTCGGCGTATCGATCGCGCTGGATAATCTGCGTGGAAACCGGTGCCGGCCGCAGACCGAGTCGCTCACAAACCTTCTTCTCAACTACCGGTTCGAGATGGGCGAAAGCGCCTACGGCCCCGCTGATCTTGCCCACCGCCACGGTCTCGCGCGCGCGCATGAGACGCTCGCGATTACGACGCATCTCGTCATACCAAAGGGCGAAAGTCATTCCGAAGGAGGTGGGCTCGGCATGGATGCCGTGAGTACGGCCTACCTGAGGCGTGTTTTTAAACTCGAGCGCCCGCCGCTTCAGCACAATCATCAGGGCATCGATCTTCTGAAGCAAAAGATCACAGGCGTCTCGCAATAGGAGCGCGTTGGCGGTGTCAACGACGTCTGAAGAGGTAAGACCGTAGTGAACAAAGCGAGAGGCAGGACCGATCGATTCGGCAAGATTCGTCGTGAAAGCGATCACATCGTGGTTTGTGGTTTTCTCGATTTCATTGATGCGCTCGACGGAGAACCTGGCACGCGACTTAATTTCCTGGAGGGCTTCACGAGGAATCGTTCCCCTCTCCGCGTGAACTTCGCAAACCGCCAACTCCACGTCCAACCATCTCTGGAACTTATTTTCCTCCGACCAGAGTACGCCCATCTCGGGCAATGTGTAGCGTTCGATCATTTTGGGTGTCGGGTGTCGGGTGTCGGGTGTCAGGGGCAGACCGGTGCCTGACACCTGATACCCGGCACCTATTTTAGCGCCGTCGAGTTTACGAAATACCTCGCCAGCAGCCAACGGGTGTCGCGCTTGACGAGGGTGAACGTTTCCATGCCGGGGGCTCTCTCGAACTTTGTCTGGTAGGTGATTATAAAGGCGTCGCCTTTTAGCGGACCGCCTGAGTTATGCTGTTCCGTGGCGGAGTGGACCGTCCGACTCTCCACCTTACCTAGTTTTGTCTGTAGCGTCTTAAATGCTGAGATAGACTGTTCGAGGCTCGCATCCAGCCGCCAGAGCTCAGAGGCTTCGTGGTAAATCTTCTCGTAGCGATCGGTTGCGATATCCTCGCTCACTCCATTGATTGCAGCTTCAACTTCTGCGGGGATATTACGTCGCTCAGTTTTCAAGCTGCAGGCTATCGCCGGTAGGGAAATCAGGACCACGAACAACAGGTGCACGAAGCAGGCCGAGCGGAAGCGAATTGGTCGAGGGTATGAATCGACCTCAGAGCACCTCCGCTTTATGTTGCAGCGTTCATCCCCCATCCTCTCCTCACACCTCGATCCAGGGTGTCGGCTCCTTAGGAAATGAAAGACTTATTTGCGTGTCGGAGTGAAACAGAGGCGAGCGCTCCTGTAGCGCCACTTCGGCTGAGATCTTGGCCAGGTAAGGATTATTAGCTCGCTGGGACAGATGAGTCAGCACGATGTGATCTGCAGTCCCATCAAATCCCTGTAGCAGCCAGTCAGCGACGTCTTCGTTAGAAAGGTGGCCGAGACGGGAGAGAATCCGCTGCTTCAGCTCCCAGGGGTAAGCGTCGCAGGCTTTCAACATGTCACGGCTGTGGTTGGATTCGATAAGAATTGCGGCGCAGCCACGTAATTGTTCAGTAATCAGCGTTGTGATGTGACCGAAATCCATCAGCGTGGCAATCTTGACACCCTGGTGCGTCGCGGTGAATCCAAAGTTGTCTACCGCGTCGTGCGGAATGGTAAAGGGATGGAAATCGATCTCCCCAATTCGGAAATCCTTGCTCGACTCGATCGGCTCCACGCAATCACTCATTGCCGCAGCCCGTTTACGCGGTTCGTCGTTTGTGACGTTTTCCCGCTCACTGATATAGGCGTCGCACGTTTGGGCCGAGATATAGACGGGGCAGTCAACTGATCTGAGCAAAACTCGCAACCCTCCTGCATGATCACCATGTTCGTGTGTGACTAAAACGCCGTCGAGACGGTGAACATCTTCACCGACGAGCGCGAGTCTGCGCGCGATCTCTTTAGCGCTTAGGCCGGCGTCGACGAGAACGCGTGTGTCACCCGCAACAATCAGAACCGCATTGCCAGTTGAGCCGCTGCCGAGAACGGTAATTTTCATTTTTAAGGGCTCTAGTACTCAGAGGAAAACAAAAGCAGACTTTATCACTTAAGCAAGGAAACGGCTACGGGGTATTGGTGCAGCTGGCTCACATGACGATGTCGCTCCACTAAACGGAATCGCGAGCGGCAGCGAACCCGATCCTAAAACTCAACTCGTCTTAATCGCGTGTTACGGGGCGTTGATTGTTTGGCTTCGGTCGCACCACCACCCCAAGCGAGGTTGCCCGCCTGGGAACCCCGGTCCGCTCGCGGTTTCGTGAATGCTGTGGAGTGAAACACTTTATCGGGCGATTGCCGCGATTGTTCTAGATTCAGATCTCAAGCCGCGAACGATCTACGTGAAAGCCGTTTAGATTTCCGAGTGCACCAAGAGCGAGGCTATCCGTTGTAAAGAACCTGCGCGCAACCTGCTGCATCTCCTCAGAACCCACAGCCTCGACCCGCTTAACAACTTCGTCTGGTGAAATACGCCGGTGGTGAATGATCTCCTGCCGCGCGAGGGCGCTGGCGCGTGAGCTGGAAGATTCAAGACTCAGTAGGATTGACGATATCGCCTGCTCCTTGGCGAGCTTCAGTTCTGCGGAGGAGACGCTTTCCTTCACGACTCGCCGGAGTTCTTCCAGTGACAAATCGAGAACCTCGTCAAGATGCGTCGGTGATGTACCCGCGTAGATCGTAAATACTCCCACGTCGGAGAACGCGCTGCCTCCAGCACCAACCGAATATGCAAGGCCGCGTTCCTCGCGAATCCTTTGCCATAGCCGGCTCGACGTGCCGCCTCCTATTACTGAGGCGAGCAGGCTTGCGGCATAGCGGTCTTCGCTGCGGGCGGTGGGCCAGGGCGCTGCGAGGATCAAGTGTGCTTGTTCGAGCTCTTTCTTCTGCTCAATCAGAATCGGGGCAGCTGCCGAGGCCGAGGAATTCGTTTCGGGCTGAGAAGCCGAAC
The DNA here is from genome assembly GCA_041744135.1 of Pyrinomonadaceae bacterium. Lineage (GTDB taxonomy): Bacteria > Acidobacteriota > Blastocatellia > Pyrinomonadales > Pyrinomonadaceae > PSRF01. The sequence goes on from JBGTLM010000128.1 coordinate 7,516, forward strand.
CTGCTTTCACGCTCTTAATCGTTTGGGCAAATCCGCGTTCGACCATCTCAACCAGCCGAGCGTGCTCGACATTGCCGGCCGCGGCAACAACCAGATTTCGCGGCGAGAACTCGCGGGCATGAAAATCAGAAGTGGTTGTGTGATCAAAAGAGGAAACTGTAGCTTCGGTGCCTTCAATTGGTCGCCCGAGCGGTTGATCCGGGAAATAAGCAGCGTGGAAGAGCTCTCCGAGTAACTCGTCCGGCGTGTCCTCAACCATTTTCATCTCTTCCAGGACGACCTTCTGCTCACGCTCAAGATCTTCCTGGTCAAACCTCGGTCGGGAAACGAGGTCCGCAAGGAGATCAAACGCCACCGACAGGCCGTTGTCCGCAACCTTTAGGGCAAAGCCAGTCATCTCATGGGTTGTGTAGGCGTCAAACTGCCCGCCCAGACGGTCGGATTCAACGGCAATATCCCGAGCAGAACGCCGTTCCGTGCCCTTGAAAACCGAGTGTTCAATGAAGTGGCAAATGCCATTTAACCTGGCCGATTCGTGGCGCGAGCCTCGTCGGACCCAGATTCCGGCGGTTACCGACCTCAAGCCGGGCATGTGCTCCGACAAAACCGTAATACCGTTGGGAAGTTTGGTGGAGTTGACGTCGTCGATCATGCTTAGTTATACCAAAGTAGATGAAACTAAAATGTGCCGTTTAGGAGACTGGAGTAGGCATCCTAACATGGCGGAAAACAGGCAGCAAACGGGGTTCAAAGAGACCTGTTTGCTTGACAGATCTCGGGAGATTGGCAGAGAATAAGCGCATTTGGTGGTTCTGGTAAGTCTCCTGGCCTGAACCGGTTCGGCTTTCTGAAGGGCAAGTTGTTCCTTTGCTTGTAAAAGGATTGAACTTCACGAGGGCCCCTTTCCAAGTTTAGACCAAACGATGGCGTCTTTTGCCCAAACGCTCCCTAGCGGGAGTTTGCGCTAGGAGGTCTTGCAACCATGAAAAGAGGATTGGGTTTATTTTTAAGCCTGGTTGTTTTCTCGGCCTTGTTCTCTTTTGCTGCTCCTCCCACACTCGCAGGAAAAGCTACCCTTGCCACAATTACCGGTTCAGTAAAAGATAACGCAGGTAATCCCCTCTCTGGAGCGCTCATTTCTTTACTCAAGGACGGCGCCAACGACGTAATCAAGCAGACGCGAACTGGCTCTGATGGTCGGTTTTCCGCGAAAATCCTGCCGGGACGCTATGGCATCCGCGCTATTGCCGAGGGGTTCAACGCAGTTGTGTTTGCCTCTGTCGAAGTGCGCGCGTCTCAGGAGTTAGTCTACCGCTTCAATCTCGAACCGATTGGATCGGGCAAGACTCTGCCGGAACAACGCAAGGATCGTGAGGACGTGAGGTGGATCTTGCGTTCAGCTCAGACGCGACGCTCGATTTTTCAGGCACAGGAAGGAGATGACGAGGACATCAAGGCAGCACTGGGAATTGAGAACGCAACTAGTGAGACGTCTGCCGCCACCGATATTGAGGGAAGTGAGGTTTCCACAAACTCCGGAAGGCGTGCTACCGGGGTCGTAGAATCCTATTTCGCTGACAATGCATACGGCTCCGCATACCTCGGCCTTAACTTCGCAATTTCAACTCCCACAACCGACAACATTGAACTGGTCTTTGCCGGCCAAACAGGATTAGGGCCCAATGCGCCCGAGCGCCTGGAAGCGAGCAGTCGCATCCGGATTGGCGAACGTCACCACCTCGGGTTGAGCGTTGGCGGGATGAAATTGAATTCGCCGCTGCTCGGAGGCGCGACTGATGATCGCCCTTTAGGGCAGTTTTCGGTGCGGGCTGTAGATGAATGGATTGTCAGGGACGGAATAGTAATAGTCTTTGGTCTGGATTACTCGCGATTTATTGGCGCAGGTGGCGCGACTTCATTCACGCCCCGCCTGGGGATTCAGTTTGACACTGATGCGCGTACACGCTTGAGAGCGGCTTACGCGCCCGGCGGCGGTGAGGGGAACATTCAGAATGTCGCGGGATTTGAAGGCACTCAAGTTGTTTTCACTGAATCAGGAAATCGACCTATTGCTTACATTGACGGACAAGCGGAGATGGAGCGAAGCCACCGGCTCGAATTCGGAGTAGAACGAGTTATTGATAACAACTCGAATGTTGAGGCCACAGCTTTCTTTGATACCACCTCGGGACGGGGCGTCGGTTTTCTCAGCACACCACTATCGGCCTTTTCCGGTACTACCGGCGAAGCCTTAATCAACGTCGCGAACCAGGAGGGGAACTCAAAAGGAGTACGGGTGGTTTACACGCGGCGTTTGAGCCGCCAATGGACTGCCTCTGCGGGATATTCCTTCGGTCAGGGTCAGCAGTTGTCTCCGTTTGGTCTTTCGAGCCCCGGCGAAGTCTTCACCACCGGATTTTTCCAAAGTGGCGCCTTGCAACTTGATGCAGTCTTTGATACGGGAACCCACATACGCACAGTTTTGCGTTTCTCCCCTGAAGCGACTGTTTTTGCGATCGACCCCTTTGCCGGACGACTGGGAGTCTACGATCCCTCATTGAGCATTCAGATTACGCAGGATTTGCCGAGCTTCGGTCTGCCGGTTAGAGCCGAAGTCGTGCTCGATGCTCGCAACCTATTAGACGCTCAGGTAAATACGGAAAATAAAGAGATACTTACGCGACTGCTGACCGGGCGCCGGTCGGTCCGAGGTGGCATCTCCGTCAGGTTTTAGAGTAAGAGAGGTTAGATTCAGGATAGTTGGTGGAGAATGACCCTGTCTTCGATCTAACGCCCTCTTGGTTAGCCCATCCGAGGTCTCCAAAATCATGGAAAACTACGAAATATTGAATTAAGCGGAGTTGCGTTTTCAGGTCAGTTTTTGCCGGATCTGTTAAGCCTCGAGCCACTTAGGGTCCATAGACCAATGTATTCGAGCCAGCGTCATTGTTTTCAACGAGCAAGGCTCATCCGAGTCGTTGAAAACAGCATGGGAACCGCTTGGGAACATACCTTGCTTTCGAACTCAGGATCGGAGGTTTTGGCGTGAGCCGAAGTCTGAAGCTGTGAAAAGATCAGTTCTTACAACTGGAACCTGGATGGTGCTGATCGGCGGAGCTCTTCTTGTTGCGGCCGGCGTCCTCAACTTTGCCCAGCGTTCCCGGCGAGAAACCCCTCCCTGGGATGGAGTGAG